>JALSNC010000200.1 GCA_026987195.1 Desulfobulbaceae bacterium | reverse complement strand
CTTCGGCGGAGCCACCTCTTCCGCGGTGGCCCACCTGATGGTCCGCAGGCTCGGGCAGAGCGACGATACCCTGGTCATCGTCTTCAACTTCACCCTGATCCTCGCCCTGGCCAGCGGCACGGCCACCCTGCCCGTCTTTGTAGCGCCCGCTCCCCGCCAGTGGCTCCTGCTCCTGTTCATTGCCGCCTTTGCCAGCACGGGCCAGTTTCTCCTCACCCGCGCCTACAGCCTGGACCGGGCCCCGGCCGTAGCCGCGGCCAGCTATGCCTCGGTGCCGCTTTCCGCCCTCTACGGTTACCTGTTCTGGCAGGAGATCCCGCCGCTCTCGAGCTGGATCGGCGGCCTGCTCATCGTCGGCGGCGGTACCTATCTGCTCTGCGAACGGATCTCGGCGACCCGGCAGGACCATGCTTTGTAATCCAGCCGCTTTCATGCTACTATGACAGTGTCGATCGTCCTGTAAAAACTCGAAACACACACTTCTTACAACGAAAACTCAAATAGTTACGTAGCAAAAAACACAAATTCCGGACTTTTTACGAGTCTTTCACTTCTGTCTTCTTCTGATTTCTGCATTCCGGTAATGAAAACGGTTATCCAGCGGGTCACCGAAGCCCGGGTCGATGTCAATGGAGAGTGCGTGGGCAGTATCGGCGCCGGACTCCTGGTCCTGCTTGGCGTCCATGCCGACGACACTGAAGAGGATGCCGATTTTCTGGCAGACAAGATCGTCCACCTGCGGGTCTTTGAAGATGCGAGCGGCCGGATGAACCGCTCCCTGCTTGATATCGGTGGTGATCTGCTGGTGGTCTCCCAGTTCACCCTGCTCGGGGACTGCCGCAAGGGACGGCGGCCCTCCTGGTCGGCAGCCGCCCCTCCCGAACAGGCGCAGCACCTGTATCGTTACTTTGCCGCCCAGATCCGTCAGCACGGTATCCACACCGAAACCGGGAGGTTTCGCGCCCACATGCAGGTCTCCCTGGTCAATGACGGACCGGTTACCCTGCTGCTCGACTCGCAATAAAGGTTCTGTGCTTCAAAACAATTGATTATAGCGGAAAACTGTTACGACGTACACCTGTACCGCATTCCACCATCCATCTGGCCGCTGTCAGGCCGCCAACTTCAACCACAGACATATCATGACTGCATTCCATATCGGTTCCAGCTACCACGGCTTTCTGCTCGAGCGCAGGGAGTCCATCGCCGAGATCCGTTCCACCGTCTACCTCTTCCGCCACAAGGTCCTGGGGACCCCGGCCCTGGCCATCAAGAATGACGACGAGAACAAGACCTTCTGCATCGCCTTCCAGACCGTACCCACCGATTCCACCGGCGTGGCCCACATCCTGGAACACTCTGTGCTCATGGGCTCGGAAAAGTACCCGGTCAGGGACGTATTCGGCGAGATCAACAAGGGCGGCCTGATGACCTTTCTCAATGCCATGACCGGATCCGATGCCACCTGGTACCCTTTTGCCACCAGGAACCTGAAGGAGTATTTCAACATCATGGACGTCTACTGCGACGTCACCCTCCATCCCCTGCTGGAACCCACCACCTTCGAGCAGGAGGGATGGCACTATCACAAAGAGGCCGTGGACCAGCCGCTTCAGTACCAGGGCGTGGTGTACAACGAGATGAAAGGCGCCTTTTCCGACCCCATCCGAGCCATCTTTCAGAATACCTTCCGCGGCCTGATGCCGGAATCGACCTATGCCCACGAATCCGGGGGAGATCCGCGACACATCCCGGATCTCGACTACGAGGAATTTGTCGCCTTCCACCGCCGTCACTACCATCCGTCCAACGCCTTTCTCTTCTTTTACGGTGATGCGCCGCTGGAGGAGGAACTTGCCTACGTGGAGGACAACTTTCTTTCCGCTTATGACCGGGCCGGTCAGCGGGCGGCCATCGATCCGGGCAGGGATATCAGCGAGCCGGTCTTCATCGAGGATACCTACGGCGTCCAGCCCGGAAGCGACACCGCCGGCAAGACCTTTCTCGCCGTTGGCTCCACCGTCGGCACCATCCTCGACCGTCGCCGTAACGCCGCCTTCCAGATCATTGCCAACATCCTTTTCAACTCCGATGGCTCGCCACTGAAAAAGGCGATCCTGGACGCAGGGTTATGTAAGGATTTCGGTGGAGTATTCCTCGCAAACTCCAGCTTCAAGACCCTGATGATGACCTATCTCATCGGCTCTGATCCGGAAAAGAGAGAGGCCTTCCTCGATGTCTACCAGTCCACCCTGTCGCAGATGGCCGCCGACGGTCTGGACCATGACCTTGTCCTGTCCGAGCTCAACAAGTACGAGTTTTCCATGCGCGAGGAAATGAACAAGGCCCAGCGCGGACTGAGCCTGATCGGCAAGGCCCTGCCCGCCATGCAGCACGGCGCCGATCCCTTCGAGGCCCTGCAGATGGAAGGACTGCTGGCGGACATCCGCAACCGTGCCCTGGAGGGGCGCTATTTCGAGGAACTGATCCGTCGATACCTTTTGGACAACCGGGCCACGGTGGTGGTCACCCTGCGGCCTGATCCGGACAAGATCCGCAGGACCATGGAGATGGAGCGGCAACGCCTTGCCGCCTTTGAAAAAACCCTGGACGATCGGGGCATCGAGGACCTAGTCCGCCATACCAGGGAACTGGTTGCCCTCCAGCACCGGCCCAACGACGAGGAGGTGCTGCGGCTGCTGCCCGGGCTCGAACTCTCCGACCTGTCACCAGAGGTTCCCTTCCATCGAGCGCGGCAAAAGAAGCTGGCCGACCGGCCCCTGATCTACAGCGACCTGGACACCAACTCCATCGTCTATTTCGACCTGGGATTCGACTGCTCCGCCCTGGATGAGGAGCAGCTTCCCTACCTGGATCTCTTTGCCACCATTGTCACCGAGATAGGCACCACCGATCTGGATTACATGGCCTTTGCCAAGAAGCTCAATATCTGCACCGGCGGCTTCACCCACTCCTTCACCACCTACCTGTCCATGGAGGATCCGGCACAGCTCACCCCCATGCTCTGGTTCCACGTCAAGGCCCTGTCCTCCTTTCTCGAGCCAGCCACCAGGCTGATCAGCGATGTCTTCCTCTCCCTCAACCTCGACGATCGGGAGCAGATCCGCAAGATCGTGCAGCGGGAATTCGCCTGGGCGGAACATTCGGTACAGAGCGAGGGATACTCCCTGGCCTCGACCAGGGTATTTTCGCATCTTGGCAGGGCCGGTCAGTACAACGAGTATGTGAGCGGCGCCACCTCCTACCTCTGCCTCAAGGAGATGGCCCGAGACTATGATGCCCACGAGGAGGCATTGCTTGCCACGCTTGCGGATATTCGCAGCCGCCTCCTGCACCGCCCGGGCCTGACCCTCTCCGTGGCCGCCCGTTCAGGGGAGAGGGGGGAGTTCGAGCGGCTTGCCGCGGGCCTCGTCACCGGCCTGCAGCCGGAGAGACCGGACGCCGTCGAACCCAGGTTTGCCGAGACCCCGAGAAATCAGGCATTCTGCACATCTGCCGAGGTTGTTTACAATATTCAAGGGTGCACCCTGTTTACCGACAAAACAGGCTACAATGGTCATTTCGAGACCCTGAAGACATGGCTGTCCCGCGACTACCTGTGGAACACGGTTCGCCAGGTGGGCGGCGCCTATGGTTGTTTCATCCAGTTCAACCACATCAGCGGCAACTTCGCCCTGGTCAGTTACCGCGATCCCCAGGTGGAGAGGACCTATGCCGCCTATGACGCCATTGAGGAGCGGCTCCGTACCCTGGAGGTACCGGAGCAGGTGTTGAAACAGCTCATCATCGGCACCTACGGCAAATTCACCCCGCACCAAGGACCACCCGCCCGTGCCGCCACAGCCAGAAACGAGCTTCTCTCCGGCATCACCCCGGCTTTCAAACAGGCGCGCATCCGGGAGATCCTGACCACCACTCCAGAGCACCTACGGGATTTTTCACGTTATTTCAACAGATTGCGAAAGAAAGGGTATCGCGCCAGCATCGGCAACTGCTCCCGGATCCGGGAACATAGTGCGTTGTTCGACGACATCATGGAGCTGTAGGTAGTATCTGGTTCAGCAGCACGCCATCTGCACGTGCTCGTGCCTGGCCGCTATAGCCCGCGCTATAGCGGTCAGGCACGCCTGCACAAATCTGCGGCCCCTGAGAGCGCTTACGTTACAGCCGATCCACCACTTTGGCATAGTAGGGTGAATCCATATCCACCTGCAGCTTCTTTCCCATGCGGGTTTCCAGCTTGAACTTTAAATAATTCAGTCTTTTCAACTGTTTATACTTTTCCTTCTCATCCGTGCAGTGGGCAAGCAGTTCCTCGGTGGTGACGATCTCCTTGCGGAGGGCGACCTCCTCTGGAATGTAACCGGCATTTTTCAGAATCCGGTAGCCCATGCGCAGCTCCGGCGGTACATGTCGCATGTCATCGGCCGGCATGGGCCTGTTCTTCCAATGGCTGAGATCAGCCATGCTCCCCTCTTCAATGGCCTGCCGAATCTTCTGCTCGGCGATCCAGTTGAGTGCGGTCATCATGATACTCACCTCCTTGGCCAGATGACGGAGGACAGAAGTCAGTATTCCTCGTGCCGCCTCCGGCGGAAAAATGGATGGATGGACACAGGTGTTGGGTGTTGTAACAGTTGCTGCCATCCACAGTTCCCTATGCGGGCAGTCGCCTGCTGGCGGGAATGACGTAATAGTTCACCGCTACCAGCAATTACCTAACAATAGCACCACCTTTGGTAAAAGTTCAGCAGTACATCAGCTCTCCTTGCCAAGTCTTCTCTGCACCACAGTATCCCTTCTGAAATGCACATCATCCCGCTGCGGGTAATCGACCATGTAGTGCAGACCGCGGGACTCCTTGCGGCTGCGGGCACAGCGGACGATCAGTTCGGCAATGATGGCGATGTTGCGCAGCTCCACCAGGTCCGGGGTCAGGAGGTAATCATAAAAGTGTTCCCTGATCTCGGTGATGATAGGCTCCAGGCGCCGCTTCACCAGGTGCAGCCGCTTTTCCCGGCGCACGATACCCACATAATTCCACATCAATCTGCGGATCTGGTCCCAGTTATGGCTGATGAGGACGTTTTCTTCTATGGAACGCGCCCTCCCTGTGCGCCAGGCCGGCACCTCCACCTCCGCCTCTCTGGTGATGGCCAGCCAGTTCCTGTGCAGCCAGTCTGCGGCCCGGTGGGCAAAGACCACTGCCTCGAGAAGGGAATTGGAGGCAAGGCGGTTGGCGCCATGCAGTCCCGTGCAGGCCGTCTCGCCCAGGGAGAGCAGGTTGCGCAGGGAAGTACAGCCCCATTTGTCCACCTGGACTCCGCCGCACATGTAATGAGCCGCCGGCACCACCGGGATCGGCTCCCTGGTGATATCGACCCCATACCGCCTGCACGTTCCATAGATGGTAGGGAACCGCTGCCGGATAAATTCGGCCGGTCGATGACTGATATCCAGGTACACGCAATCGGCGCCGGTCTTTTTCATCTCCGCATCGATTCCCCGTGCCACCGCATCCCGTGTGGCCAGGTCGCCACGGCTGTCGTAGCGGTGCATGAAGGGCTGGCCCTGGCCATCGATCAGGACCCCCCCCTCTCCCCGCACCGCTTCGGAGATGAGAAAATTTTTTGCAATCGGGTTGTAAAAACAGGTCGGATGAAACTGGACAAACTCCAGGTTCGCCACCCTGGCACCGGCACGGTAGGCCATGGCCATGCCGTCGCCCGTTGCAATATCCGGATTGGTGGTGTAGAGGTAGACCTTGCCGCAGCCCCCTGTACACAGGACCGTGACCCTGGCCTGCCGGGTTTCCACCTCGCCGCTCTTGCGGTTGAGGACATAGGCCCCAAGACATCGGTCACCATCCCCCTGCAGGGGCAGCCCCCTGGCCTTGGACTCCATCAACAAATCGATGGCCAGATGATCCTCCAGGACCTCGATGTTGGGGGTTTCCGCTACCCGCTCCAACAGGGCCCGCTCGATCTCCCGCCCGGTGAGGTCGAAGGAATGGGCGACCCGCCGTGCTGAGTGCCCGCCTTCCATCCCCAGATCAAACTCCTCGCCCCCCTTGCCCCTCTTGAACCGGACGCCAAGTTCCACCAGCTCCCGCACCCTTGCCGGCCCGTCGTTGACCACCAGACGGACGATCTCCTCGTTACAGAGCCCATCACCGGACCTGAGTGTATCCCTGATATGGTCCTCCGGCGAATCCTCGCTGGAGAGGACCGCGGCAATACCCCCCTGGGCCAGATTGGTGGCCGTGTCCGCCTTGGCCTTTTTTGTCACCATGGTGACGCGACACCGGTCAGCCACCTTGAGAGCAAACGACAGGCCGGCAACGCCACTGCCTATGATTAACACATCCGTACTGTACATGATCCTGGTTTCCCGGTTCAGACCAGATGTTTCACGTGAAACATCGAGAAAAAAGTTCACCGACCAGAAAGAGTGTAGTATACTTTTGCGAAACAGGTCAACAAGGGAAGGGTGAAGAGTGATGAAAAAAATCAATACCAAGGTAGTGGCCCTGGCAAACCAGAAGGGCGGAGTGGGAAAAACGACCACGGCCATCAACCTGTCCGCGGTTCTGGCAGCCAAGGGGAAAAAGGTCCTGCTGGTGGATTCCGATCCCCAGGGTAATGCCTCCAGCGGGGTGGGTGTCTTCCAGACCAGCGAGGACAGGAATATCTACCAATGTTATATGAACAATGCCGATGCAGCGGACTGTATTGTTGATACCAGGATGAAAAACCTGTCGGTCCTGCCGGCATCCATTGATCTTGTCGGGGTGGAAGTAGAGCTTATCTCTTTGAAAAACCGTGAAAAACAACTTAAATCAATCCTGCGGCCGCTGCGGGACAGGTTCCATTACATCATCATCGACTGCCCGCCTTCCCTGGGACTGCTCACCCTGAACTCCCTCACCGCTGCCGACTCGGTCCTCATCCCGCTCCAGTGTGAATATTTTGCCCTGGAGGGGCTGGCCCAGTTGATCAACACCATTCGCGGTGTCAAGAAGCGCCTCAACCGCGGCCTCTACATCGAAGGGTTGCTGATGACCATGTATGACCGCCGCAACCGCCTCACCCACCAGGTTGCCAGCGAGATACAAAAACACTTCAACGATCAGGTATACAAGACAGTGATTCCCAGGAATGTGCGCCTGAGCGAGAGCCCCAGTCATGGCAAGACCATCATCGAATATGACAGGAGCTGTGCCGGGGCCAAGGCCTATACCAAGCTGGGAAATGAATTCATCCGACGGAGCAGATAACAGATCATGGCAAAGAAAAGTGTGCTGGGCAGGGGCGTGGGGGCGCTGCTGCCGACCGACCTTGAAGAGAGCGAGGAAGAAAAATTTTTTTTATGTGATATCGACAAGATAAAACCGAACCCCAACCAGCCGCGCAGCTACTTTGACGAGGACAAACTCAATTCCCTGGCCGAGTCCATCCGGGAGAGGGGAGTGATTCAGCCGCTGCTGGTCTCCAGGGCCAGGGGAAACCGCTACGACCTGATCGCCGGCGAGCGGAGGCTGCGGGCGGCACGTATCGCCGGTGTCGACGAGGTGCCGGTGGTGGTGATGGAGCAGGGATCCGACAATGAATCCCTGGAGCTGGCACTGATCGAGAACATCCAGCGTCAGGATCTCAACCCCATTGAAGAGGCCACGGCCTATGCCCGCCTGATCCACGAATTCAACCTCACCCAGGAGGAGGTGGCGGCCAAGGTGGGGCGCAAGCGTTCGACCATCACCAATGTCCTCCGGCTTCTCAAGCTGCCCAGGCCGCTCCAGGACGACGTGGTGGCGGGCCGGATAAGCGAGGGCCACGCCAGGGTCCTGCTTCGCCTCCAGGACGACCAGGAGAGGCTGTGGGAGATCAGGGACCGGATCGTCAACGAGGACATATCGGTCCGCGAGGCAGAGCGGTTGTGCAGGAAAAAGAAGACCACAAAACCGGTGCGCGGTGAACAGACGAAGAAGAGCGCCACCGACGAACTGCCTAAGGCCTACTGCAAGGCCCTGACCAACCAGATAACCAACCATCTGAACACCAAGGTCCGTATCGTTCAGAACGGTTCCCGCGGCAAACTGGAGATCGAATATTATTCCAGCGACGACCTGGACCGTCTGGTGAGCCTGCTCTCCGGCTGATCAAGAGTAAAAGTTCAGCAGCATGCCATCTGCACGCGCTCACGGCCGCCAGCGTAAGCGCTCACAGGGACCGCATCTCTGCACGGTCGTGCCTGCCCGCATAGGCAGGCTATCGGTGTCTCCCTGCGGTCGCTTACCTGCGCGGTCAGGCACGCCTGCACAGGTAACGTAGACTCCGAATCTGCGGCCCCTGAAAGCGCTTACACCATTGTGGTCGAGAAAACCGATGGTCGGTTATCCCGTGAGGGATTACGGGCTTTGTGCAATTCTTTGCAAAAGGGGTATAATCGTGGCACTCATGCAGATAACCATCATCCCGCTGGGGACCGGGTCCACCTCGGTGGGGGCCTATGTAGCCGATGTTCAGCGTCTCCTTGAGGACAGGGGGGTGGAGTTTGTTCTCAACGACATGGGAACAGTGATCTACGGAACAGCGGCAGACCTGCTGCGCCTGGCTGCCGAGATCCATGAACAGCCGTTTGCCGCCGGCGCCCGGCGGGTGGTGACCCAGATCGTGCTCGATGACCGGCGGGACATGGACCGGCACGTCGGCGACAAGTGCCGGGCCGTCCGGCAGAGGCTTGAAAATGAAGACTGATAAACGTACAATCCGCAGAACACCACTGATCCTGACAGCCTTTTTTCTCCTGCTCCTGCTCACCGGCATCAACCTGGGCGAGCCGACCAGGGTCCTGGAACAGGCCAAGTCGATCTGTCTTGCCTGTATCGGTATAGGGTAGGGCGATGGAAACAATACGCACCTGGAGCCAGGCCATCTGGCTCCTGCTGATCAACGGCTTCTGGGGATTCCCGGTGACCGGTAACCTTTACCAGGGTCCGCTCAAGATCATCTGCTCACCGGGCCTGAACTGTTATTCCTGTCCGGCGGCCACCACCTACTGTCCCATCGGTTCCCTGCAGCAACTGCTGCTGGGGATCCGTTTCTCCCTGCAGACCGGCAATTACTACATCGGTACCTTCGTTGTCGGCTCCATCGGCATACTCGGGGCAACAGTGGGCCGGTTCATCTGCGGCTGGGCCTGTCCCTTTGGTCTGTACCAGGAACTGCTGCACAGGATTCCGTCAAAAAAATATTCCATTCCGCGCCTTCTCAACGGATTAAAATACCTCTTTCTCCTCTTCTTTGTTATAGTGCTGCCCCTGGTCCTGGTTGACGATTTCGGCCTCGGCAAGCCCTGGTTCTGCAAGTATGTCTGTCCGGCAGGCACCCTGGAGGCGGGAATTCCCATGGTCCTGCTGCAGCCCGATCTGCGCTCGACTCTGGGATGGCTCTATGTCAACAAGATCGCCCTGTTGCTCATGTTCTCCATCTGGTCTGTCCTTGCCAGCAGGCCATTCTGCCGGACCACCTGTCCCCTGGGAGCATTCTATGGACTGTTCAACCGGGTCAGCCTGGTGAAACTGCGTCTGGATCGGGAGGCGTGCACGTCCTGCGGCGCCTGCCACAGGGTCTGCCCGGTGGAGATCCGCATCAACGAGACACCGGGAAGCAGTGAGTGCATCAACTGCCTGCGCTGTATGAGCGAGGCATGTCAATTCGATGCCATTTCACTTGAAATAGCCGGTTTTCCGCTGAAATCAAGATCTATTGTTACCAAAGCCAACGTCAGATCCTGAAGTGATCCCCATGAAAGCACAACGTATCATTCTTGTTCTCTGTCTCCTCGGCCTGCTTGTATCCACCGCGGCCGTGGCAGCCGCGGAGATGGTGGCCGTTGCCAACGATAACGTCAATCTTCGTTCGGGACCGGGGACAAAATACCGGGTCACCTGGAAGCTCGGCGCCGGCTTCCCCCTCAAGGTCCTGAAACGGAAAGGGAACTGGCTGCGTGTCCAGGACTTTGAGGGAACCATCGGCTGGATCAACCGCAACGTGGTGAACCGGACCCCGCACATGATCGTCAAGGTCAACCGCAAATCGAAGAAGCGGATCAATGTCCGCAGCGGCCCGGGAACGGACAAGCGCATCGTGGCCAAGGCCTATTACGGGGTGGTATTCAGGACCCTGGAAAAGAAGAACGGCTGGGTCCGGGTCCGGCACGAGAAAGGAGTCACCGGCTGGATAAAACGGAGCCTGCTGTGGGGATTCTGAAAAAGAAGCCGCCCTGGAGGATCCTGCAGGGCGGCGTTGTATGGCGGAGAGAGAGGGATTCGAACCCTCGGTGGAGTATAACCCCCACACTCGCTTAGCAGGCGAGCACCATCGGCCAGCTCGGTCATCTCTCCGGGTTGCACGGTTTCTGGCGGAGGGAGTAGGATTCGAACCCACGGTACTTTCGTACAACGGTTTTCAAGACCGCCGCCTTAAACCACTCGGCCATCCCTCCAGGCTGACAAGACTAGATACCATTTCACAGGAATACTGTCAATAATCTCTCGCTCTCCATCCATGATAGAGGAAAAAACAGGCGAATCAGCATACCGGGATGTAGAACGTAAAAACCTGGCATGCCTCTACGAAATAACCAAACACCTGGCATCTGCCAGCAATCTCCAGGACTGCCTGGAAAAGATCGTCGATACCCTGGCCCGGGAAAAGGAGATGGACAACGGGACCATCACCATCGTCAATCCTGTGACCGGCGAACTGGAGATCGAGGTGGCCCACGGTATCACGGCCGAGGCTCGCCGACGTGGCCGCTACAAGCTGGGGGAGGGGATCACCGGCAAGGTGGTGGCCTCCGGCGAGCCGATCCTGGTACCGCAGATCGGCGAGGAACCAATGTTTCTCAACCGCACCCGGACCAGGGGGGATGAACGGAAAAAACGGTCTTCCTTTCTCTGTGTTCCCATCAGGGCGGGCAACCAGTCCATCGGCGCCCTGTCCGTGGACCGGGAGTATGGTGAGGAATTCGGGGTCCGGTCCGAGCAGGATCTCCGCTTCCTGATCGTGGTTTCGGGCCTGATCGCCCAGACCGTGCAGCGCATCCAGGCAGTGAACGAGGAGCAGGAGGCCCTGCGCCAGGAAAATTCCAAGCTGCGCCGTGAGCTGACGGCCAAGAACAGAATTGAGCAGATCATCGGCAACTCCTCGCGGATGCAGGAGGTCTTCGACATGGTGCACCGGGTCGCGGATTCCAATGCCACTGTCCTGTTGCGGGGCGAATCAGGCACCGGCAAGACCCTGGTGGCCAAGGCGCTGCACCACAACTCCAGCCGGGCCAGCGGTCCGTTCGTGGTGGTCAACTGCTCGGCCCTGCCGGAGACCCTGCTGGAAAGCGAACTCTTCGGGCACGAGAAGGGTGCCTTTACCGGCGCCAACGAACTCAAAAAAGGGCGGTTTGAACAGGCCGAGGGCGGTACCCTGTTTCTCGACGAGATCGGCGAGATCAGCCTGGCCGTGCAGGTGAAACTGCTCAATGTCATCCAGGAACGGACCTTTCAGCGCCTCGGCTCCGCCAGGACCATAAAGACCAATATCCGCCTGGTGGCAGCCACCAACCGCGACCTGGAAAAGGCGGTCAAGGAGATGAAGTTCCGGGAGGATCTCTACTACCGGCTCAACGTCTTTCCCATCTACCTGCCGCCTCTGCGGGAACGGCGGACCGACATCCTGCTGCTGGCCGAGTATTTCCTGGAAAAATATGCCGGCGAAAACAAGAAAAACATCCGGCGAATCTCCACCTCGGCCATCGACCTCCTTGTCCAGTACCACTGGCCGGGCAATGTGCGCGAGCTGCAGAACTGTATCGAGCGCGCGGTCCTGATCTGCGACGACCAGACCATCAAGTCCATCCACCTGCCGCCGTCGCTGCAGTCCGCAGACTCGGTGCGCTCCAGCCGCCCCCTGTCCCTGGCCGCGGCGGTGGAGAACTTTGAACGGGAACTGATCATCGAGGCCCTGAAGAAGAACAAGGGCAACCAGACCAGGGCGGCCCGGTACCTGGACACCAGCCTGCGCATCATCAACTACAAGATCCATAACTATGGTATCGATCCCAGGCAGTTCAAGGTGAAGTGATGGACGTCCTCCTCCATGTCTGCTGCGGTCCCTGCACCATCTATCCCCTGTCTCTCCTGCGGGAGGAGGGCCACACGATCCGGGGATATTTCTATAATCCCAATATCCATCCGTACCGCGAATTCAGGCGCAGGATAGGGGCCCTGGTAACCCTGATGGAGAAAACCGGTTTAGAGGCCGAAATCGACCGTGAATATGGGCTGACCGAATACATGCGCCGCGTGGTCTTCCACGAGGAGAACCGCTGTGGTATCTGTTATGATCTCCGCCTGGAGGCGGCGGCAAAAAGGGCGGCAGAGCAGGGGGCCGATGCCTTCACCACCACGCTCCTCTATTCCCGCTACCAGAATCATGGGCTGCTGCGGGAAAAATGCTCCCTCTACGCTCAACGACACGGCGTGAAATTCCTGTACCGCGATTTCCGCCAGGGATGGCAGCAGGGCATCGACGAGGCCATCAGGATGGACCTCTACCGCCAGCCCTACTGCGGCTGCATCTACAGCGAGCAGGAACGCTATGACAGAAAACTGCGCAGGAGACTGCGGCGCCAGGAGAAAAATACGAATTCTTCAGAAGAGGAGTAATCATGTTTGACATCATTGTACTGGCCACCGGCAACAAGAACAAGGTCCGGGAATTCAAGGAATTGCTCAAGGATGCCGACATCGAGATCAGGCACCTCGGTGACTATGGCCCCATGCCGGAACCGGTGGAGGATGGCGCCACCTTTGACGACAACGCCTACAAGAAGGCGCACCACTATGCCAGGGTCCTCGGCCTGCCGTGCCTGGCCGACGATTCCGGCCTGGTGGTTGATGCGCTGGATGGCAGGCCGGGAGTGCATTCGGCCCGCTATGCCGGCGAAAGTGCCTCGGACTGGGACAACTGCGAAAAACTGCTGGCAGAGATGGAAGGCAAAAGCGACCGGTCGGCCCACTTCGAGTGCGTGCTCTCCCTGGCAACACCGGGCGGACCCGCCCTGACATGGGAAGGGCGCTGCGATGGCGAGATCACCACCAGCAGGCGCGGTGAATCGGGATTCGGATATGATCCGGTCTTCCTGTCAAAAGACCTGGGCAAGACCTTTGCCGAGGCGACCATGGAGGAGAAGAACAGGGTCAGCCACCGGGGCAGGGCCCTGGCCGAATTCGCGGCCGAGATCGAGAAGGTCAGGATATGGCTGCGCCAGCGGATGCTGGAACAGAAGCCGCCCAAGCCGGACCACAAGGAATTTGAGCACAACGACTGGTCACAGGACAGGATGGTCTGAGGCTGTAAGCGCTTACAGCATTGTGATCGAAAAAACCGGTGGTTGGTTATCCCGTGAGAGGTTACCTGAGGCGCAGCCCGCGTCAGTCTCCGGCCCTGCCGGCGGCCCTGAGCCTGGCCAGGACCGTGCCCTTGCGGTCGCGGAGCTCGAGGACATCGTCCTTGATCAGGTAGGACTCCGTGGCCGAAAGGGCCTTGAGAAAGGCGTCCTCAACCTCCATGCCCCTGCGGCAGGCCATGCGGGTGGCGGCCATCTTGTTGAAGACAAGGACATCACCCCGCACCAGGTAGGTGCCGAAGAACCGGTTGCAGCCGGAAAATCCACGCTGCCTGCCGTCGGGCTCAAGAACGAAAAACGGTTCCTGCTGTCCCTGGGCGATGGTGACCGCTTTTCCGGCCACCTCGATGAGACGCCAGTTGGTCCTGGTCAGGCTGATGCCGGTCCTGACCCCGGTACAGTCGGCATCGGGGATGAACTTTTCAAAACGATCCACCCTCACCATCCAGACACTGCCCAGGCCGCCACGGCCGGGTCGTTGTACAAGGCCGCCCTCAAGGACGGCCAGCAGGGGCTCCTCCTGGCCATGCGGTGTCTGCGTATAGGTCTGCTCAAGGAACTCGCCGGCTCTTCCGTCCGCCACCGGAAACGTCACACCACTGAGGCATTCGCTGAAGAGAGCGCCACCATCCACTTTGCGATACATACCGCGCATACGGACGGTGTCGGGGAAAGGATCGAGCTGGCCGGCCCGGGTCAGCTCATAGGGCAGGCGGGAGATGATCTTCCTGCCACGGACATCCAGAAGCCGCAGCCGGTCCAGGCCCTGGATTGAAAGTACATTGAGCATGTCCTTTTTCCGGCCGAGCACGATCAGGTCGCCATCGGCCACGTACCGCCATCGGCCCATCCCGGCCAAGGTTTTCCGCACTCCGCCATTCTTATCGATCCAGGTCTTGCGCAACTGGTAGATGGCATCGGGCCGCAGGTTGAGGGTCAGCCGGATCCTGTCGCAGGCAGCCTCGGTACAGGGCACGGTGCCGGTAAATGTGGCCGGTGTGGGCAGGGGACAGACAGGGCCCCGGGCGTCGGCCTGTCCGGACAACGGCTGGTGTCCGGCGCAGCCGCCAGCGAGAACCGCGGCCAGGAGAAAGAACAGGATCCGTACCACTGCCGCGCTGTTCATGGTATTGCGCCTCATCATGGCTCAAGCTCCACATGGGGGAGGGGATACCGGCCTATCCCTGCCAGGGCCGTTATCCCAGTTCTTTTTTCAGATCCCGCCGCAGCAGTTCCCGTACTGCCAGGCGGGTGTCCTTCTCCTGGTACAGGACCTGGTAGGTCTGTTCCAGGATGGGCATCTCCACCCCCAGTTCCCTGGCCAGGTTGTAACACGACCTGGTGGTCTTGACCCCCTCGGCCACCATGGTCATCTCCTCCAGGGCCCGGGCAAGGGTCTTTCCCTGGCCCAGTTTGAGGCCTACGGTGCGATTTCTGCTCAGACTGCCGGTACAGGTCAGCACCAGGTCGCCGAGCCCGCCAAGACCCGAAAACGTCAGCGGACGGGCCCCCATGGCCACGCCCATGCGGGTGATCTCGGCCAGACCGCGGGTGATGAGGGCGGCGCGGGTATTGAGACCATAGCCGAGGCCGTCGCAGATACCGGCGGCAATGGCGATGACGTTCTTCATGGCACCGCTGATCTCGAGCCCGATGACATCGTCACCGGTATAGGCACGGAAATAGTCGGTGGCAAAGAGATGCTGTACCGCCCGGGCCGCCGCCATGTCGGCAAAAGCGATGGTCACGGCCGTGGGCTGGTGCTGGGCTACCTCCCGGGCGAAACTGGGACCGCTCAGAACGCCGTAGTGGAACTCGTCCCTGCGACCACCGGCCACCTGCTCCATGATCCCGGTCATGGTCATCCTGGTGCCGATCTCAATGCCCTTGACCGCCGAGACCAGGAGAGCCCCCGACCGCAGGTGCGGCAGGAGAAGGGAGAAGACCTCCCGGAAGCCATGGGAGGGAACCACCATCAGTACACAGTCGGCGTCACCGGCAGCGGCAAGCTCCTTTTCGATGCGGATGGTCTCGGGCAGAGGAAAACCCGGCAGATACCGCCTGTTCTCGCGCTCCCGGTCCAGGGCCTCCATGTGCTCCGGCCGGTGCCCCCAGAGGATGACCTGCTCTCCCTTTTCCCCGAGCAGGCGGGCAAGGGCCGTTCCCCAGCTTCCGGCACCGATGACGGCGGTACGTTCAATCTTCATCATCCGCCTCGGAGGTCTTCACTGCATCCACCTGCTGCTCCCTGGCCAATATGGAGAGACCGACCACCTTCTCACCCTCCTCCAGGTTGATCAACCGCACACCCTGGGTGTTGCGGCCGATGATCCGCACCGTGTCCATGGGCATGCGGATCACCTTGCCGGAATTGGCGATCAGCATCACCTGGTCCTCGTCAACCACCTGCAGGGCCCCGACCACGCGGCCGTTACGTTCGCTGGTCTTGATGGCCACCACACCCTTGCCGCCGCGGTTCTGCAGCTTGTACTCGGAGATCGCGGTCCGCTTGCCATAGCCGTTCTCGGTAACCGTGAGAATGGAGTTGTCGTCCTTGAGCACCACCACGCCAACAACCTCGTCTCCTTCAGCCAGGGTGATGCCCTTGACCCCTGCCGCCAGCCGACCCATGGTGCGGACATCGGACTCGTGGAAATGGATGGACATGCCGTTCCTGGTGACCAGGAAGATCTCGTCGTCTCCCGAGGTAAGGGCGGCGGAAAGGATCTCGTCGTCCTCACGGATGGTGAGGCCGTACTTGCCCTTGCGCCTGGGCCGTTTGTATTCGGCGATGGAGGTCTTCTTGACCCGTCCCATCCTGGTGACCGTGAGCACGGTCTGGGATTCATCGGCATTGGCGAGATCGGCCACCGGCAGGATGGCGGCCACCTTCTCACCCTCGCCGAGTTCGAGCAGGTTGACCACCGCCTTGCCCCGGGCCGTGCGGCCGGCCAGGGGCAGCTCGTAGACCTTGCGCCAGAAGACCCGTCCCCGGTTGGTGAAAAAGAGAAAGGTATCAAGGGTCGAGGCGATGTAGAGATCAGAGACAAAATCATCCTCGATGGTGCTCATCCCCTTGACCCCCTTGCCGCCGCGGCGCTGGGCGCGGTAGAGGGAGATGGGATTGCGTTTGATATAGCCCTTGTGGCTGACCGTGACCACCATCTCCTCGGGAGTGATCATGTCCTCGGGCAGGATCTCGTCGGGCGCGTCAATGATCTCGGTACGCCGCTGGTCGCCATATTCGTCGCGGATACTGAGAAATTCGTCGCGAATGATCTCCATGACCATGGTATCATCGGCCAGGACCTTTTTCAGCCAGGCGATCTTCTCCTGGATCTCTTCGTAATCACGGATGATCTTGTCCCGTTCCAGGCCGGTCAGCCGCTGCAGCCGCATGTCGAGGATGGTCTGGGCCTGGAGCTCGGAGAGGGCGAACCGTTCGATCAGGCCGGCCTTGGCCTCGGCCGGGCTGGCCGATCCCTTGATCAGGGCCACCACCTCGTCGAGGTTGGTGATGGCGATCTTGAGACCTTCCAGGAGATGGGCCTTTTCCTCGGCCTTGCGCAGCTCAAAGGCGGTCCGCCGGTAGACCACGGTCCGGCGATGGGCGATGAAATGCTCCAGCATCTCCTTGAGATTGAGGATCTCGGGCTTGTTGTTGACGATGCAGAGCAGGATGATGCCAAAGCTCTTCTGCAGCGGCGTCATCTTGTACAACTGGTTGATGACCACGTCGGGAAACTCGTCCTTTTTCAGCTCGAGCACGATGCGCAGGCCGTGCCGGTCCGATTCGTCACGCACCTCGGCGATGGAGGTGATCCGTTTCTCCTTTATCAGCAGGGCGATCTTCTCCACCAGGGCCGCCTTGTTCTGCTGGTAGGGGATCTCGGTGATGACGATGTTCTCACCGCCTTTCTTTCGTTCCTCCACATGGGTGCGGGCCCGCATGATCACCACGCCGCGGCCGGTCTCGTAGGCCTCGCGGATACCGGCCCGGCCGCAGATGAAACCGCCGGTGGGAAAGTCGGGACCGGTAATGATCTCCATGAGCTGGTGGACCGTGATGTTGGGATCGTCGATAAGGGCGATCAGGCCGTCGATCACCTCGGTGAGATTGTGGGGAGGGATCTTGGTGGCCATGCCCACGGCAATGCCCTCGGAGCCGTTGACCAGGATATTGGGGATCCTGGAGGGGAGAACCGAGGGCTCCTGCAGCGAGTTGTCATAGTTGGGAATAAAATCGACCGTGTCCTTGTCCAGGTCAGCGACAATCTCCTGGTCGAGCCGGGTCATCCGTGCCTCGGTGTAGCGCATGGCCGCCGGCGCATCGCCATCCATGGAACCGAAATTGCCCTGGCCGTCGACCAGGGGATAGCGGAGCGAAAAATCCTGGGCCATGCGGACCAGGGTATCGTAGACCGCGGTATCACCGTGGGGATGGTACTTACCGATGACATCACCGACGATACGCGCCGATTTCACATAGGGCCGGTTGTAGGTCACTCCCAGCTCGCGCATGGCGAACAGGGTCCGGCGGTGCACAGGTTTGAGGCCGTCGCGGACATCGGGCAGGGCCCGGCCGACAATGACCGACATGGCATAGTCGAGATAGGATTTGCGCAGTTCCTTTTCTATGGCCACGGTGGCCATTGACGGCTGGTTGGTTTCGGTTTCAGTGGTCATACCGTTTTCTTCTTCCTTTGTATCTGAATATCAGAAGCGAACTGTTACACGTCAGTTATGCCGGATGCCGGCCGGGGAGGGGGTCACACATCAAGCTCCGACACCTCCAGGGCATGATTCTGGATGAACTCCCTCCGGGGTTCCACCTTGTCTCCCATCAGGGTGGTGAACATGTCGTCGGCGATCTCGGCATCCTCGATGCGCACCTGGAGAAGATTCCTGTTCTCCGGGTTCATGGTGGTCTCCCAGAGCTGTTCCGGGTTCATCTCGCCCAGTCCCTTGTACCGCTGCAGGTGACTGCCCTTGAAGGTCTCCTCGCGGACGATGCGGATCAGGTCATGCCAGGAGGGGGCAGGGGTCTCCTTCTCCTGGCCCGAGGAGGCGGTCTTGACCACGGTGAAGGTTCCGGTCAGGTAGTCCCTGATGGTCGGGTAGAGCTCCAGCCCGTGCCGGTATTCCGGGATCAGCGGAATATTTGGTCCCACGGTGGTGCGCATGTGCGCCTGGCCCCGGAAGGCAACGTCGGCCTCGTAGCAGCTCGGCCGCCAGCGGCAGGAGCGGATATTGGAGACAATGGCGTCCAGTCCCTTGATCTTGCCGACCAGGTCCTCGACAAAGGCCTTGTCCTCGAACTGGTCGGCGGAACGGACGCCGTTTTCCAGCAGGAACACGGTGAGCTGTTCCTGGATGTTCAGCCGCTGCAGGTAATCGTCCAGCCGCTGGAACACGGAGAGTTTCCTGAGCAGATCCACCATCTCCCGGCCACGGATCTCGGTACCGTCCTCACTGAGGATATGGATGAAATGGCTGGCCTGTTCATAGAGGTAGTCGTTGAGGGCATCATCATCGACAAAGTATTTTTCCTTCTTGCCCCGTCCCAGCCGGTAGAGCGGCGGCTGACCGATGTAGACATGGCCCTTTTCGATCAGCGGCAGCATCTGCCGGTAGAAGAAGGTAAGGAGCAGGGTACGGATATGGGCGCCGTCCACGTCGGCATCGGTCATGATGATGATCTTGTGGTAGCGGAGCTTGGAGAGGTCAAACTCGTCGCGGCCGATACCGGTGCCGAGGGAGGCGATGAGCTGCTTGATCTCCTCGGAGTTGAGGATTTTGTCGAAGCGGGCCTTTTCCACGTTCATGATCTTGCCACGCAGGGGCAGGATGGCCTGGATGGACCGGTCGCGGCCCTGCTTGGCCGAACCGCCGGCCGAATCACCCTCGACGATAAAGATTTCCCGTTCCTCGGGATTCTTGCTCTGACATTCGGCCAGCTTGCCGGCCATCATCACCGACAGGCCGCCCTTCTTGCGCGACAGCTCCCTGGCCCGTCGGGCCGCGTCCCTGGCCCGGGCCGCCTCCACCGCCTTGCTGAGGATCCGCTTGGCCACACCGGGATGCTGTTCCAGGTAGATACCGAGCTTCTCGTTACAGATGGACTCGACAATGGACTTGACCTCGGAGTTGCCGAGCTTGGTCTTGGTCTGGCCCTCGAACTGGGGATTGGGCACCCGCACCGAGACCACGCAGGTCAGGCCTTCGCGGACATCGTCGCCCCCCATCCTGGCGCGCAGATTCTTGGGCACCATGTCGTCGCTGGCATAGCGGTTGATGCACTTTGTCAGGGCGGCCCGGAAGCCGGCGATATGGGTGCCTCCCTCCTTGGTGTTGATATTGTTGACAAAGGAGTAGAGGCGCTCCGAATAGCCGTCAAAGTACTGGAAACAGATCTCCACCTGCACCTGGTCCTTTTCGCCGCTGATATAGATGGGCTCGGGATGGATGGGGGTGCGCTTGCGGTTGAGAAACTCCACGTAGGAGGTGATGCCGCCCTCGAAATGGAACTTGTCCTCGGCGCCGGTCCGCTCGTCCTTGAGATAGATCCGCACCCCCCGGTTGAGAAAGGCAAGCTCGCGCAGGCGGTTGCGGACGATCTCGTATCTGAAGACCGTGGTCTCGGTGAAGATGGCCGGATCCGGCGTGAAATCGATCCTGGTGCCGGTCTTGCTGCAGGTGCCGATGACCTCGAGATCACTGGTGCGGACACCATACTCATAGGTCTGGCGGTAGATCCTGCCGTCACGCCGCACCTCGGCGGCGGCCCTGCTGCTGAGCGCGTTGACCACCGACACACCGACGCCATGCAGACCGCCGGAGACCTTGTAGGTGGAGTGGTCGAACTTGCCGCCGGCATGCAGCGTGGTCATGACCAGCTCCAGAGCCGACATCCCCTCGGTGGGATGCATGTCCACGGGAATACCGCGGCCGTTGTCCTCGATGGAGACCGAATTGTCCTCGTGGATGGTGACCCGGATCCGGTCACAGTATCCGGCCAGGGCCTCGTCGATGGAGTTGTCCACCACCTCGTAGATCAG
>JALSNC010000199.1 GCA_026987195.1 Desulfobulbaceae bacterium | reverse complement strand
TTCATGGGCATGATGATGCTCAGAAAGCCCTCGTCCTCCTCCGAGGTGAGCAGGCAGGGGGAGTCGTTGGAATTGATGGAGGCCTCGATGATCTCGCCCTCCATGACCTGCAGGGCATCTATGAAATAACGGCAGTTGAATCCCAGGGACAGGGGATCACCGCCATAGGTGATCTCGAACTCGTCACGGGCCGAGCCGAAATCGGCGTTCTGGGAGGTGAGCACCAGGGTGCTGTCTTCGATATCGATGCGGATGGCATGGAAAAGATCCTCGGTGAAGAGATTGATCCGCTTCAACCCCTCGAGAAAACGCAATCGGTCGATGCGGATGATGTTGTCCCGGGGAACACTGTCGATGATCCGCTGGTAATCGGGAAATTCACCTTCCATCAGCCGGATGATCAGCAGGGAATCATCGCTCTTCAGGACTGCCTGTTTTGGCTCTATGCCCATGAACACCGTATCCCGATCCTCGCAGAACCTGCGGATCTCCTGGATACCCCGCCGGGGAATGAGGGTAACCGGATTGAGGCGCAGGTTATCTATCTCCCCCTCCACCTCCCGCTTCATGATACTGAGACGATGGCCGTCGGAAGAGACCATCTTCAGGAAGCGGTGTCCGTCCTCATCGAACTTCTCGAGCCGGGCGGCGGTCAGGGAATACATGTTTTCCTTGTCCTGGGCAATGGAGAAGATGGTCTTGTCGATCAATTCGCCCAGAACAGGGGCATCGATGCCGATCATGGCCTCGTCATCATAGTCAGGAAAGGAGGGAAATTCGTCCGCGTTCATGCCGGCCAGCTTGTAGAGGCTCGAGCCGGCGGTGATCTCGACCCAGTTGTTCTCCTGCTCCCTGAAGGAGATGGTGGGGGAGGAGGATTCACGGGCCACTTCGAAGAGCTTCTTGGCGGGCAGGGTCAGGATTCCCTCTTCAAAGACCTCGGCCGGCACGGTCTGGCGGAGACCTATCTCCAGGTCGGTACCGGTGAAGGTGATATTATCGGGACGCACCTCCATGAGGACATTGGAGAGTATCGCCATGGTTCCCTTTTTGCTCGTGATGTTCTGCTGGGCGCTGATGGCCCTGAGGAGATCTTCGCGGACGATGTTGAAGTGGAAGGCCATAATAATATCCTTGTTATTTAAAAAATTTGTTGTTGTATTTAGGGGTGTTGATCTGTTGGTTATGGAAATAACATGCTGATATCTTTGTTTTTTTTGTTTTGATAATTCTGTAGATTTGTTGTTTGTCGCCTGGGGAGGAACGGCAGGGAACATTTTTTCAACAGGATTTCAACCGCTCTGTGCACATGGTTTTGAGCAATTTTTCAACATCCTGCGATGAATACTGAAATATACTCGAAAACGCATGAAATTTCAAATAAATAAAAGGAAATCAGTGTGGGAAAAATTCCATGGTACAACAGTTGGATAGAGAGCTGAAAAATCTGTGTCGCAGGGGGGTGGCTGAAGGTGTGTTTCCGGGTGTTGCCGCCGGCATGGTCCTGGGGGAAAGAGGGAACCGGCAGACCATCGTCCGGACGGCTGGGAGAACCGGAACTGACGGTGATAACCGGATGACGGTAACGGAAGATACCCTCTTTGATCTGGCATCGCTCACCAAGCCGCTGGCCACGGCCCTGATCATCTTTGCCCTTATCGATGAGGGCAAACTTTCTCTCCATGACCCGCTGACCAGGTTTATTGATCCCGGGGAAGGCCGCCTGGCGGAAATCGATCTGGACATGCTCCTGACCCACAGTTCAGGGCTGGCAGCCTACAGGCCTTATTACCAGCGTTTCAGGCCGGTGGTCGAACCGGGGAACAGCGATGCCCTGGTGCGCGCCATTCTGGCCGATCCCCTGGAATATGAACCGGGAAGCGAGTGCAGGTACAGTGACCTGGGATTCATTCTCCTGGGACGGGTAATCGAGCAGGTATCGGGCCTGGGACTGGATGAATGCTTCAGCCGCTATATATCCGGTCCGCTGGACCTGGAAGAAGATATATTTTTTCTGCGCCTGACCGGATCACGGCACCGGCTCGCCGGACGGAGCATTGCCGCCACCGAGAACTGTCCGTGGCGGGGCAGGGTACTGACGGGGGAGGTCCATGATGAGCACTGCTGGCTGATGGACGGGGTCTCTGGTCATGCCGGACTGTTTGGCACCGTCGGTGCGGTCCTGACCATGTGCACGCGGATCCTGGATCAGTGGCAGGGCAGGGGAGAATCCGGAGCTCATGCTCTTGCCACGGGATTGCAGAGAAAATACCGGGACCGCACTTGGTGTCGTGGATTCGATATGCCGTCACCGCAGGGTTCCAGCGGCGGACACCTGCTCTCTCGGCACAGCATAGGACACCTGGGATATACGGGAACATCGTTCTGGATCGACCCGGAAAAGAAGGTGATCATGGTCCTTCTCAGCAACAGGGTGCACCCGGACAGGAGCAACAGAAAGATCCGCCGGTTCAGGCCACGGTTCCACGATACCCTGCTGCACACGGTACTCGATAGAGATGGCAGGTGACAGTTCGACGCAAGCGCTTACGGTGGCGTACTGCTGAACCTTTACAATGGCAGATGATCGCCGGGTAGGAAGAGGAGAATGGCGTGGAAATAAAAAAACCCTTGCCGGAAAGCAAGGGTTTGCAGGCTGACTGTTCCGGCTGGTACGGAAACTACCACCAGCAGATGGTCTGATCGGCTTCCCAGACCATTTCAACGAGCTTGTCATAGTCGGGAGATTCAACATTCAGGTCAAATGACTCGGTTTCACGGCCCTCGGATACGATCTCGACCAGCTTCTGGACGTCGTCATTGGGCTCGGAACGATATACATGCAGGATTTTCATTACACTCACTCCTTTGAATTGTACCTTTGCAGTTGATACCGGATCGGTTCCTGCTCAGGTCTTGTCTGATCTCATGATGCCGTAAGGGATGATGATATCCATCTCACGGAGTTTCTGACCAAGCTCTTCAAGAGTGATTTTGGGAAGGCCGTGCTTCTCGACATTGGCCTCGTTCATGGTGTAGACCTCGCCTTCCATGTCCCGCATCCATTCGATGTTTTCCTTGTCATAGTCGCTGAGCTCGGGAAGCTCGTTATACATGACAACACCGTAAGAGTACATGTTCTCCACGGACAGGCCCAGGGCAGATCTGATCCCGTCAAGAATGTAGTTCTCGCTGGGATACATAAAGCAGACTTTATGAGACATTCCTTCCTCCTTCCTACAGGGTCATGTAGCAGTCGTAATCTTCGATAATGGCACCGTGCTGGGCCTGGGTGGCCATCTTCTTCTCGTCAAGGCCCTTGGGGATGTCGGTTACATCGTATCCCACCTTCTTGTAGCTGTCGGCGCAGATGGAGACATCCACGTTGTCCAGCTCACAGAGTTCGATGAAATTCGGGCACTTGGTGAGATGGGTAGCGGTCCAGGTGAAGAAGACCTTGACCTTGGCGCCCTTGGCGACAGCGGCCTTGGTGACCCCCATGACATGCCTCATGTTCTGCGGGGAGGTTACAAAGATCCCTATACTTTTTGCCATGCTATCCTCCAGTGTGAAAAAGAGT
Organism: Desulfobulbaceae bacterium; assembly: GCA_026987195.1. GTDB lineage: Bacteria > Desulfobacterota > Desulfobulbia > Desulfobulbales > Desulfobulbaceae > DRKI01. The sequence continues at coordinate 8,690 of JALSNC010000199.1, read as the reverse complement.
GGTACGTATGGTCAACAGAAACAGCGCCTGCTGACCGGTTTCCGGTCAGCCGATCAACCCTTCTTGATGTAGAAGCTGATGTAGCCGGACTCTTCTTTCTCACCGAGGTACTCATGACCGGCGCGCTCGCACCAGCCGGGAATATCGTTACGGGAACCCGGATCGGTGCCGTCGACCTTGAGAATCTCGCCGGAATTCAGCTTGCCGATCTCTTTCTTGGTCCGCAGCAGCGGCATGGGGCAGCTCAGTCCCTTAGCATCGAGATACGCATTTTCCTGGATTCCCTCGGGTGCCTTCTTGTAGTCGCTCATGTTATCCTCCCTACCTTGAATAAAGATAATAGAAATGTTCATGAAAACACAGCCTTGCATTCATGAACCGCCACCACATTCCAGTTTCTTCCTGAAATTCGGGTGATGCAAAACTTCCTATACCGAATAGCACCTGGTCTGTCAAGGGTAAAATGAATGGTAATTCAAGGGGTTTCATGATTATAACCTGTTGGATTAACAAGTTAAAAAAAAGAAAAACAGTGCCTGTTCCCACCGTTACAGTCAACAATCCTTGACAAAAAAAGAGGGTAACGGTAAAGAATATCGTGAAAAGAGGCGTATTCTTTCACCATACGATGATCCGGCCGTATTGAGACGGTCTTCTGAACTGTTACGGAACGTCGCGATATCCGGAGGTAAGCGATCACGTGGTTGTGATCAGCCCGTGATCATGTTCAAAGCTCTTGCAGGCGCCCGGTCCGGCGCAGGATCGACCCCTGGCACAGGGTCGGATGATGACTGCGCGCAGAGACCATCTGTGGACGGGTTCCGGCAGGAGCTTGCATTTTGCCGGTAAAAGTTCAGCAATTACCGGTGATTCAAAACGGTTGCCGCCAGCGGCGAACTGTTTTTCTGCCGGGGAAAAGATGGCTCTTTCAGGGAGGTGCCGAGGATCACTGCCCATGGGCCATTGAACATCAAAAGGAGTATGGAAAGTTAACGGAGGGGGAATGTATGAGTGAAGAAGGCTTTGCTGGCAAGTTCAAGCGACTGTACAAGGTATTCTGTCAGAGCGAGTGGGATGCCACCACGACAGGAATAGTGGTTGCCATTTTCAGTATTCTCATCATGGCCTGGTGGCGGCCGTGGGGTGCTGTGGGCGCAATCCGCAACTGGGGTGACTGGATCCTGTATGCGATCGGCTGGTACAGTGATCCCGATATGCAGGAGGTGGTCGGGTTCATCGATGACGACGGTGCCAGGGTCCTGACCAAGTCGATCTGGTACAACACCGGCTCGGTCATCGGCCTGGGATTTGTGGGTGGAGCCTTCCTCTCCGCCTGTCTCGGGGGACAGTTCGCGTTACGTTTTCCGCCCATCCGCGAGTATGTGAAGGCAGTCATTGCCGGTATCCTGATGGGAATCGGCGCCGCCCTGGCCGGTGGCTGTAACATCGGCGGCATGTACAATGCCCTGGGCAACCTGGCAGCCAACGGCTTTGCCATGTGGATCGGCCTTGTCTTTGGCGCGGTGGTCGGGCTCTGGCTCCTCTACAAGGAGATGGAGTACATCACCTGGGGTTCAGGCGGTGCCAAGACCATCGAATTTCCACCGGTGGTGCAGGGAATACTGGGGATCATCGCCATTGCGGTCATGATCTGGGGCGCCTATACCTATGCCAGCTTCGATGGCGACGACTACACCGATTACATCAATTCACTGCCCGGTATCCTGCTCATCTCCGCAGCCCTTGGCTATGCCATGCAGCGCGGCCGCTGGTGCATGATCCAGGGGTTCCGTGAGCCGCACATGACCGGCGACTGTACCCTGGCCAAGTCGGTGGCCCTGTCCATCGCCATCCTCGCCGTGGGCGCCGCCGTTCTCAAGTATGGCGTTGCCGTACGTGCCGATGGCGACCCGGTTCTCGCTCCCATGAACTATGTCCGCGGCACCTTCGGCTGGGGTGGTGTGGTCGGCGGTTTCGTCTTCGGTGTCGGCGCCCTGTTCGCCGGCGGTTGCGGCTCCGGCAGCCTGTGGCGCGTGGGCGAGGGACAGATCAAGCTGTGGCTGGTTGTCCTCTTTTTCGGCCTTTCCAACTCGGTCATGGTTGCCTGGTTCAGGGACAATGACTTTGAGGCCGACGGCGTGCTCGGCAAGTTTGTCTACCTTCCCGATGTCCTGGGATACGGCCCGACCCTGGTCCTGATCCTTGCCTTCCTGGCTCTCTGGTATGTGATCGTTACCTGGAACGAGGAAAGCAATAAACTGCTTGTCCCCATGTGATAAGGACCTTGAGAGCACTATTTACGGGCGGTACTCCCTCTGGGGTACCGCCCTTTTTTTACGGAAAATACAGGGAAAGAAAGTATGATGGACTCCAGCCTTATACGGGAGGTGGTCAAGGGTGACATCCGATCGGAGGTGAAATGATGGAGACCATGGATCGCAGGGAACTGAGAAAGATGATTCTTGCCCGCAGGGACCGTCTGCCGGTTCGGCAGCAGGAGGAAAAAAGCAGGGTCATTCTCTCCAGGCTGCTCGGCCTGGAAGAGATCCGTACTGCCGGCCACCTGTTTGTCTACGTCAGTTTTCGCAGCGAGGTGCGAACCTTGGAATTGATCGCCCACTGCCTGCAGGAGGACAAAAAGATCTCTGTCCCCCTGACCCAGGTCAACAGCTCCTCCCTGCTGGCGGTGGAAATAAGCGACCCGGAATCCCAGCTTGCGCCGGGTTACTGCGGCATACCGGAACCTGTTTCCTCCCAAGTCGAACGTCACAGGGTCGATCCGGCAGAGATCGACGTGGTCATCGTTCCCGGTTCCGTCTTTGACCATACCGGCGGCCGTCTCGGTTATGGCGGGGGGTATTATGACCGTTTTCTCTCCGGCAGGACCCCGCAGGCCCTTCGCATCGCCCTGGCCTATGAACTCCAGGTGGTGGAACGGGTTCCCGTGGAGGCCCATGACCAGGGGATGGACCTGATTGTTACCGAAGAAACCGTTTACAGGATGCAATAGGTTACCGCTATTGGCAACTATCTAAAAAAACAAACAATTTTGGTAAAAACCACAGGATAACCTGAACGACTTCAGGAGAGAGATGCCATGCGCAAGACAGCAGTATACAGAAACGACCTGTTTCTCGAACATCAACCTGGCTACGACCATCCCGAGTCGCCGGAACGTCTCCGGGTCATCTACAGGGAACTGGACCGGGATGAGATCGGCTCCCGCTTTCTCTATCCCGGTTTTGATCCCGCTTCCACCGAGACCATAGCGCTCAACCATTCACAGGCCCTCATCGAAAAGGTGGCCTCGACCGCGGGCCATGCCCATGATTTTCTCGATGCGGACACCAGGACTTCGGAACAGTCCTATGCCGCCGCTCTCCTGGCTGCCGGCGCCCTGGTGGATGCGGTGAGCAGACTGGACCGGGGCGAGATGGACAATGCTTTCTGCCTGGTCAGGCCTCCGGGACACCATGCCGAGCGTGATCGCTCCATGGGCTTCTGCCTGTTCAACAACGTGGCCATCGCCGCCCACTGGGCCGTGGAGAAACTCGGGTACAGGCGGGTCATGATCGTGGACTGGGACCTCCACCATGGCAACGGCACCCAGCACAGTTTCTATGATTCCGATTCGGTGCTCTACTGTTCAACCCACCAGTATCCCTACTATCCTGGAACCGGGGCAATTCCGGAGACCGGGTCCGGGGCAGGGGAGGGCTACACGGTCAACGTCCCCCTGGCAGGCGGACAGGGAGACATGGAGTTCGCCTGCATCTTCAACGAACTGATCATCCCGGTGGCACGACGCTTCAGGCCGGAGTTGATCCTTGTCTCCGCCGGCTTTGATATCTATGACGGTGATCCCCTCGGGGCGATGAAGGTGACCCCGGCCGGCTTTGCCTACATGACCCGGGCACTGGTGAATCTTGCCGGGGAGGTCTGCGGCGGCAGGATGGTGGTCACCCTGGAGGGGGGCTATAACCTCCAGGGAATGAAGGATGGCGCCCTGGCGGTTTTAAGCGGGCTCTGCGGTGAGCGACTGAGCGATGACCAGCCGGTGTTTCTTGAGCGTGAAACTGCTGAAAAATTTGAAAAATCAGGTAGATCATCTGTTCATCTGCCAGTGGTCGACCAGGTGCTGCAGGTGGTGAAAAATTACTGGGATATCTGATTTTTGTTTTGCAAAACTTCGCAGTTGTGTGAGAGACTATATCTAGGTTGGTCCAGGGACATCCGGGCAGCCGCGAGCGCGTGCAGATGGCGTGCTCCTGATTTTTACTCAGAAATTCATTTTGCTGACTACCAGGGATGGGTTCAAAAATTCTCATAGCAGATGATGATGATCTTGTGCGCACCGCGGTGCAGAAGATCCTCACCATGTTCAATTATGATGTCGTGGCCGTGGAGTCCGGGCGGGAAGTCCTGCAACGGGTCAATGACGATTTTGATGTCATTGTTCTGGATATCAACATGCCGGACATGGACGGTTTCGAGACCCTGGCCCACCTGAACAATACCGCCATGGATATCCCGGTCCTCTTTCTCACCGGCGCCGGCTCCATGGATTACGCGGTCAAGGCCATCAATCTCGGTGCATACGATTTCATGACCAAGCCCATCGAGGATATTGATCTCTTCCGGGTCAAGGTGGAGCGGGCCATCGAAAAACGGACCTTTATCCGCCAGGAACGGCTCTACAAGGCCAACCTGGAAGAGGAGGTCCTGGACAAGACACGGGAACTGGCGGAGAAGAACCTGCTCCTGGAGCGCTACAGCGACTACCTGGAAAAGGCCACGGTCCAGATCATGTCCAGCCTGCAGACCGCCATGGAAGAAAAGGACGAGTATACCGCCGGCCATACCCGCCGGGTGACCGAGTATGCCATGCTGCTGGGCGAGGCCATCGAACTTCCCGAAGAGGAGCAGGTGGTGCTCAGGCGCGCCTCCCAGTTCCATGATATCGGCAAACTGGTCATCGATCTCTCCTGTATCCAGAAACCCGGCAAACTGAGCCCCGAGGAATGGGAGCTGATCAAGAAGCATCCCGAGGTGGGCGCCTCCATCATCGAACCGCTCACCTTCATGGAGCGGGAACGCTCGATTATCCGTCATCACCACGAAAAACTGGACGGTACCGGCTACCCCGACGGTATCGGCGGTTCCGACCTGGACACCCTCACCCGCATCATCACCGTGGCCGACAGCTTCGACGCCATGACCTCCCGCCGCAACTACCGGCGTAATCTCTCCACGGCCGAGGCAGTGGGCGAACTGCGCCGCTGTGCAGGCACCCAGTTCGATCCGGAACTGGTGGAAGTGTTCGCCGGGGTTGTTCTTTCTGCCAGTTCACTGTATAAACCTGCCTAGTTGTCAGGTAAACGTTCAGCAGCATGCTGTCCGGAGAGTGCGCTTACCTGCACATAAACAGTTCATCGCTATAGGCAACAAGCCAAAAAGACAGATACTTTTTGTAAACGTTCAGCAACGCCTGCAGATGGCGTGCTGCTGAACGTTTACGGAGTATCGGCTGTATCATTGTGGCCAGGATACCTGGTCCTGCATCGCTGAAGGCCAATGAAGATCACAAGCAAAGAAGTGGAACATGTGGCCCGCCTGGCCAGGCTGGACCTGGCTGCGGACGAGGTGGAACGGATGACCGGCCAGCTCGATACCATCCTCAACTACGTGGCCAAGCTGGACGAGGTCGATACCACGGGAATCACGGAAACGACCCATACCCGGAAGCCGGGCAACGCCTTCCGGGAAGATGCGGTCCGGCCCTCCCTGCCGAGGGAAAAGGCCCTGGCCAATGCCCCCCGGCAGAACGGGGAGGCCTTCGTGGTTCCGAAGATCATCAGTTGAGGATTTGACGATGGATATATACAGTCTGACACTGGGCCAGGCAAAGGAGAAGCTGGACAGGGGCGAGCTCAGTTCCCGCGAGCTGACAGAGGCGGTGCTTGCCCGCATCGACGCGGTGGAGGACAGGGTACGGGCCTTTCTGCATCTCGATCCGGAGGGTGCCCTGGCCCGGGCCGACGAGGCCGACCGGCTGCGAAAGGAGGGCAGGGCGGGGGAGCTGCTCGGCATCCCGCTCTCGCTCAAGGATGTCCTCTGCACCGCCACCATGCCCACCACCTGCGGTTCACGGATGCTGGAGAACTTTGTGCCGCCCTACGATGCCACGGTGGTCAGACGGCTGCGGGACGCCGGTGCCGTGATCCTCGGCAAGGTGGCCATGGACGAGTTCGCCATGGGCTCCACCAGCGAAAACTGCGCCTTCCAAACCCCGGTGAATCCCTGGAAGGACGGCTATGTGGCCGGCGGCTCCAGTGGCGGCTCGGCAGCGGCCGTTGCCGCGGACGAGGGCTTTGCCTCCCTGGGCTCGGATACCGGCGGTTCCATCCGCCAGCCGGCCTCACTCTGCGGGATCGTCGGTATGAAACCTACCTACGGCCGGGTCTCCCGCTACGGCCTGGTGGCGTTCGCCTCTTCCCTGGACCAGGTGGGGCCCCTGACCAAAGACGTTCGCGACTGTGCCCTGATGATGAATGTCATTGCCGGCCATGACCATCGCGACTCCACCTCCATCGATCGGGAGGTGCCCGACTATACCGCCGCCCTGGTCGATGGCCTGCGGGGAATCCGGGTGGGGATTCCGGGCGAATACTTCGGGGACGGGCTCGATCCGGAGGTGGAAAGAACGGTGCGCCGGGGCATCGACATGCTCCGCGATGCCGGCGCCGAGATCGTGGAGGTCTCCCTGCCCCACACCGAGTACTGTGTGGCGGTCTACTACCTGATCGCCCCGGCCGAGGCCAGCTCCAACCTGGCCCGTTACGACGGCGTGCGCTATGGCTTCCGGGACCGGGACGCCCAATCGCTCATCGACATGTACCGTTCCACCCGTTCCCGGGGATTCGGCGACGAGGTCAAGCGGCGGATCCTGATCGGCACCTATGCCCTCTCTGCCGGCTACTATGATGCCTATTACAAGAAGGCCTCCCGGGTCCGCACCCTGATACAGGAAGATTTCACCACCGCCTTTACCGACTGTGACCTGGTGGTCTCGCCGGTCTGCCCGACACCGTCCTGGAAGATCGGCGAGAAGAGCGACGATCCGCTTGCCCTCTATCTCTCCGACATCCTGACCATCTCGGCCAACCTTGCCGGCATTCCGGCCATCTCCGTGCCTTGCGGCTTCAGTGATGACGGCCTGCCCATCGGTATGCAGATGCAGGCGGCCCATTTCAACGAGGAGATCCTGCTGCGGGCGGCCCACAACCTGGAACAGCGGGCCGGGATGCTGGGCAGGCGACCTCCACTCCCCTGAGAGTCCTGTTTCGATCCTGCCATGAAAATTGATATTCCCAACAATATCGCCGAGATCATCCCTTATCCCCCCGGCAAGCCCCTGGAGGAGCTGGAGCGGGAATACGGGATTACCGATTCCATCAAGCTCGCCTCCAACGAGAATGCCTGGGGCCCGTCCCCTGCCGCCGTGGAAGCCATATCCGGTGTCCTCACCGGTCTGCACCGTTACCCGGACGGCTCCAGCCACTACCTGACCGAGGCCCTGGCCCGCTGGCTGGAGGCGGACATGGAGGAGATCGTGCTCGGCAACGGCTCCAACGAGGTGATCGAGTTCCTGGTCAAGGCCTTTGTCCGTGCCGGGGACGAGGTGATCACCAGCCATCCATCGTTTCTGATGTACCAGAAGTTCGTCCAGGTGCGCGGCGGCAACAATATCGTCATTCCTCTCAGGGAGATGCACCATGACCTGGCGGCCATCGGCCGGGCGGTGAACGAAAAGACCCGCCTGATCTTTCTCGACAATCCCAACAACCCCTGCGGAACCCTGATCTCCAGGCAGTCCTTTGACGATTTCCTCCGCTCCCTGCCCGAGAGCGTGATCGTGGTCCTGGACGAGGCCTACGTCGACTTTGTCGATCAGGAGAAGCGCATCGATGTGAAGGCCTATATCCGCAATCCCGAAGGGATTCCAGCGGTTGTCGCCCTGCGCACCTTTTCCAAGGCCTTTGGCCTGGCCGGACTCAGGGTGGGTTTCGGGCTCATGCACCGCGAGATCGCCGGCATCCTCCACCGGGTCCGCCAGCCCTTCAATATCAACCTTCCCGGTCAGGTGGGAGCCCTTGCCGCCATCCGCGACCTGGACCACTACCAGCGGACCCTGGAAGGAACCCGCGAGGGCCGCCGCTGGCTGAGCCGGGAGGTGGAGCGGCTGGGCTGCGTTCCCTATCCCTCGCATACCAACTTCTTTCTCATCGATGTGCGCGGTGACGCCACAGCACTCTACGAGGCCATGCTCCACAAAGGGGTGATCGTCCGTTCCATGAAGGCCTACGGCTATCCCGACTTCATCCGCATCACCGTGGGCACGGAGGCGGAAAACACGCGTTTCATCGGCGCCCTGGCCGGCTGCCTGGCTGATCTCGGCTACACCTGATCCGGGAAGGGGACATGACAGAGAAGAAACGACAGGAGATCGTCACCATCGACGGTCCCTCCGGGGTCGGCAAATCGACGATCTCGAAGATGGTGGCCGATCGCCTGGGATATACCTATCTCGATACCGGCGCCATGTACCGGGCCGTGGCCTGGAAGTGTCTGCAGGAGGGAATTTCACCCGATGACGGGGAGCAGGTGGCCGGCCTGCTCGCAGATCTCCG
>JALSNC010000198.1 GCA_026987195.1 Desulfobulbaceae bacterium | reverse complement strand
TGTCTCCCTGGCCGGCCTGCCCCCAACCGCCGGCTTCACCGGCAAGCTCTTTCTTCTCGTTGCGGTCTGGCAGGAGGGATATTTCTGGGTTGTTCTCGCAGCCATTCTCAACACCCTGCTCGGCATGTTCTACTACCTGCGGGTGATCCGGATCAGCCTGGTGGGCGAACCGGCCGGCGAGGCCCTGTCCGTTCCCGGCCATCTCCGCTCCCTGGCCGTGGCCCTGGGCCTGCTGCTTCTCTTCCTGGGCCTCTTTCCGGCAGGCATCCTCCAACTGGCCGAAACCGCCATTGCCGCCCTTTGATCAGGGGACGGGTTGGTCAAGTTTTTGTTCTTGATTTCTGGTGAGCTTCGGAGATAAAGGCGTGGTCCCTGTCCCTGCTGCCCGCGCTTTTGGTCTTCATTTTCTGTGTGCCAGGTGCAGGCTTCTGCCCTTTTTTCCTTTCACAAGGATGAATTTCAACTCGTTGATACAGATTTCATTGTCAGGCGAGGTGTCCACCGGCAGGACAGGAAGAATCCGGACCGTACCCCGATCCGTTCGCCTGGCCGCGGTCGGACCGACGACAATGGCACCGGCGGTTGAATCGCCCGCCGGAGGTGCCACGGGTACAAGGGCGGTTACCCGGCCGCCGTGTCTCCCGGGAGTGACCGCGACCACCAGGGCGGGATCAGGCTGGTCGTCCGGACCGGCGGTTATGGTGCCATTCTCGGGACAGGTGGCATAGATGTAGAGCTCGGGAAAGCCGTCGTTGTCAAGATCGCTGGTGACTTCGGCCCAGGTTACAGGGCCGTTGACCGCCACTGCAAGCGGAGTGGGATCAATACCCGGTCCGGAAGCCGATACCCGTACGCTGTTGTCCGGCCCGATATTGGCGCTGGTAACGTGAAAGGTGATGTTGCCCTCGGTGATTTCCTTCGTAAATTCAGCGGCAAGTGGCGTGTCCGTCATCGCGGTGGCCAGGAGAAATCCTGCCATCCAGATAAGCAGCCCGCCGGTACCAGCAACACGTTTCATGGATTGTCCCCCTATCAGAAGGTCCGGAGGCCGGAAGGCGGCGGTCTTCGTGCCACCTTTGGCGGAGAGATGAAGATTACCTGTCAACGCTCACGATAAAGAACCGCATGAAGCCCTGGCTTCCCTCTTTGCACGGTCGTGCCTGCCTGCATGTAACCCCTCACGGGATGGCTAACCATCGGTTTGCCCGACCACAATGGTGTCAGCGCTCTCAGGGGGCGCAGATTTGTGCAGGTGTGCCTGACCGCTATAGCTTACACCTATGCGGGCTGGCACGACCGTGCAAAGATGCGGCTCCCGTGAGCGCTTACGCCTGTAGCTGTGGTCGTGATCGGCCATGAAGGGAGAAGCGCTGCCGTCCTCAGTTGAAAATCTCGTCCAGGCTCTCGGCGGTCAGGATCCGGTCCGACCATTCGAGAAGCTGCTCTTCATCGGCATTACGTACTCTGTCTTCGATGCCAGGAGGGAGCGAGCCGAATTTTTTTTGCAGGAGCCGCTCGAGGATCTGTCGTGTTCCCTGCTGCAACCCCTGCTGCAGTCCTTCTTCCCTGCCCAGCCTGACCCCTTCTTCCCTGCCAAGCCTGAGGCCTTGTTCTTTCCATTCCCTGGTCCATTCCTTGACTCGTTCTGCCAGCATGGCTTCAATCTCCATCAGTTCGTTGACTTGCGGGAGTTCCTGTCCCGGAAGGCGGACAGGAAGGAGCACCCTGTTGATCCATACCGTGAAGGCCCGCCTGATACCTGCCTGTTGCGGTTGTTTCAGCCAGGTGATCAGGTTGCTGACCACGGCCCGGACATCTTCCGGATATTGACTTTTTTCGAGACGAAAAATTGCGCTCACCAGGTTCCCGGCAGGAAGGTGTCTGTCCGGGAAACGCTGTTCATCCAGGAGGAGATACCGGAAGGCCGGACGGTAACGGCCGAGGCTGCCCGGCACATCCTGGATGAGCCCGGCCAGGTGAACCGGGGCGTTCCACCTGGCGCGGCCATTGTAGAGCACCAGCGGCAATACGGGCGGAAGCAGTCCGTCACCCCGGATCTGTCCGTTTTTCACCAGGTCCTGGTAGAGGAGAGCGACATAGGTGAGCAGGCGCAGGGCCATGAACCTGTCCACCGAGGACTGGAACTCGATCAGCAGGTAGACGTAGACCCAGCTCCCGCCCATGCGGACCCGCCAGATGACGTCGTTCTCCCGTTCCCGCAAATCGTCACTGACATAGCTGCCGTTG
>JALSNC010000197.1 GCA_026987195.1 Desulfobulbaceae bacterium | reverse complement strand
GAACGCCCCGGTTCACCTGGCCGGGCTCATCCAGGATGTGCCGGGCAGCCTCGGCCGCTACCGACCGGCCTTCCGGTATCTCCTCCTGGATGAGCAGCGTTTCCCGGACAGACATCTTCCTGCCGGGAACCTGGTGAGCGCAATTTTTCGCCTCGAAAAAAGTCAATATCCGGAAGATGTCCGGGCCGTGGTCAGCAACCTGATCACCTGGCTGAAGCAACCGCAACAGGCGGGTATCAGGCGGGCCTTCACGGTATGGATCAACAGGGTGCTCCTTCCTGTCCGCCTTCCGGGACAGGAACTCCCGCAAGTCAACGAGCTGATGGAGATCGAAGCCATGCTGGCGGAACGAGTCAAGGAATGGACCAGGGAATGGAAAGAACAAGGCATCAGGATCGGCAGGGAAGAAGGACTGCAGCAGGGAACACGCCTGCTCCTTGAACGGCTCCTGTGGAAGAAATTCGGCTCACTCCCGCCTGACATCGAAGACAAAATACGCCAGGCCGATGAGGACCAACTCCTCGAGTGGTCGGACCGGATACTGACCGCCGAGAGCCTGGACGAGATGTTCACCTGAGGACGGCTCGGTTCTCCCCGTCATGGCCGATCACGACCACAGCTACAAGCAGTTGTTCAGCCACCCCGAGCTGGTCCGCGACCTGCTGGAGGGATTTGTGCGCGAAGACTGGGTCGCCGACCTGGCCCTGGAGACCCTGGAGCGGGTCAATGGCAGCTATGTCAGTGACGACCTGCGGGAACGGGAGAACGACATCATCTGGCGGGTCCGCATGGGCGGGAGCTGGGTCTACGTCTACCTGCTGATCGAGTTCCAGTCCTCGGTGGACAGGTTCATGGCCCTGCGCCTGCTCACCTATGTCGCTCTTCTCTACCAGGACCTGGTGAAAAACGGACAGATCCGGCATGACGGATTGCTTCCGCCCGTGCTGCCGCTGGTGCTCTACAACGGTCGAGCCAGGTGGAACGCCCCGGTTCACCTGGCCGGGCTCATCCAGGATGTGCCGGGCAGCCTCGGCCGTTACCGTCCGGCCTTCCGGTACCTCCTCCTGGATGAGCAGCGTTTCCCGGACAGACACCTTCCTGCCGGGAACCTGGTGAGCGCAATTTTTCGCCTCGAAAAAAGTCAATATCCGGAAGATGTCCGGGCCGTGGTCAGCAACCTGATCACCTGGCTGAAGCAACCTCAACAGGCGGGTATCAGGCGGGCCTTCACGGTATGGATCAACAGGGTGCTCCTTCCTGTCCGCCTTCCGGGACAGGAACTCCCGCAAGTCAACGAACTGATGGAGATCGAAGCCATGCTGGCAGAACGAGTCAAGGAATGGACCAGGGAATGGAAAGAACAGGGCCTCAGAATGGGCAGGGAAGAGGGACTGCAGCAGGGATTGCAGCAGGGAACACGACAGATCCTCGAACGACAACTGCGGAAGAAATTCGGGTCCCTCCCTCCTGGCATCGAAGACAAAGTCCACCAGGCCGATGAGGACCAGCTCCTCGAGTGGTCAGACAGAATACTGACCGCCGAGAGCCTGGACGAGATGTTCACCTGAGGCCGGCAGCGGTTTGCTTTTTCATGGCCGATCACGACCACAGCTACAAGCAGTTGTTCAGCCACCCCGAGCTGGTCCGCGACCTGCTGGAGGGATTTGTGCGCGAAGACTGGGTCGCCGACCTGGCCCTGGAGACCCTGGAGCGGGTCAATGGCAGCTATGTCAGTGACGACCTGCGGGAACGGGAGAACGACATCATCTGGCGGGTCCGCATGGGCGGGAGCTGGGTCTACGTCTACCTGCTGATCGAGTTCCAGTCCTCGGTGGACAGGTTCATGGCCCTGCGCCTGCTCACCTATGTCGCTCTTCTCTACCAGGACCTGGTGAAAAACGGACAGATCCGGCATGACGGATTGCTTCCGCCCGTGCTGCCGCTGGTGCTCTACAACGGTCGAGCCAGGTGGAACGCCCCGGTTCACCTGGCCGGGCTCATCCAGGATGTGCCGGGCAGCCTCGGCCGTTACCGTCCGGCCTTCCGGTACCTCCTCCTGGATGAGCAGCGTTTCCCGGACAGACACCTTCCTGCCGGGAACCTGGTGAGCGCAATTTTTCGCCTCGAAAAAAGTCAATATCCGGAAGATGTCCGGGCCGTGGTCAGCAACCTGATCACCTGGCTGAAACAACCGCAACAGGCAGGTATCAGGCGGGCCTTCACGGTATGGATCAACAGGGTGCTCCTTC
>JALSNC010000196.1 GCA_026987195.1 Desulfobulbaceae bacterium | reverse complement strand
CGCCACGGGCTCAAGGGACAGTTCGTCGATCCCCTTGGCCTGCTCGACTCCACCGCCACCGTGCGCAGGGCCGCGGCCAGGATGCTGGATGTCCTTGCGCCATGGACAGACCGTTTCGGCACCGGCCGCTGGCTGGCGGGCATCAGCTCGATCCTCGAACATGGCACCGGCGCCGAGCGGCAGCGGGCCCTGGTGGCCCGGGGAGCGGATTTCAGAGAAATGATCAGAACGTTACAGGGTGAGTACTGGCTATGAGTGGAGCACCGATGGCGGAATCAGGCGGGGAGGAGACAGCCCCTTGCCGCAGCGCCGGGGCAGGGGACTCCGGCCCGTTGTATGAATGTTCGGTGGTGGCCTCGGGCCACGAACTGGTGAGCCGGACAGCGGCGGATATCCTTTGCCACGGCGGCAACGCCTTTGATGCGGTGGTGGCGGCCGGCTTTGCCGGCGCTGTGGCCGAGCAGACCCTGACCAGCCTCGGCGGCGGCGGCTTCCTGCTCGCCAGGACCTGCGACCGCAGCGGACCCTGCCGGGAGATCTTTTTCGATTTTTTCGTCGACACGCCGGGCCGTGGCCTCACTGATCCGCCCGATCCCCACTTTTTTCCTGTCACCGTGGACTTCGGCGGCTCGGGCCAGGATTTCAACATCGGCCTCGGCTCGGTGGCCGTGCCCGGCACCCTCAAGGGTCTGCTCCACGTGCACGGGCGTCTGGGCCGCATGGATCTGGCCGACGTCCTGGCACCGGCCATCGAGCTCGCCCGTGGTCACCGCCTCAATTCCTTCCAGGCCGGTTTCCTCGGCCTGCTCCGCCCCATCATGACCATGAGCGAGACCGGCCGTTCCCTCTACGAACCAGGAGGCCGATACCTCCAGGCCGGGGACATCCTGATCAACAGGGAACTGGCCGACTTCATGGCCTCCCTGGTCCATGACCAGGGCCACAGCTTCTACCAGGGCGATATCGCCCGGGCCATGGACCGGGACATGCGGGCAGGCGACGGTCTGCTCACCTTCGAGGATCTTGCCGCCTACCAGGTGATTGAACGTGATCCCCTGCGTATTCCCTATCACGGCCGCCTTCTCCTCACCGCGCCGCCGCCCTCCATGGGCGGAACCCTGATCGGCCTTTCCCTCTCCCTGCTGGAGGCGATGGAACCCCTGGACGGTGCATGGGGCTCTGCCGCGCACCTGCTGCGCACCACCGGCCTCATGCAGGAGGTGGAGCGGCTGCGTGAACTGGGGGTCTGCACACCCGATGCCCTGGCCGAATTTCTCGATTCGGCCACTGTGGACTACTCCACGAAAAGGATCAGGATGTTCAGCCGCGGCACCACCCACATCAGTATTGCCGACCGGGACGGCAACGTCGCCTCCATGACCTGTTCCAACGGCGAGGGCTCCGGGTATTTTGCACCGGGCACCGGCATCATGCTCAACAACATGATGGGCGAGGACGATCTGCACCCGGACGGTTTCCACTCCGCGCCGCCAGGCCAGCGGGTGGGCTCCATGATGTCCCCCTCGGTCCTGCTGCACGGCGACCGGGCGGAACTGGTGCTCGGCAGCGGCGGCTCCAAGCGGATCCGCACCGCCATGACCCAGGTCCTGACCCAGATGGTCGATTTCGGCCGGGATCTGGTGCAGGCGGTGGAGGCGCCGCGCCTGCACTGGGACGGCGAGGTCCTGCAGATGGAGCCGGGATTTGCAGAGGCCTCGGTGGCAGCACTGCAGCAGAAGGTGAGGGTCAATGTCTGGCAGGAGAAGAGCATGTACTTCGGCGGGGTGCACGTGGTGGTGCCGGGCCGCGGCGGGGCGGGTGACCCCAGGCGGGGCGGCGCCGTGGAGGTGGTACGGCCATGAGCGGTTATATCCTCAAACGGTTTCTGCTCATGATCCCCACCCTGTTCGGGGTGATGCTGATCACCTTCACCATCACCCAGTTCGTCCCCGGCGGGCCGGTGGAGCGGATGATGGCCCAGATCGAGGGCCAGGTGGGCGCGGGCGAGGCGGCCAGCGGCGGCGCCGGACTCTACCAGGGCGGCAAGGGCCTGGATCATGACCGGATAGAGCAGCTCCGCAAGATGTACGGTTTCGACAAACCGCCCCTGCAGCGGTTCATCACCATGATGGGCAACTACCTGGTCTTTGACTTCGGCGAGTCCTACTATCACCACATGAGCGTGGTCGACCTGGTGATCTCCAAACTGCCGGTCTCCATGTCACTGGGCCTCTGGACCTTTGTCATCGTCTACTCGGTCTGCATACCCCTGGGGATCGCCAAGGCGGTGCGTGACGGCTCCCGCTTCGATGTCATCACCTCCACCATCATCCTGGTGGGCTATGCGATTCCCGGGTTTGTCCTCGGTATCATTCTCATCGTCCTCTTCGGCGGCGGCAGTTTCTGGCACCTCTTTCCGCTCCGCGGCCTGGTCTCGGACAACTGGCACGAACTGAGCCTGATGGGCAAGATCCTCGATTACCTCTGGCACATGGTCCTGCCGGTGACCGCCTCCACGGTGGGCAGCCTGGCGGTGATGACCCTGCTGACCAAGAATTCCTTTCTCGAGGAGATCCGCAAGCAGTACGTGATGACGGCCCGGGCCAAGGGGCTGAGCGAGCGGCAGGTCCTCTACCGCCACGTGTTCCGTAACGCCATCATTCCCATCATCACCGGTTTCCCGGGATCGTTCATCACCGCGTTTTTCACCGGCAGCCTGCTCATCGAGACCATCTTTTCCCTGGACGGCATGGGGCTGCTCGCCTACCAGTCGGTGATGAACCGTGATTATCCGGTGGTGCTGGGCACCCTCTATTTCTTCACCATCATCGGCCTCATCTCGCGCCTGCTGTCTGATCTCAGCTATGTCATGGTCGATCCGCGCATCAGTTTCGACAAGGTCCGGTAGCGATATGGGAAGGCAGGAACAACACCGGCCGCAGCGGGTGACCCCGGCCCGCAGGCGCTGGCGCAGTTTCAGGAAAAACCGGCGCGGCTACTGGTCGCTGGTCATCTTCCTTATCCTGTTCACCACCAGCCTCTTTGCCGAGGTGCTCAGCAATGACAAGCCCCTGCTGGTCGAATACCAGGGCCACTGGTATTTCCCCCTGGTCAGGAGCTACCCGGAGACCACGTTCGGTGGCGATTTCGACACCGAGACCGACTACCGGGACCCCTATATCCTCAAGAAACTGACGACCAATGGCAACCTGGTCATCTTCCCGCCCAATCCCTACAGTTACGATACCATCAACCTGGATCTGGACCGGCCGGTGCCGTCACCGCCCAGCCGGGAGAATCTGCTCGGCACCGATGACCGTGGCCGCGACGTGCTGGCCCGCCTGATCTACGGCTTCCGGATCTCGGTCCTCTTCGGCCTGGCGCTTACCTTTGTCGGCACACTGCTCGGCATTGTCGCCGGCGCGGTACAGGGCTACTTCGGTGGCCGGGTCGACCTCTTCTTTCAGCGTTTCATCGAGATCTGGGGCGCCATGCCCGAGCTCTATCTCCTGATCATCTTTGCCTCCATCTTCAAACCGAGCATCCTTCTGCTCCTGATTCTTCTCTCCATGTTCGGCTGGATGGGGCTCTCCGACTATGTGCGGGCCGAGTTCCTCAAGGGACGCAACATGGAGTATGTGAAGGCGGCCAGGGCCCTGGGCGTGGGCAACCTGACCATCATGTACCGCCACCTGCTGCCCAATGGCATGACCCCGGTGATCACCTTTCTGCCCTTCCGCATGTCCGGGGCCATCCTGGCCCTGACCAGCCTCGATTTTC
Organism: Desulfobulbaceae bacterium; assembly: GCA_026987195.1. GTDB lineage: Bacteria > Desulfobacterota > Desulfobulbia > Desulfobulbales > Desulfobulbaceae > DRKI01. The sequence continues at coordinate 5,734 of JALSNC010000196.1, read as the reverse complement.
TCGGTCTCGGTGTGCCGCCATCCACCCCCAGTCTCGGTGAACTGCTGGCCCAGGGCAAGGCCAACATCGAGGCATGGTGGCTCTCCATCTCCACCTTTGTCGTCCTGGTGGGGACGCTTATTCTCCTGATCTTCATCGGCGAGGCCCTGCGCGAGGCCTTTGATCCCCGCCGCAACTGAACGTGGACTGTACCGGGTCAGAACAACAGCGGTTATGCAAAACGGTTGTAAAAGTTCAGCAGCACGCCATCCCGAGACCGCACTTACCTGCACGCGCTCGCGGCTGGCCGCATAGGCGGGCGATCGGAGTCTCGCTGCGCCCGCTTACCTGACGGCCAGCGACGATCACGCACAGCTGACGCACTGCTGAACTTTTACCAAAAGTGTCGGCCTTATCAGGTGGTTGCCGAGAGCGGTGAACTGTTCCGCCGGCACTGTCCGGCGGCAACCAGTTCCTCGAGGAAGGCTGTCCATGCTGCCATGCCCGTGCCGGTTGTGGCGGCCAGCTCCAGGATGCGCAGGTCGGGATTGAGCGCCAGGGCCTCGCGGCGGGCCTCGGCAATGGAAAAGTCGAAATGGGGCAGGAGGTCGGTCTTGCTGATGACAAAGAGGTGGGCCCAGGCAAAGGTGGCCGGATATTTTGCCGGTTTGTCCGATCCTTCGGGCACCGAGACCAGGACCACCCGGGCGTGCTCGCCCAGGTCAAAGGTGGCTGGACAGACCAGGTTGCCGACGTTCTCGATGAACAGCAGGTCCAGGCCGTCCATGCCCGCCCGGCGGGCCTGCTCTTCCAGGTCGTGCAGGCCGCGGTGCACCAGGGGAGCGTCCAGATGGCAGGCGCCGCCCGTGGTCAGCTGGACCACGGGGATGCCCTTTTTCCTGATCCGGTCCGCATCCCGTTCGGTCTCGATATCCCCCTCGATGACACCGATACGCAGCCGGTCCGCCAGACGCCCGATGGTCTGCTCCAGCAGGGTGGTCTTGCCCGACCCGGGGCTTGAGATCAGGTTGAGGGCCACCGCACCCATGGCCTCGATGTGGTGTCTGTTCTCCATCGCCTGTTCACGGTTGGCCGCCAGCAGGCTCTTGTGGAGATCGACGATCTTTCTCCGGTCCTGTCCGCTGCCGCCGTCATCCTCCCGGATGTGGCAGCCGCACGAGTCACACATCAGTACCCTCCTTGTTGGTCAGAGTTTGCCGATACCGACAACTGGCTTGAATTACAGGTACTTTTACCCGTGATCGTCGCATTCCATCTCCACCCTGCCGAGTACCAGGTCACGCCCGCCGGTGGCCGTCACCGCCAGTATGGTCGTCCTGGTGGATGGCAGGGTCTTCTTGATGGCATTGAAGCCAAAGACAAACGAGTCGGTGACAATGCCCGCCTCCCTGCCGATGGCCACCTCCACCCGGAGGATCTGGTCGGCATGGTGACGACGGGCGAGTTCATCGAGCTGTTCGAGCAGGCCCTGGGCCAGTGACAGTTCATGCATGGACGGCACTGGGGCGGGGCTGGAGGACGATGCCCCTTTCAGCGAGCTTTTCCCGCAGCAGGGCGATGACCGTGGCGATCCTTGGCTCCAGGACGGATGACAGGCCGAGGCCGGTGGAGAGATCGGCCGGCACCACGGTGATCAGCTCCACTGTTTCCGGCGCCCTGTCCCGCAGCCGGCAGAGGGAGAGGATCTCCAGCAGCCCCAGCTGGTGGGGCGACATCATGCCCTGGATGTCACCGGCCCGGATGTCGTGGTCGGAAAAGCAGTGGACCGTTCCGGGCGCGGCCGGCAGGTTGACGGTATCGATGACATAGAGGGCCTGTACCGACTCCATGAAAGGTGCCATCATGATGCCGGCCGTGCCGCCATCCAGGATTTCCAGATCCCCCGGTACCAGAAACTCCTCCTGCAACTGCCGCACGCAGTGGACACCGAACCCCTCGTCACGGATCAGGATGTTGCCGATGCCGAGGATACCGGTCCGGGCTGCCGGGCCATTGTTGGGTGTCCTGTTCACGGGCGGTTGCGCAGGTACTTGTAGCCGCTGAAGATGGAGGAGATCAACCCCTCTTTGGAGACCACGTCGTTCCAGGCGCACATGTAGACATGCACCAGGGCGTAGAACATGAAGTACCATACGCCCAGGTAATGGAGAAACCGGGCCTCCATCTGCGATCCGAAGATCACCTGCAGCGACTGCCAGGTCGCCGATTCCGGGTAGAGCAGGTAGAAGCCGCTCAGGCCCTGGAACACGGCGGCCGCAAGGGTGACGATGTAGACGGTTCCGGCCAGGGCGTTGTGGCCCGGTCGCACCTCGTGATGCCGGCGCAGGTAGATGTAGTGGAGGTTGGTGTGCAGCAGGTTCCGGAGATTGCGCGGCGTGACGGGCAGAAAGTCCCAGAACCGTTCCTGCCGGTTGCCGAAGATGAGCAGGTAGAGGCGGATGATCACCGCGCCGGTGAAGACAAAGGCGGCCAGGAAGTGGATATAGCGCATGGTGGCCACCGGAAAGGAGGTGGAGCCCTCCAGCATGGTGTTGGTCCAGGGAAAGTGGATGTAGAGACCGGTCACGGTCAGGACGACGATGGAGAGCGCAAAGGCCCAGTGGTAGATCCTGAGCAGAACGCTCCAGACATAGTGGCGTTCGTACAGCATGGTTCCCTCCTCTTGCAGAGATGAGCCGTGGAGGATAACAGGGTTCCCTTACACAACCTTGACCCTGGAGACCTCTTCGCCGCCCGGATTGAGCATGTGGACGGCGCAGGCGATGCACGGGTCAAAGGAATGGACCGTGCGCAGGACCTCCAGGGGACGCTCCGGATCGGCAATGGGGTTGTCGACCAGGGAGGCCTCGTAGGGGCCGTCTTTGTCAGCCGAATCGCGCGGCCCGGCATTCCATGTGGAGGGCACCACACACTGGTAGTTTCTGATCTTGCCGTCCCGGATCACGATCCAGTGGGAGAGGGTGCCGCGCGGGGCCTCGTGGAAGCCGAATCCCTGCTGTTCCCCGGCGGGAAACGTCGGTTTGTTGTAGATTGCGAGGTCGCCGCGGTCGATGTTGTCCATGAGGAGCTGCCAGTGCTTGATGGCGAGATCAGACAGCATGGCCGCCCGGATGGCGCGGGCCAGGTGCCGGCCGGGAGTGGAGTGGAGCACCGAGGCATCCACCCTGGCACCGGCAAGGGTGCTGACCCGGGAGAGGGCATCGTCCACGTAGCGGGTGGTCAGCTTGTGCCCCAGGCCGTATCCCACCATGACCTGGGCCAGGGGGCCGACCTGCATGGGCTCGCCCTGGAAGCGCGGTGCCTTGATCCAGGAGTACTTGCCGTTGTCCTGGAAGTCGGTGTAGTCGGGTACGGTCTCCTCCTCGTAGGGGTGCCGCGTCCAGTCGCCGCTGTACCAGGACCTGGCGATGCACTCGGCCACGTTGTCCCGGAAAAAGGGATCGTCGGTGGAGGTGAAGGCGCGGGCGCCCCTGACATCACCGTTCATGATGATGCCGCCGGGCAGATCGAACTTCGTGCCCCTGGTGTCCAGGATCATGTCGGGGACGGCCAGGTAGTTGGTGACCCCGGCACCATACTGCAGCCAGTCCTTGTAGAGCGCGCCGATGGCGATGACATCGGGCAGGTAGACATTGTGGATGAAACCGCGCACCTCCTCGGCCAGCTGCTTGACCCAGTAGAGGCGCTCCGTGTTCAGGGTGGCCTCGTTGTCCGGATTGATGGCTGCGGTGACCCCGCCCACGGACAGGTTCTGGATGTGCGGGTTCTTGCCGGAGATGATGGCCAGGGCCTGGTCCGCCTTGCGCTGGTAGTCCAGGGCCTCGAGATAGTGGGAGACCGCCATCAGGTTGGCCTCCGGCGGCAGGATCATGGCCGGGTGGCCCCAGTAGCCGTTGGCAAAGGGGCCGAGCTGGCCGGAATCGACAATGGCCTGGACCTTGGCCTGTACCTCTCTGAAGCGGTTGAAGCTGTTGCCGGGCCATTCGGCCAGGGAGTCGGCGAGCCGGACCGTCTTGCCGATGTCCGCCTTGAGGGCCGATACCACGTCCACCCAGTCCAGGGCCGACAGGATATAGAAGTGGACGATATGGTCATGCAGGGCGTGGAGCGCCTGGACCAGGTTGCGGATATAGTGCGCGTTCATGGGGATCTCGAGCCCCAGGGCGTTTTCCACGGCCCGGACCGAGGCCAGGGCGTGCACCGTGGTGCAGACGCCGCAGATCCGCTGGGTGAAGAGCCAGGCGTCCCTGGGGTCGCGTCCCTGCAGGATGACCTCGATGCCGCGCCACATCTGCCCGGAAGACCATGCCCTGGTGATCCTGCCGTTGTCTGCCTCAACATCTATTCTCAGGTGGCCTTCGATCCGGGTGATGGGATCGACCACGATTCGCTGTGCCATGGGATGTCCTCCTTGCCGGGATGATTATTCCTCGTCCTTTTTCCTGCCCACCAGTTTTTTGCCGATACCAAAGGCGGCGTGAATACCGATGGCCGCGGCTGTCACGCCGAGGATGGTCTTGCCCGCGGTCTCGGCGTCACTGATGATGCCGCCGCCGCTGCCGGGGATGGAGACGCCGGGCAGCCGCTCGTAGAACGGCCCCATGGTGTCCCAGAAATCCGGTTCGGTGCAGCCTATGCAGCCGTGACCGACACTGACCGGCCAGACATCGACGTCGTTGAACCGGGCTGCGGGACAGTTGGAAAAGGTTCCCGGGCCGCGGCAGCCGACCTTGTAGAGGCAGTAGCCCCTGCGGTGGGCATCATCGCCGAACTGTTCGACAAACCGCCCCTCGTCGAAATGGGCCCGCCGCTCGCAGTGGTCATGGATCTTGCGGCCGTAGGCAAAGAGAGGCCGGCCCATCTGGTCGGTGCGCGGCAGTCGTTTGAAGGTGAAGTAGTGGAGGACGGTGCCGAGAAAAGAGATCGGGTTGGGCGGACAGCCCGGGATGTTGATGATCGGTGGCCCCGAGAGGAGTTCGCTCACGCCCACGGCACCGGTCGGGTTGGGACGGGCCGCCTGGATGCCGCCAAAGGAGGAACAGGTGCCGATACTGATCACTGCCGCGGCCCTGGGGCCGACCTCGGCCAGGATGTCCATGGCGGTCCTGCCGCCGATCTTGCAGTAGATACCCCCGTCCCTGGTGGGAATGGCCCCCTCGACCACGCAGATGAACTTGCCGTTGTACCGGTCGATGGTATCCTGCAGGGATTTTTCCGCCTGGTGCCCGGCTGCCGCCATTACGGTCTCGTGGTAGTCCAGGGAGATGATGTCCAGGATCAGCCTGCCGATGTCCGGGTGGGATGCCCGCAGCAGGGCTTCCGTGCAGCCGGTGCACTCCTGGAAGTGGAGCCAGACAACCGGCGGCCGCTGCGGCGAAGCCGCTGCCTCCACCAGTCGCGGCACCATGGACTCGGAAAGGCCCAGGGCCGTTGCCGCCAGTGTGCAGCCCTTGAGAAAACCTCTCCGACTGACCTTGAACTTCTGCCCAGCCAACTGTTCTGCCATGGCTCCCTCCTTTGCCTGGGGACAGGCACTGCCCGGACCGGACGTCGCTGCATTGCGTGCCGGCAGCAGGTGGCCTGCATCCGGTGACACGAATGGCGGACAGGAACAGCCCGGATTTCTGGTTGTGCAAGTTGTGCAATGCACAAGTTTGCATAACCTGCATGTTGTGATTTTTCCGGAGTTTCAATTAAAAATACAACGAAATCCGGATTGGGCAAGCTCTTTTTC
>JALSNC010000195.1 GCA_026987195.1 Desulfobulbaceae bacterium | reverse complement strand
GGCTTGCAACCCTTTGACCGGCCGGAAATCCTGCAGGCCGATCTTACCGCTCTCATCCTTGAGCTGGCCCTGTGGGGTGTTGTCGACCCCGGCAGCCTCCACTGGCTTGACCCTCCCGATGATGCGGCTGTCCAGCAGGCAAGGCGGCTGCTGACCGACCTGCAGGCCATCGACAACAACGGCCATATCACCTCCCGGGGCAAGGCCATGGCCGAACTGCCGGTACAGCCGCGCCTTGCCCACATGCTGCTGCAGGCCGGGGACGAACAAAACCAACCACACGCCTGCACAATCGCCGCCCTGATCTCGGAACCTGATATCCTGCGGGGAGATGGTCATTCGGTTGATCTTGATGACCGTTTACATGCGTTATCCCGTTTTCAGAAGCATGGGGCCAGGGTGGCCGGTATTGATGTGAGACGCTGCCAAAGGGTACTGAGAATCAGTCGACAACTGCAGGATTTGCTGCACCGGCAACCAGCACCGCCTTCCCCGGTCATCCTTTCTCCAGGCGCACTCCTCTCTCTTGCCTATCCTGATCGGATCGCCGGCCTGCGCCCGGATACTACCCACAGTTACAAACTGGTTTCCGGCCGGGGCGCCATGCTGCCGCGGCATGACCGCTTGCAGGCCACCCCTTTTCTAACCATCGCCGCCATGGACGGCCGCCGGGCTGAAGGGCGTATTTATCTCGCCGCTGCCCTAAAAAAAGAAGAATTACAAAGTCTGCATGGACACCGGTTTATCCGGGAAGAACGGGTTTTCTTTGATGTGGAAGCAAAGGCGGTTCGGGGAGAGGTGATAACCCGGATAAACAAGCTGGCAATAGCCGGCAAACCGCTCGCCGGGCCGGATCCCCTGCTTGTGCGGAAAGCGCTGCTGGCAGCAATCGGCAAGAAACAACTCCCTCTGCCCTGGAGCAGAAAGGCAACGAACCTGGTCCGGCGTATCAGACTGCTTGCCTCCCTAAACAATCAGCCCACATGGCCGGATTTTTCAGAGGCAGCACTGTTGGCTACCGTGGAAGAATGGCTGACCCCTTACCTGGACGGGATAAAAAACATAAGCGGTATACAGGCGTTAAACCTTGAACAAATCCTGCTGCATCGGCTCGACTGGTCACAACAAAAACGCCTTGAGCAGGAAGCGCCGACCCATCTGCGGGTACCCAGCTGCTCAAAGGTGCCGCTGCAGTATCAGGAGGATGGACCGCCGATACTGGCGGTCCGGTTGCAGGAGATGTTCGGTCTGCCAGATACACCCACCATCTGTCGGGGTCGGATCCGGGTATTACTGCACCTGCTCTCACCCGCACAGCGGCCTGTACAGATCACCGATGACCTGAAAGGGTTCTGGGAAAGCAGCTACCACGAGGTGAAAAAAGAACTGAAAGGACGATACCCCAAACACTTCTGGCCCGATGATCCCCTCAACGCCCTGCCGACATCCCGGGTCAAGCCCAGGAAAAAATAATATATCGTGTAGGTCTGGTTGAGCTCCGCGAAACCGGATATTGGTGACGGGATGCTTTTGTCCGCTTTCGCTGCACTCAAGCAGACCTACTGCTTAATCACAGGCAAGATGCAGGGTACCGCTCAGGTATTCTACGGCCCGGCCGCTGATAATGACCCGGTCGCCCTTGTCGATGCAGAAAAGTTCACCGCCACGGGCTGAGATCTGGAGGGAGTGGAGATTATCTTTGCCGAGGCGATCCGCCCAGTAGGGCACCAGGGTGCAGTGAGCCGATCCGGTTACCGGATCTTCCGGCACGCCTACTGAAGGGGCAAAGAAACGGGAGACAAAATCCACCTCTGGGTCGGGGGCGGTAACAATGATTCCGAGACAGTCAAGCCCGGCCAGCCGGTCAAAATCCGGTTGCAGATGTTCAATGGTGGTGCGATTGCTGAAAACAGCCAGAATATCCCGGGCAATATACACTGCTTCCGGCTGTGCCCCAAGAGCCGCAACCAGTTTCGATGTGACCGGGCACGGTTTTCCTGGTCTGGCGGGAAAATCCATACTGAGCAGGTCTCCATCCCGACCTACACTCAGGACACCGCTTTTTGTCTGAAAAGTAATCGTGGTTCCGGCAATAATATCGGTATGGCAATGGAGGACAAAGGCCGCAGCCAAGGTTGCGTGACCGCAGAGATCCACCTCTGCCTCCGGGGTGAACCAGCGCAACTGATACTCTATCCCCGAGCCAACCAGAAAGGCGGTCTCCGACAGCCTGTTTTCCGCGGCAATGGACTGCAGAATCTCATCGGGC
>JALSNC010000194.1 GCA_026987195.1 Desulfobulbaceae bacterium | reverse complement strand
TGTCATAACGGTGATGATGCCTTTGCCTCGGACACCAAGTGCACCACATGCCACATCGGTGTCCTGGGGTATGACCGGCTGTTCAGCAGCGAGTCCGGCAAGAAGGAGCACGGCGAACACTGATTGACTGACGTTTCCCTTCCGGCCTGATCGGGGCAGGACGCATTGCAGGCGTCCTGCCCCTCCCCCCTCCCGCTTCCTTTTCTCCATCCTGCCAGCCGTGGCACCTGTCCAGCCCGGTTGTCAATTATCCTTCCTCGTTTCTCTGTCAGCTTATTCTGTTTCGGTCTGCCAGCTTATAGGCATATCTCCGTTGACAGGTTTTCTCTCTTTTTACGCTCACCCGGATCCCTTTCTGGGCCCCGCCCGGGGCCCGATCTCCAGCCACAGGCCTGAGGCGGTGCTCTGTAACCCCTCACGGGATGGCTGACCATCCGTTTGTCCGGCTGCAATGGTGTAAGCGCTCTCAGGGACCGCTGATTCGGAGTCTGCGCTTACCTGTGCAGGCGTGCCTGGCCGCTATAGCCTACCTGTGCGGGCAGGCACGACCGTGCAAAGATGCGGTCCCTGTGAGCGCTTACGTGCCCCTCCTGCGGCCAGGAACCAGGTCAGGTCGTAATAGTTCGCCGCTATCGGCAACTACCTGAAAATAGCGATACTTTTACGCCGGATCCCAGGGAGGGAATCCCTGTGACGGCTGACATTTTTCGCTGTCCGCCCATTGTGCCATGGGCGTAATCTGCAGCATGCCGGGTTGGAATAAAAGGCGCAAAATGCTTCTTTTGTGCCTTGTCGTGCAGCTAATAACGCTAAATAACAGCTTTTTCTGTATTGTGGTCAGGGGGGCACGGCTGCGGCTGCTGATGTTTGCAGGAGGGGATTCCTGCCTTTGCGACAAAGGGATCAGAATGTGCCGTTTCTTGAAAACCACATATTATCAATACATTGCATGTGTGTTTGCTGGTGAGTGGACAAGATGCGCGTCCTGTTGGGGCCAAGGGCTTAAAGTGCGCCATGCCCGGGAAGGCAATTGGGCGTATTGTGATCGTTTGCAGGAAATTATTTGACAATAATCACTGCCTCAGAAGCCGGGAACCGATCAGTTACAGGTTAATTTTTTCCTGAAATGTCAATGAGAAGGAAGGTGGCAGCGTGATTTTTTTTCTCTGTTTCCCCGGTGTTGGCACATTGCTTGCGACAGAGAAGGCAAAAGACGAAACGCACCACCCGGCCAAAAGACGAGAACGGAGGACACCATGATCAATACACACCACATGCTGACAGGCACGATCAAGGGCGAGAGCGGTCATTCCCTGCTGAAAAGGGCCCTGGCCCGCGTGTCCGCCATGAGCGAGTATTTCTGGTTCTGCCTCTCGTTTCTGCTCTTTATCATAATGGGACCGTTTTCCGCAATTGCCGTGGTCATCGGTCTCTGCTCCCTGGCAAGTGAGGAGAACAGAAACAGGATGGCTGAGCCTGAAGGTATTTGAAGGTTGAGGAACACAGAGGGATTCTTCAGAACAACCAAGTAAGGAGGAAGGAACAATGACAAACGGATTTTCACTGGCAACAACGGCTGAACCGGAAGCTGCGAGCTCCGGTACCAATGTCCTGGCAGGTCTTTTCGGTCTGCTGCTCATCGCCGGAATCGGCGCCGGCGTCTATGCCTTCTTTGCGGGGCATGAGCATGCCTACAACAACACCCGCGAGGTTCCCTGGGGCCTGCTGATCTCCACCTACGCGTTTTTCGCCATCACCTCCACCGGGCTTTGCCTGCTGGCGGCCATCAGTCATGTCTTTGGCGGAAACAAGATCGCGCCCCTGGCGAACCGCATGGTCTGGCTCTCCCTGGTGACCATCATCAGCGCATTTACGGTCATCGGCATGGAGATCGAGAATCCATGGCGGATGGCGATCTACAACGTCATATCTCCTAACCCCACCTCCAACATCTGGTGGATGGGAACCCTGTACGGCATGGCGGTGGGCTTCATGATTCTTGAGTTCTGGCTCATCCTCACCAGGCAGTTCAAGCTGGCCATTGGTCTCGGTATCCTCGGTGCCCTTGCTGAAGTCGCGGCCAACAGCTGCCTCGGCGGTGTCTTCGCCACCCTGCCCAGCCATCCCTTCTGGTATGGCGGCCAGCTGCCGGTCTATTTCCTGGCCTGTGCCTTCCTGTCCGGCTCTGCGGCAGCGGTACTGTTCACCCATTACGCCTTTGTCATCCGCCGCAGAAAGATGAGCGAGACCGTATTCAACGGTGTCCAGGCCGCCGGCAAGGTCATGCTGCTCATGCTGATCCTGGTCTCTGTTGCCACCTTCTGGAAGATGATCTCCTTCTACGTCGGCGGCACCACCCTGGGCCGGGCCGCGGCTGACGCTCTGGTCTCCGGTCCCCTTTCCACCAACTTCTGGCTCTTTGAGGTTGCCATCGGCCTGGCTGCGCCGATCCTGCTGCTCGCCCTGACCCGGATGCAGAGCCTGCCCGCCATGTCGGCAGCCGCCCTCATGACCCTGGTCGGGATGTTCGTCGCCAGGATGGACATGGTGATCGCCGGCCAGATCGTGCCCCCTTACTCCGACGTGGTCAATATGCCCACCTACCTGAACTACACGCCGTCCGGAGCTGAGTGGATGGTGGCCATGGCAGGTGTCGGTCTGACCGGTGTCGCCTTCCTGCTCGGCGAGCGCTTCTTCGGCAAGATCTTCGAGGAGCATGCGCACTGAGAAGAGGAAATGGGTGAAAATCCCGGATGGGCCGGAGCCGAAGGGCTCCGGCCATCTCCCGTGACACTCCGGCATGGCTGGACCGGGTGGGAGGAGCAAGGTGTGGAGTCCGCCTTTCAGGCCACGGCCAGAACCAACAACACAGTACCTGGTGCTTCAGGGCAACCCCGGGTATGCAGGGAAAAGTGAGGATCGAGATGGTTGACGAAAAGAAAGCAATCTTCACCATAGGCGTTGCGGCCCAGATGCTGGGTGTACATCCCAGGACGCTCCGTATCTACGAGCAGGAGGGGCTCGTCAAACCGATGCGGAAGGGAAAATGGCGCTACTACACCATGAACGACATCAAGTGGATCGAGTGTCTCCGCGAGATGATCCACGAGCACGGCATCTCCATTGCGGCCGTGAAGAAGCTGCTCCAGTACACCCCCTGCTGGAATATCACGGACTGTCCCTTTGAAAAGCGCAAGGAGTGTACCGCCTTCATGGCCAACGGCCTCGTGCCGCGGCGGATCGACAAGGATCAGCGCCGCAAGGTGGAGCATGTGGACTGGAATGTCGCCTGACCCCTGCACGTTCAACCATCCTCAAATGGGCCACAGGACACGGGAGGATCCCGTGTCCTTTTTTATTGTCTTGGCCGGTTTTCACGATGTTCTGGTGGGCGGACGGTGGTGTCTGGCAGCCGGAAGAGCTTGAACCCTTTTGTATTCTGGGGTATAAAGTTTGCTTTCAGTCAACGAACCTGCCGTAATTGTGCGCCTTGTCCAGGCCGGACGACGTAGGTCGTCCGAAGGATTTCTGCCCTGAGTTCACCGGTAATCGGCGACCGTCCCTGCCGGTGCCGGCACGAGGTAAAGGTTCAGCAGCACGCCATCTGCCCGCGCTCGCGACGGCCCGCACAGGCAGGCTATCGGAGTCTCCCTGCGGTCACTTGCCTGCGGCCAGGCACGCCTGCACCACAGGTAAGCGTAGACTCCGAATCTGCGGCCCATGAGAGCGCTTGCACCATTGTGGTCGGATAAACCGATGGTTGGCCGTCCCATGAGGGGTTACTGCTGAACTTATACCAGGACCTCCGGCAATTCAAAGTGGTTGCCGACAGCGGTGAACTGTTACGGCACGAGTTATCATGATCCAGAGAATATCCATGAACCGATATCCTGTCCGTTTTTTCCGTGGTGCTGTCGTTCTCCTCTGTCTTGCCGCTGGTGCCGCAGCCACCGGATCACCGCGACCCGTGGTGCAGAAGAACTTCCAGCGGCTCATCGAGACCAACAGCTGCCCCTCGTGCGATCTTGCCGGTGCGGTGCTGAACCGGATCGACCTCTCCGGTGCCAACCTGGAGGGTGCCAACCTGGCCGGGGCCAGGCTCTATCTTGCCGATCTCTCCGGTGCCAACCTGAGAAACGCCAATCTGCAGGGCGCCGGACTCGGAGGTGCTGATCTGGCCAGGGCCGATCTGCGCGGCGCCAATCTGACCGGGGCGGTACTCGAGGGTGCCTATCTCAAGGACGCGTTGATGGACGGCGTGGTGACCACGCGGCATTCCGCGGACGAGGATGGCGTGACAGGCGCCGGAGAGACCGTTGTCGTCGGTGATGACAGCAGGTCCAAGCACAAACCCTATACCCAGGACGTGGTGGTGGCTCCCCGGCAGGATCTCGCCACCATGCCTCATGCAGAGGCCATGCCGGCGAAAGAGAAGGCTGCGGCCGTGCAGGGGGACGACCAGACCGGTGCAGCGGCGTCGACCAGGCTACAGTCGCAGGCCACCCTGCCGGGACCGGGTCCCAAGAGGCTTTCTCCCATGGCCGATGCGGTGGTGCCGGCAACAGTGGTGCCGGCAGCACCTGAGCATGGCGCCGGCGAGGTGGTGGAGCTGGCCGCCGTGACCAAGGAAAAGGTTGCCGCGGCCGAGGCGGCGCAGGCCGGACCGGCCGCACCAGTGGATGACAGAGGTGCGGCGCCCCTGCCCCGGCAGGCCGGGTCCGGCAGAACACCTGCCGGGACAGACGAGAGTCCGGCCGCCAACAAAGACGCCATGGGCGGGGATACTGAACCCCGGGATGTTCCCGGGGCAGGGGAGAAGACCACGGTCGTGGTGGGGGATGAGGAGCCGGCCCGGCCGCCGGAACCGGAACAGGCCGCGGCAGCGGAGCAGGCTGCGCAACCGGAGGAGGCGGCCGGCAAGAGCAGCACCCTGGCCGGTGCCGCTGCAGGAAGCGGCAGTGAGGAGGCCGCCGGCCGGGCAGCCGATGCCGCAGCCGCCGACACCATGGGGCAGCAAACAACGGCTGTCAAGACGACTGTTCAAAAGGAGGCGGCCACGGTTGCCGGGCTGCAGCCGGCAACCGATCCCCGGCAGGTCCTGGTGGAGCGGTTGCTCGATGAGAACCAGTGCCCGGAATGCGACCTGCAGGGCGCTGATCTCTCCGGCCGGCGGTTAGGGGATGCGGATCTGGAGCGCGCGAATCTGCGCGACGCCAACCTGGAGGAAGCAGATCTCGAAAACGCGAACCTCAAGGGAGCGGACCTGCGTGGCGCCAACCTCAGGAAGGCCGACCTTCGCGGCGCTGATCTCTACCTGGCCAGACTGGCTGGCGCTGACCTGACCGGCGCCCGCATGGAGGGGACACTGGTTGATTCCGCCGATTTTACAGGTGCTGTCGGCGTGCCGGTTGATCTGGCCGGAAAAGAGGAATAGACCGGTTTCCCGGTCGCGGCGGGGAAGAAATATACTTGACAAAGCCCCATGATTCCGCTATACGACAGGCTTCAGGCCAGAGCCTGGGAAGATCACATGATGATATCTTCCTGATTTTCATGGTTTGTTGTGGCAGCGAAAAAAAATGGTCCAGCCCTGCTGAAGTATCCATGGCCGTTCAGCAGTGCTGTTACAAAAAATCGTTTCATTCAAAGGTGATGGACTCATAAAAAGTCCATCACACTCTAAAGAAGGCTCAGCATAAAAGTTCGATATACAAGGCGTAGCGGTGTCGGCCAGGCGGAGAGGTACATGGAGTACGTCAGGCATTGGCCGTACCCGCTACCACGCAGTAGATCGGACTTTTTGTGACGCCATCAAAGATGCTGTCGCCAAAGGCGCACTGTTACTATCCCGGCCACCGATAATGGCCGCAAGAAGGAGTTTTTCATGGCGAATCACAAGTCGGCAATGAAGAGGGACCGCCAGTCCAAGGTCCGGCGTATGCGCAACCGGATGCACAAGTCCCGCATGAAGAGCGCTGTCAGAATCGTGGAAGAGGCTGTTGTCCGCGGTACCGTGGAAGAGGCCCGCGAAGCGCTGCAAAAGGCGATCCCCGTCATCCAGAAGACAGCGGCCAAAGGAACTATCCACCGCAAGACCGCTTCGAGAAAGGTCTCCCGGCTGACCAGGAAGGTGAACCGGATGGAGTCTGTCGCCTGAGGCGATCCCCGACCATCCTGTCTGCCACTGACGCGCAGGAAATGGGAAGCCGTGGGGAGCGTAGAGCTTTCCATGGCTTTTTTTTATCAGGAGTCGGAACACAGGAAATCAGGAGAGGAGGGCTCGCTCCTGTCCACTGGCGATCTGCTTGTTCTCCCGAGCTGGCAAGGTGCTGAATTTTCATAAAAGTTCAGCCGCGCTCCATCCGGAGTCTGCGCTTGCCGGCTCGCGCTCGTCGCTGTCCGCATGGCGGATTGTCGGGGTCTGGCCAGGCTCGCTTTCCTGTCGGCCAGTCACGATCACGCACAGCTGGGGCACTGCTGATCTCTTGTTGAAGAGGCAGTAATTCAAGGTGGTCGTCAATGGCGGTGAACTGTTATCAAATCTCCATGCACCGGAGTGTAATCGATCCATGTACTTGCCTGATGAGGTTTCCTTTGCGCAGATGATCGGCCGTTCCGGCCTGATTCCCATCCACCGCACCATCATCGCCGATCTGGATACACCGCTGACCATCTTCGCCAAAGTGGCCGGTGACGACACCCATGCCTTCCTGTTCGAATCCATGGAAGGCGGTGAGAAGTGGGGACGCTACTCCTTCATCGGTCTGGACCCCCTGGTGACCTTTGAGAGCCTGCATGACCAGGTGTGGCTCCGCTACCCCGGATCCGACCGGCCCGAAGAGTGCCGAAGCGGTGTCGATCCCCTTCGGGAACTGAAGGAACTTGTCGGATCGTTCCGCCCCAGCAACGCGCCGGGCCTGCCCCGCTTCTACGGTGGTGCGGTGGGCTTTCTGGGCTATGACATGGTCCGCTTCATCGAGGAGATCCCGGATTCCCACCCGCCGCTGGACCTGCCGGACAGCGGTTTCATGGTGCCCCGCCTGGTCCTGATCCATGATTCGGTGCAGCAGACCCTGACCATTGTCTGCAATGTGGAGGCTGACAGCGGTCCCGGGGCCGGGGATATCTACCGTGACGGATGTCGTCGGATCGAGGCGGTCATCGAGCGGCTGAAACGGCCCCTGCCCGACACGCTTGCCGTACTGCCACGGGCCGCAGCGGGGGACCATGTCTTCACCTCCAACATGGAGAGGGAGGCCTTCACCGCCATGGTGGAACGGGCCAAGGAGTACATTCTGGCCGGTGACATCATCCAGGTGGTGCTCTCGCAGCGTTTTCATGCCCGCACTGATCTTAATCCCTTTACCCTGTACCGGGCCCTGCGCCATATCAACCCCAGTCCCTATCTCTTTTTCCTGCGCCAGGGCGATATCATCCTCATCGGTTCCTCGCCCGAGATCCTGGTCCGTCTCGAGGAAGGGGAGATCGAGCTGCGGCCCATCGCCGGCACGAGGAGGCGCGGCCGGACCCCGGAGGAGGACCTGGCCCTGGAGAAGGAGCTGCTGGCCGATCCCAAGGAGCGGGCCGAGCACCTGATGCTGGTGGACCTTGGCCGCAACGATGTGGGCCGGGTGGCGGAGCGCGGATCGGTCACGGTCCGGGACCTGCTGGTCATTGAACGCTACAGCCACGTGATGCATATCGTCTCCGGGGTCCATGGTGTCCTGGCCCAGGGAAAGGACCAGTTCGACGTGCTTGCGGCCTGCTTCCCGGCCGGCACGGTGAGCGGCGCCCCCAAGATCCGGGCCATGGAGATCATCGACGAGCTGGAGGTTCAGCGGCGCGGTCCCTATGCCGGCGCAGTCGGCTATTTCGGGTTTTCCGGCAACATGGACTTCTGTATCACCATCCGTACCTTTGTTCTCAGGGGCCATGACCTCTGGGTCCAGGCCGGGGCCGGCATCGTTGCCGACTCGGACCCTGACAGGGAATACGAGGAGACCATCAACAAGGCCATGGGGCTGCGCAAGGCCGTCAGGCTGGCGGAACAGGGGTTTTAGCCGTGATTGTGCTGATTGACAACTACGATTCGTTTACCTACAACATCGTCCAGACCTATGCCATCCGTCCGCCGGGAGCCGCTGCGGACTGGCGGCCGCCCGAGATCCGGGTCTTCCGCAACGACCGGATAACGGTGGAGGAGATCGCGGCTCTGCAGCCTGAACGGCTGCTGATCTCGCCCGGTCCCTGTACCCCCGCCGAGGCCGGCATCTCCATCGAGGCGATCAGGTATTTCAGCGGTCGGATTCCCGTTCTCGGGGTCTGTCTCGGTCACCAGTCCATCGGCGAGGCATTCGGCGGCCGTGTCGTCCGTGCCGGCCGGGTCATGCACGGCAAGACCAGCCCCATCCATCACGACGGATGCGGTGTTTTCGCCGGCCTGGACAACCCCTTTGACGGCATGCGGTACCATTCGTTGCTGGTCGAGGAGGAGAGCCTGCCCGATTGCCTGGAGCCCACGGCCCATTCCGACCAGGGTGAACTGATGGGGATCCGGCACCGGGAACTGGCCGTGGAGGGAGTGCAGTTCCATCCCGAATCGATCATGACCGATGCGGGCATTGTCCTGCTGCATAATTTTCTCCGGCCCGACTATCCGGAGATACTGCGGAAAAAGTAGGCACAGCGGACGCACTGCTGAAGTTTTTCGAAAAGAACCGGTAATTCAAGGTGGTTGCCGATAGCGATGAACTGTTACAGACGGTTCCGGCGGGTGAAGGTGAGATGATGATACAGGAAGCCATAGCCAGGGTTGTTGACAGAAAGGATCTCGACGAGGGGCAGATGGTTGCCGTCATGGAGGAGATCATGACAGGCCGGGCCACCCCGGCCCAGATCGGTGCCTTCATCACTGCGCTGCGGATGA
The DNA here is from genome assembly GCA_026987195.1 of Desulfobulbaceae bacterium. Taxonomy (GTDB): domain Bacteria; phylum Desulfobacterota; class Desulfobulbia; order Desulfobulbales; family Desulfobulbaceae; genus DRKI01. The sequence continues at coordinate 625 of JALSNC010000194.1, read as the reverse complement.
AGGGCGAGGCCATCGACGAGATCGTGGGCGCGGTCCGGGTGATGCGGGACAAGGCCACCTTTGTCGATACCGGCGTGGATACGGCATCGGGCGGACTGCTCATGGACATCGTCGGCACCGGCGGTGACGGCGCCGGTACCTTCAACGTCTCCACCACCACCGCCTTTGTGGTGGCCGGGGCCGGTATCCCGGTGGCCAAGCACGGCAACCGGGCCATCTCCTCGTCCTGCGGCAGCGCCGACGTGCTCGAGGCCCTGGGCGTCGATCTCTCCATGGCCCCGGAACAGGTTGGCGAGTGCGTCCGCAGGGTCGGTATCGGCTTCCTGTTCGCCCCCATGCTGCACGGCGCCATGAAACACGCCATCGGCCCCAGGCGTGAGATCGGTATCCGCACGGTCTTCAATATTCTCGGCCCCATGACCAACCCGGCACGGACCACGGTCCAGCTCACCGGTGTCTTTGCCCGGGAGCTGACCACGGTCCTGGCCGAGGTCCTGGTGCGGCTGGGTATGCAGCGGACCCTCGTGGTCTGGGGCGAGGGCAACCTGGACGAGATGACCATCACCGGCACCACCCACGTGGCCGACGGCCGCAAGGGGCGGGTGGAGACCTACACTGTGGAGCC
>JALSNC010000193.1 GCA_026987195.1 Desulfobulbaceae bacterium | reverse complement strand
TCAGCTGACCTTGAAACGCCTGACCATGGACTCGAGTTTCTCGATGATCTGATTCAGGTCCCTGGAGGCCGAGCTGAGCCGGTGTCCCTGGTCGGAAAGGCCCCTGGCGATATCGCTCACTTCGCTGATGTTATCAGCAATCTCCCTTGATACCGTCGAACTCTGGGCCACGTTCTCATTGACCTCGCTGATGCCCTGGGCCGCCTGGACCACGTTTTCCGAGATCTCCGAGGTGGTGGAGGCCTGTTCATCGATGGCGGTGGTGATCTCGCCGACAATGGCATTGACCTGGTTGATGACACTGGTGATCTCCTTGATCTCGTCCACTGTCTCGGAGGTCGATCCCTGGATGGCCTCGATCTGCTTGCGGATCTCCTGGGTCGCCTCGGCGGTCTGTTTGGCCAGCTCCTTGATCTCGTTGGCCACCACGGCAAAACCCTTGCCGGCCTCTCCGGCCCGTGCCGCCTCGATGGTGGCGTTGAGTGCCAGCAGGTTGGTCTGCTCCGAGATCTCGGTGATCACCTCGGTCACCTTGCTGATATCATGGGCAGCAGCGCCCAGGGCGTCCACCTTGACCGACGCGTTCTGTGAGAGCTGCACGGCATTGCCGGTGATCTGGCGCGCGCTCTCGGTCTGGCGCGCGATCTGCTGGACGGTACCGGTCACCTCTTCGGTGGCCGTGGCCACGATGTTGACATTGGTGGCCGCCTGTTCACTGGCCGCGGCCACGGTGTTCATGTTGGCGGACATCTCTTCCGTGGCCGCGGCCACGGCGGAGGATCGCTCGGATGCCTCGGTGGCCGCTGCTGTGAGGTCGCCGGAGATGCCGGTGAGCGAGTTGGCGTTTTCGTTGATCTCGCGGGTCTCCTCGTTGATGTCACGTACCAGGGTGCCGATCTTTGCCACCATGGCATTGAGTGCGGCGGCCATTTTGCCCACTTCGTCCTTCTGGTCGATGGGCAGGGTGTGGGTGAAGTCACCCTCGGCAAGCTGGCCGGCAAAGAGTGTGACCTGGTTGATCTGCCGGCTCAGGAAGCGGGCAAAGAGAAAGCTCAAGGTCGTGCCGGCCAACAGGGCCGCCAGGGTCAGCAGGATCACGTTACGCCTGACCGAGGCCGTGATTTCAGCCTGACGCCGGCTTTCCCTGTCTGCCAGTTCCCTGGCTGTGGCGACGGCCTCGTGCATGAGACTGCGTACCTCCTGCAGGGCCGGCCTTGTCTCTTCCTGGAAGACTCTGAGCATGGCAGGACCGGCAGCGACCTTGTCGCCGTTGTGCTGTGCCATGACCTCCTTGATTCTGGCTGCCGAGTCGTGCAACCGTTTGTGCGGCGCCTTCATCCGCTCCAGCAGGGCAAGCAGTTCCGGTGCCTTCTGCCGCAGAAGATCTGTGGTTGCCGGATCGTAGAGCCATTTGCCCAGGGCGCACTTGTGATCGTTGGTCTGGACAGTGAGTTGGTGGTCTTTTTCCTTCCCTTCATGATGGGTGCTGAACTGGTGTTCTTCTGTCTCCAGCAGGAAACGCATCACCGCGTTGGCCCACTGCAGGTGGTCCACCTCCCTGGCCGTGATGTTGACCTCCAGCCCTTCCAGATACTGGGCGTTCCTGCTCTCCTCCACCTGGCGTTGCATGCCCAGGATCGCCATGCCGCCTACAGCGATCAGCAACAGGAGCACGAGGGCGAAGATGAGACCCAGTTTCGTGCCAATGGTGAGATCCTTGAATTTCATGATTCCTCCTTTACGATCCGTTACCCTGCGGCCGGAACCGTTCCAGCCGGTTCATTTTGATATTGTTTGTTCCGGGAATCCGGACATTCTTCTGGCTGGAGCAGACTCTCCTGTATGCACATTTCCCGGTTCGGTAATAGTTCCTGTTTCAAACATATGCTATCATGACCTGTCTGAATCAGGAAATTTTTTGTTCGCTTTTTTTTGTTTTTTTATTGTGCTGCAAGGAAAAGGGTGGACTCTGAGAAGGAGATATATGTGGTAACTTTTTGGATTTACAAGGGGAGAGTGTCTTTTTGTGTGGCAGGAAGGGGCAGAAAAAAGAGAAGAGAGCGTTGGCAGGAGGAACGGAAAGCACGGTGTTTGTTGGCCCGAACGGGTCAAAAATGTCCGTTGGAAGCGCTTGGTTGTTCCTTTTTGACAACAAGACGATAAAAGCGGCACTGCTGACAGTCTTCACTCTTCTGGGCAAAGGTTCCCTGGATCTTGCCCTCGCAGAAGGTTCCGGCCACGACCCAGCATATCCTGCCGAAATGGGGATAGGCCGGACA
>JALSNC010000192.1 GCA_026987195.1 Desulfobulbaceae bacterium | reverse complement strand
GGCAGACATGACGACAGTGCGGATCAGCCGGGAAGCAGGTAACAGATGAAGGCGCTTGGCAGCATCCTGGTCGAATCCTTCGGCCTGCCGCCGGAGGCCCTGGAGGAGGCCCTGCGGACACAGGCGGACAAGGGCGGACGGCTGGGCGAGATCCTGGTCCAGCAGAAGAAGATCAGCGAGGACGACCTGCTCCGCGCCCGCAGCGAGCAGTGCGGCCTCAGTGTCCGGTTCACGTTGCCCCCTGACATGGACCCCTTCTTCACCGACCTGGTACCGATCCAGTTCCTGAAGAAATTCAAGATGATCCCGGTGGCGACGCGAGAGGATTCCTTCATTGCCATGGCCGAGCCCTTTTTTCTCCAGCAGCTCGACGACCTGCAACGGGTCCTGCAGTGGGAGGGTATGCCGCAGGTCCTGGTGCCCCAGAACGAGATCTTTGTCGCCATCAACACGGCTTATGATCTCAGCCGTGATGATGCCGACCAGGTGATGCAGGACATCGACGAGGAGGATCCCGAGTCCATCCTCTCGGAGATCGAAGAGACCGCTGACCTGCTCGATGATACCAGCGATGCACCGGTGATCAAGCTGGTCAACCTGATGCTCTCCCAGGCGGTGCGGGACAATGCCAGCGATATCCACATCGAGCCGTGCAAGGATCGGGTCAAGATCCGCAAGCGGGTGGACGGTATTCTCTATGACATGTATTCCGCGCCCAAGCACGCCCAGGGCAAGCTGATCTCGCGGATCAAGATCATGGCCAGGATGGACATCGCCGAGCGGCGCCTGCCCCAGGACGGCAGGATCGAGATCCGTATTGCCGACAGGAATGTGGACCTGCGCGTCTCCACCCTGCCCACCGCCTTTGGCGAACGGGTGGTCATGCGACTGCTGGACAAGTCGAGTGTGCTGCTCAGCCTGACTGATGTCGGCATGTCGGAGCATGACCTGAAGATCTTTGCGGATCTGATCCGGGCATCACACGGCATCATTCTGGTGACCGGCCCCACAGGCTCCGGCAAGACCACCACCCTCTATTCGGCGCTTAGCGAGATCAACCGGCCGGACATCAATATCATAACGGTGGAGGACCCCATCGAATACCAGATCGACGGCATCAGCCAGATGCAGGTCAACACCAAGATCAATCTCACCTTTGCCAACGGCCTGCGCACCATTGTCCGCCAGGACCCGGACGTGATCCTCATCGGTGAGATTCGCGATCTGGAGACAGCCGAGATCGCCATCCAGTCGGCCCTTACCGGCCATCTCGTCTTCTCCACCCTGCATACCAATGACGCAGCCAGCGCAGTTACACGCCTGATCGACATGGGGATTGAGTCCTTCCTGGTCACCTCCTCGGTCAACGCCATCCTGGCCCAGCGCCTGGTGCGCAGAATCTGCGACAACTGCCGGCAGGAGTACGAACCAACAGACGCGGAGCTGGCCACCATCGGTCTGACCAGAGAACAACTGGCCGGAAAATCGCTCCAACGCGGCCTGGGATGCCCGGAGTGCCTCAACACCGGCTACCGCGGCAGACTGGGAATATTCGAATTCATGCTGCTCAACCAGAACCTGAAAAGTCTCATTCTGACGACATCCGATGCGGGCCAGATCAGCCGCCAGGCCAGGAAAGACGGCATGCTCACCCTCCGCGAAGACGGCATCAACAAGATTCTCGCCGGTAAAACCACCATCGAGGAGGTCTTCCGGGTTACGCAGGATTGAGGGATTGGAATGTACTGGAAAAATAAGGTAAAGGATGCTATTTTTATTTTAACAACAGTACGTTGAATTACAGTGTCGTAACGTAAGTTACACGTCACACGGCAGTATTGAAAATACCTTGTCGGTGTGTAGTTCGATGTGCCTCAGTCTGGTGCGGCTACTCATCGCCGCCAAGGCGTATATCAAGCTGCCAGCAGCGATCAAAGGCGCGGTCCATGTGACCAGAATATTTGACCAGAATATTTCTCCCCCTTCGGATATGCTAACAAGCCGGGAATCTGGAGCCAGGATGTATTGTAACATCTTAAGACAGCGCTATTAACAAGTTGTCAACAATGTCGTGACGGTATGAGGAAAAATGAGTGAGAATTCTGCTGGACAAGAGGGCGGGAAAGAGGCAAAGGGAGAGGTGAGCGCCACCCAGCCCCAAGTGTTTATAGCCTACCAAGCGCCCGAGGAGGATGAAATAGACCTGGTACAGCTAGGAAAAATTCTCTGGACCGGGAAAAAGATAATTCTAGGTGCGGTTGTTGTAGGATTATTGGTGGCAACAGTGGT
>JALSNC010000191.1 GCA_026987195.1 Desulfobulbaceae bacterium | reverse complement strand
CAGCGCCGGTGAACTGAGCCCCCTGCTCAACGACCCGCTCTACCGCACCATCGGCGTGGGCACCAGGATCTTTCTCGGCGGCGGTATCGGTTATGTCACCTGGCACGGCACCCAGCACAACCCGGGTGTGCCCAGGGGCGACAACGGCGTGCCGCGCCGGCCGGCCGGCACCATGATGGTGCAGGGCGACCTGAAACAGATGTCCGCCGACTGGCTGCGCGGGGTCAGCATCCAGGGCTACGGCTGTTCCCTGGCCGTGGGTCTCGGTGTGCCCATTCCCATCCTCAACGAGGAGATGGCGCGTTTCACCGGCGTGTCGGATGCCGAGATCTTCACCCAGGTGGTGGATTATGGCCACGATTACACCAACGGCATCCAGCGCAACTATGGGGAGGTGAGCTATGCCCAGCTCAAGAGCGGCATGATCGAGGTGGCGGGGAAGAAGGTGCCGACGGCGCCGCTCTCCTCGGTGGTCAAGGCCCGGGAGATCGCCGAGATCCTGAAACGCTGGATCCTGGAACGCGGTTTTCAGATCAGCGAGCCGGTGGCCCACTTTCCCACGGTCGATTTTTCCTTTGACGTCTCCGAATGAGCGATGATTGTCCGGAGACGCCCGCGCTGATGCAGCTTGCCGATAAGGTCCGACGTCTGCAGGAGATCCTTCTTGCCGCCAGCCGGGTGGCGGTGGCCTTTTCCGGCGGTGTCGACTCCTCGCTCCTGCTGAAGACTGCCCTCGACACCCTGGGTGCGGGCAATGTGCTGCCTCTCTTTGCCAGCTCCCTGCTGGTGACAGCGGCAGACCGGGAACGGGCCCTCACCTGGCCGGAGCGCCACGGCTATGGCAAGGGCGTGACGGTGGAGGCCGTGGAACTGTACCCGCTCACCTGGAAGGACTTTGTCCTCAACCCGCCGGAACGCTGTTATCTGTGCAAGTTCAGGGTCTATTCCCAGTTCATCGATGTGATGGAGAGGGGTGGCATCAAGGTCCTCATGGACGGCACCAATACCGATGATCTCAAGGACCGCAGGCCGGGCCTGCGGGCAATCCATGAGCTGGGCGTGCGTACGCCCCTGGTGGAGGCAGGGTTCAGCAAGGATGATGTGCGGGCGCGGAGCCGGGAGCTGGGACTCGATTCCTGGCAGCAGCCTTCCTCCTCCTGCCTTGCCACCCGCCTGCCGCACGGCATGGCTGTGACCGGGGAGCGACTGCAGGATGTGGCCCGGCACGAACAGGCGCTTGCCGGCCTGGGCTTTGCCGGCTGCCGGGTGCGGCTGGACCGGCAGGATTCAGGTGTGGTGTATGTCCAGGTGCAGCAGGCAGACCTGGACCGACTGCTGGATCCGGGGATGCGCATGGCGGTGACACGGCTTTTCGGCAAACAGGGGGTGGGCAGGGTCTTCCTGGATCTGGCCGGTCGGTAATTTCCTGTTCCGGCTGTACGGAAATCGCGGTGTCGATCCGCCGCAAACGGCCTGTGGACGGAACTTACGCGTTTTTTTCCTTTGACAAAGCAGGGGAATTTGATTTTAATCTCTTCTGTTGAAGGATTGAAGCAGATCAGGGGTTACCTGGTTGGTTTGGCAAAGCCGAAAAAATTAATGGAGGGAAGAATGAACAAAAAGGAGCTCGTCGAATCCATGGCAAGTGCGGCAGACATCAGCAAGGCCGCTGCAGAGAAGGCACTCAACGGGATGCTGATGGCTGTAACCGAGGCATTGACCAACGGTGACAAGGTCACTCTTGTCGGCTTCGGCACGTTTTCCACGGCCAAGCGTTCCGCCCGCAAGGCCAAGAACCCCCGCACCGGCGAAATGATCGAGATCCCCGCAAAGACCGTTGCCAAATTCAAACCGGGTAGCAAACTCTCCGATGCCGTAAAGTAACAGGCCCGGACACGGGCCAGCCAGGACCGCATCGTACCTGGCAATCGAAAGTGCTGCAGAAGACGGCGGCCGGCGAGCGGCCACAGGTCTTCAGAGAATGGAAAACAGCCGCCAGCCCGAATATTTCACAAGAATCGCCGCAGGCAATCAGAACATGCCGACAGCGGCCTGAAGATTCCGGCGCTCTTCTGTGAAATGTGCGGGCTGGAAGTATCGGCTGTTTTCTGTTGCCAATTTATCCGGGGCAGGGTATAAACTCCGGTGTTTTTGCCACGGGCAGTCAGCGGGGCGGATCTGATGCCGGCAGCAGGGCCTGAGAGCCGCTCATTCCCCGTGGCAAAGAACGGGTAGCACCTCTTCATGCGGTAACCACCGCATACGGGTCGGGAAGTGGCTCAGTCTGGTAGAGCACA
>JALSNC010000190.1 GCA_026987195.1 Desulfobulbaceae bacterium | reverse complement strand
GATGGATGATCCTGCCGGCATCGTGAACATTGATGATTTCCCTGATGGTGACCCGGCACATCTCGATATCTACCTTAATCTCGACAAAGGTACAGCCGTAGCTGGGCGCGTTGGTTGTTGTTTTGGCCGATACCTCCGCCGTAAGCTGGCCGCCCCGCTCTTTATGATAATAACTGTCCAGGGCCAGTTCCCGCAGCTCCATGAGGGGATTTCCAGGTTGGTCAAGGCGGATGATTTTGTCGTCGACCAGGTCAAGGATGTCTGTATCCACCCCGGTCATCAAAGCACAGTGCGCCAATATTCTGTTTCGCAACTTTGTTGCCGCCTGGTAGACGGCGGGCGCAGCCACATAGGTCTGGCGGGAGGCATAGGCGCCGGGATCAAAGGGGGCCACATCGGTGTCCTGCTCGGAGACGACGTGGATATTTCGGTAGCTGATTCCCAGGGTATCGGCTGCCATCTGGGCGAGGGCGGTGTCTGAACCCTGGCCGATCTCGGTGGCGCCGACCTGCATGTGGACCGAGCCGTCCTGGTTGAGTATCAATCGGCAACCGGCAATCTCTACACAGGCCGGATAGGTGCCGGAACCGTAGCTGAAACAGGCAACGCCGAGACCGTGGCGAATATTGCCTTGTTGTCCGGCATAGCGCTTTTTCTTCTCCTGCCAGTCAATCACATCCCGCCCTTTTTCAAGGCACTGGGCAATGCCGACCGAATAGTCGACATCACCGGTTGCCGCCTTGATATCACCGGGGCGGGCACAGTTTTTCAAGCGGAATTCAACGGAGTCCATGCCGATTTTCCGGGCCGCCTCTTCTATAACGGATTCAATGCCGAAGAATAGCTGCGGTGAGCCGTAGGCCCGCATGGCGCCTGCGGCCGGGATATTGGCGTAATGACTGACGGCGGCAAACTTTGTCACCGCCCGTGGATAGAGGTGGCGGCATTTGGAGCCGGCGGCCATGGGGATGGAATGACCGTGCGAGGCGTAGGCGCCGGTATTGGAAATTACGTCAAGATCAAGAAAGGTGAGGGTGCCGCCCTTGGTAAAGCCCGCTTTTGCGGTCACCGTCTGTGAATGGCGGGTACGGGTCGCCACCAGACATTCTTCACGGCTCAACTCGATTTTCACCGGCGCCCCGTTTAATTTGAGGCTTAAAAAGGCGACCATGGGTTCCAGCACCACATCCTGTTTATTACCAAAGCCGCCGCCGATATAGGGTTTGATGACCCGGATCTTTGCCCAGTCCATGTTCAGGGCCTGGCCGACAATGCGGCGACAGATATGGGGAATCTGGGTGGAACTGACAATTACCAGGTGGTTCTGGTCATCCATATAGGCATAGGCGGTATGGTTTTCCAGATGACAGTGGAGGACAATGGGAGTCTGAAAGGTTCCTTGGGCGGTCAGTTCCGTTTTCCTGCGGGCCTCTTCAAGGCTGCCGCCTATTTCAAAGCCGGTGGATTTTATGATGTTACCATTTGGATGAATGGCCGGGGCATTGTCGGCGAGTGCTGCCTCAGAGGTGACACAGACCGGCAGTTCCTCATAGTCGACCTTGACGGCCGCCGCAGCCTTTTGCGCAGTGAGCCGGTCACGGGCCACGACAACGGCTACCTCGTCGCCATGATAGCGCACATGATCGGTCAGCAGCAACCGGTCGGCCACGTCCTGATGACCGGGATCAAGGGAATAGGGATGACCGGCAGTGGGAAAGACGTTTTTCGGGACATCTTTAAAGGTAAACACCGCCTCCACACCGGGTAGGGCCAGGGCGGCGGAAGTGTCGATATTTTTAACCAGCCCGTGGGCGATGGGACTGCGGACATATTGTGCCGTCAACATGCCCGGCATGCTGTAATCATCGGTATAACGGGTCTTACCGGTTACCTTGGCCCGGGCGTCTTTTCGTATGTGGGATGTGCCGACTACTGTCATAATCAGGTTTCCTTGCTGCCGATGGAATAATGAAGAATTGCCTCTAATACTCCGCCGCCGATGGCCAGGGCCTTGTCCGAGGCCGTGGCGCAGAAATCCGTTTTTCCGCGCGGATCAATATCGCCCAGTTTTGTTCCTGCGGTTACCGGAGTCTCGCTACGCAGCAGACCTCGCAGCACACCGGATATCGCCGCCGTTACCGGCACGCCGCCGACCGTTGCCACCCTGTCTCCTCCATTCACCCTGTCACCGATGTTGCAGGTCGTTATCAAGGTTCCATCCGCAGGCGCCCGTAATAACCGCTCTTTGCTGTAACCGCCTATGCTGCCGGGAATACCGGTGTCCGGCTGGGCAGTGCCCCGGTA
>JALSNC010000189.1 GCA_026987195.1 Desulfobulbaceae bacterium | reverse complement strand
ACGCTCAGGCCAAACTGTGCAATGGTAGCGCACAGTGGCATTCATACGATGAGGTCTTCGGGGAGTGATGGAAACCAGATTTGAAACCGCCTTCCTGAAGGCTGTTAAAAAGCACGCCTCGATAAAGAAACTTGTCAAGAAAAAGGTTGACATGATCATTGAAAACCCGATTGCGATTGGTGAACCGTTGAAGGGTAACTGGCAGGGATTTTATTTATGTCCGGTAAAGCGCAATTTCATCATTATCTATCTGTATTGCGAAGTGTGTCGGAAAAAAGGCGACAATGGAGTCGTGGCCTGCTCGGATTGCCGCGAAACACCGGGCAAGACCATCAAGTTCGTTCTGCCCGGGCCTCATGATGATGCCTGCGGAATATAACAGAACGGAAATTGCGGATTCCGGGGGCCGCGATATTCCCGCTCCCCGGATAAAAAAGGTGACGGCCGGCCATGGGGCCGACCGTCGGTACGAAGGAGAAAGCGTGGCCTGACCGCGGCTGGCAAGACCGCGGTCAATACCACTTATTGGCCGAGCAGAGCACTGGCAGCCCAGCCAATTATGGTGCCGGGGAGCAGACCGAGTCCGACAACCCCCAGCAGTGCCAACCCGAGTACGGCTGAAATACCCGGAGTATAGCTGAAGTCGAGCTCACCTTCCGGTTCGCTCATATACATGTAGCGCACCACCCGCAGGTAGAAGTAGGCGGATATGGCGCTGAAGATGACGGCACCGATCACTGTCCAGGTGTAGCCCGCGCCCAGCGCGGCCCGGAGCAGGTAGAACTTGCCGATGAACCCGGCCGTCGGCGGGATCCCGGTCAGGGAGAACATGAAGACGAGCATCAGGGCCGCGGCCAGGGGATGGCTTTTGGCCAGGCCGCGGTAGTCGTCCAGGGATTCATGATGGGCGCCCCGGGAGGAGAGCAATACGAGGATCGCAAAGGCGCCCATGTTCATGAATCCGTAGATGAGCAGGTAGCTCATGGTGGCGGAGAGTCCGTCGGCGGTGCCGGCGAGCACGCCGAGCAGGCTGTAGCCGGCATGGGCGATGGCGGAATAGGCCAGCATCCGCTTGATTGAGGTCTGGACCAGGGCGGTGAGGTTCCCCACGGCCATGGTCAGCAGGGCCAGGGTGGCGAGCAGGCTGCCCCAGTGCGGTTGCAGCTCGGGAAAGCCGGAGAGCAGGACCCGGCCGAAGACCGCGAAGCCGGCAGCCTTGGGTCCCACGGACATGAAGGCAGTGATCACGGTGGGCGCGCCCTCGTAGACATCCGGGGTCCAGAAGTGAAAGGGCGCCACCGCCACCTTGAAACAGAAGCCGGCGATGATCAGGCCCAGGGCCGCCAGCAGGGCCGGGTTCTCTGTCAGGCCGGTGGCGGCGGTGTAGCGGGCGATCTCGCTGATGGTGGTGGAGCCGGTGAGTCCGTAGACCAGCGACATGCCATACAGGAGGATGGCCGAGGCAAAGACGCCCATGAGAAAGTACTTGATGGCCGCCTCGGTGGACCGGCCCTCGCCCTTGTTCATTCCCACCAGGCAGTAGACCGACAGCGCCATCAGCTCCAGGCCCAGGTAGAGGACCATCAGGTCACCGGCCGAGGCCATGACCATCATGCCGGTGGCGGCAAAGACCATGAGGGCATAGTATTCACCGTGGCGCAGTCCGTGCACCCGTCGGTAGTGCTCTCCCATCAGCGTGGCCATGATCACCGACAGCAGGCTGATCACCTTGAAGAAGACCGCGTAGGCGTCGGTGAGGAACATGCCGCCAAAGGCGGTGACGTTACGCTCGCCGATGACCATGCCGAGCACGGTGACACAGCCGAGTACGGTCAGCCAGGGAAGGAGTTCCCGCGTCTTTTCGACAAAGAGATCCAGGCAGATCAGGGCCAGGCCGATGCAGACCAGCAGCATCTCCGGCAACAGCGGTTCAAAGGTTGCCCAGTTGATCATGTTCATTGCTTCCATTCCTGTTGAAAAACCATTGGTATCGTTTCCTCCGTCTCGGGCCCAGGTTACGGCAGGACCACGGCAACCCGGCTGACCGCATCGGCGCCTCCGTGGACCTGGTCGAGAAGGTGGGCGACGGAGACGTGCATGAAACTGAGCAGGCTGTCCGGGTAGAGACCGATCCAGAAGACCAGGGCCACCATGGGCAGGAGGATCACTATCTCGCGCAGGTTCAGTTCGGCAAGGCCGACAACCTTGCTGTTCACCGGGTTGAAGAAGATGCGCTGAAAGAGCCACAGCATGTACCATGCGCCGAGAACCAGCCCGGTGGCGGCGAAAAAGGCGGCCCAGGGCCTGTTGATGAAACTGCCGAGCAGGATGAGAAATTCACCGATAAAGCCGTTGGTGGCCGGCAGTCCCACCGCGGCCATGGTGAAGAGCATGAAGAAGCCGGCAAAGAGCGGCATGGTGGAGGCCAGGCCGCCGTAATCGGCAATGACCCTGGTGTGGGTCCGCTCGTAGATCATGCCGATGCAGAGGAACAGGGCGCCGGTGACGATGCCATGGTTGATCATCTGCAGGATGCCGCCTTCGACTCCCTGGGTATTCAGTCCGTAGAGCCCCAGGGTGATGAACCCCATGTGACTGACCGAGCTGTAGGCGATGAGCCGCTTGAGGTCGGTCTGGGCCAGGCAGATCACGGCGCCGTAGACAATGGCGATCAGGGAGAGGACGATCATGGGGATCATCATCGCCCGGGTGGCGTCGGGCAGGATGGGCATGGAAAAGCGCAGGAAACCGTAGGCTCCCATCTTGATCAGGACCGCGGCCAGGATCACCGAGCCGGCGGCCGGGGCCTCGGTATGGGCATCGGGCAGCCAGGTATGGACCGGCCACATGGGCACCTTGACGGCAAAGGCGGCGAACATGGCCCAGAAGAGCAGCATCTGCAGGCCGGGCGAATAGGTGTGGCGGGCCAGTTCGCGGATATCGAAGGTCTGGCCGCCATGGTAGTAGAGGGTGATGATGCCGACCAGCATCAGCAGGCTGCCCACCAGGGTGTAGAGGAAGAACTTGACCGTGGCGTAGATCCGTTTCGGTCCCCCCCAGATGCCGATGATCAGGAACATGGGGATCAGCATGGCCTCCCAGAAGATATAGAAGAGGAAGAAGTCCAGGGCGCAGAAGACCCCGATGATCATGCCCTCCAGCACCAGGAGGGCGATGAAGAACTCCTTGACCTTGTCCTGGATGGCCTCCCAGGAGACGAGGATGGAGAGCACGGTCACCAGGCCGGTGAGCAGGATGAAGAGGATACTGATGCCGTCGATCCCCAGCGAATAGTTGATGTTCAGGGCCGGGATCCAGGGTGTCAGCTCGGTGAACTGCATCCGGGGGGTGGTCTTGTCGAACAGGAAGAAGAGCGGCAGGCTGATGAGCATCTCCATCAGGCCGATGATCAGGGCCATCATCCGGATGAGATGGGTCTTGTTCCGGTCCACCATCAGCAGGCTCAGGCCGCCGGCAACGGGAAAAAAGATCAGGGTGCTGAGAATCGGTATGGACATGGCTGTCAGGGTAGCAGAAGTCAAAATTTCATCAGGAAGCCTGCCCGTCCCCCCTCACGGGGCATGGAACAGGTCATTTTCGGCCGTCTCTGTTCCCCTTGTTACCTGGTAAACATCCAGACAAAGAGAAACAGCGCGCTTCCTCCCATCCAGGTCAGGTAATGGGGCAGTTGCCCGTCCTGGAGGCGGCGGATCCTGGCCGCCAGGGCGCCGATGAGGCGCGGCACCCCGTTGACCGCCAGTTCGATGACATTGGTGTCGACGATCCGGTCCAGGACCCTGGAGCTGAAGGTCTTGCCCGGCTCGACGAGGAACCGGATATAGAACTCGTCCACGTAGTACTTGTTGCGCAGGATCCGGTAGGCCCGCGGGAACCGGGCGGCAAGCTCTCCGGGCAGGGCCGGCTGGTCGATGTACATGTACCAGGCCAGCAGGATGCCCCCCACCCCGGCCAGGACCGAGACAGACATGAGGAGCGATTCGGTGATATAGCCCAGGTGGACCTCGGGATGACCGAGAACCGGGGCAAGAAAGTGGGCCCAGTGGTTGTCGCCGCCCAGGATCTCGGGCACCCCGAACCAGCCCGCGCCCACCGCGCCCACGGCCAGCAGCATGAGCGGCACCGTGACCACGGCCGGCGACTCCTGCAGATGCTGCTTCTGTTCCCTGGTTCCCCTGAACTGACCGTGAAAGATGAGGAAGAAGAGGCGGAAGGAGTAGAAGGCGGTCAGGAATGCCACCAGGGTGCCGATGAACCAGGCGAACTTGCCGGCGGCCACGGGCGAGGCAAAGGCCATGGCCAGGATCTCGTCCTTGGAGTAGAAGCCGGCCAGGCCGGGCACTCCGGAGATGGAGAGGGTGGCGATGAGGAAGGTGATGTAGGTCACCGGCATGTACTTCTTGAGCCCGCCCATGAAACCGACCTCCTGCTCATGGTGCATGGCCAGGATGATGGAACCGCAGCCCAGGAAGAGCAGGGCCTTGAAAAAGGCGTGGGTGAAGAGATGGAAGATGCCGGCCGAGTAGGCGCCCACGCCGCAGGCCACGAACATGTAGGCCAGCTGGCTCAGGGTGGAGTAGGCCACCACCCGCTTGATGTCGGTCTGGACCAGGGCGATGGTGGCGGCGAACAGGCAGGTGATGGCGCCGATGATGGTCACCGTGTTCATGGCCACGGCGGAGAGCTCGAACAGCGGGTTGCAGCGGGCGATGAGGAAGACACCGGCCGTGACCATGGTGGCGGCATGGATCAGGGCGCTGACCGGGGTTGGACCCTCCATGGCGTCCGGCAGCCAGACATGGAGCGGGATCTGGGCGGACTTGCCCAGGGCGCCGCACATGAGCAGCAGGGCGATGGCCGTGGGCAGGTCGAAGTGCATACCGAAGATGGAAAAGGTCTGTCCCACCGCCTGTTCGGCATTGGCGAAGACCGGTTCATAGTGCAGGGTGCCGAAGGTGACAAAGACCAGGAACAGGCCGAGGATGAAGCCGAAGTCACCGATCCGGTTGACGATGAAGGCCTTCTTGCCGGCATCGGCGGCCGAGACCTTTTCATAGTAGAAGCCGATCAGCAGGTAGGAGGAAAGGCCCACCGCCTCCCAGCCGAAGAAGAGCTGGAGAAAGTTGTTGCCCAGCACCAGCATGAGCATGGAGAAGGTGAACAGGCTGAGGTAGCTGAAGAAGCGGTAGTAGCCGTCTTCGCCCTTCATGTAGCCCACCGAGTAGATATGGACCAGCGAGCTGATGGAGGTGACCACGATGAGCATCACCGCGGTGAGCTGGTCCACCAGGAATCCCACCGAGACATGCAGATTGCCGGAGCTGATCCAGGTGTAGAGATCCTGGTTGACGATATTTCCCGCCAGGACCTCGGTGAAGGCCTTGAGGGCGCAGATAAAGGAGATCAGGACCGTGATGATCGGCAGCCAGTGGCTCCTGGTCCCCATTTTTCGCCCGAACAGCAGGGTGATGACAAAGGAGGCCAGGGGCAGAAACGGTATGAGCAGCAGATAGGTTGGCATGGTTTATCCCTTCAGCTGGTTGACTTCATCCACGTAGACGGTCTGTCGGTTGCGGTACAGGCAGATGGCGATGCCAAGTCCGATGGCGGCCTCGGCGGCGGCCACGGTGATAATGAAGAAGGTAAAGACCTGGCCGCGCATGGATTCGAGATAGTAGCTCATGGCGACCAGGTTCAGGTTGACCCCGTTGAGCATCAGTTCCGCGGACAGGAACATGATGATGATGTTGCGCCTGGTCAGGAAGCCATAGACTCCGATGGAGAAGAGGATGGCGGCCAGGGCCATGTACCAGCTGAGCGGTATCACGACAGTTCCTCCCAAGTCTGAAGCCTGGAGCCGGGGGACAGAAACCGGAACCGGTTTCCCCGGGGGGCGATTGCAGCGGCTGTCCCTGGCTGTGCTTCGGTTTTCATTTTCATGGTGTGTGGCTGCAGCAACGTGATAACCTGGTCACGCGCTCTCATTTGACGTCGCCATGGACATCTTTTTCCCTGCGCGCCAGCAGCAGGCCGCCGATCACCGCCACCAGCAGGATCAGGCCGGCGATCTCGAACGGCAGCACGCTTGCGGAATACATCTCTGTTGCCAGCGCCCGGGTCGGGGTGATCGCCTGCACCCTCTGCGCCGGCCAGTCACCCTTGGCGCCGGTGGTGAAGACCGGCAGGATGTAGAGCAGGCAGGCGACCATGCCGCCCGCGATGAGCCGGCCCAGCCAGGCGCTGGAGACGAAGCGCGGCATCTTGACCTCGTCCCTGAGGCTGACCAGGAAGAGGACGAACAGGTAAAGGACCAGGATGGCGCCGGCATAGACGATGATCTGGACCGCGGCCAGGAACTCGGCCCCCAGGGAGAGGTAGAGCATGGCCACGTGGAAGAAGAGAATCAGGACCATGAGTACCGAGTGCACGGGATTCTTCAGGGTCACGGCCAGGAGTCCGGTTCCGGTTATGACCACGGCGCAGTAACAGAAAAAAAGCAGCATCAACATCGTTTCGTTCCTCGTATTTCGGGCCACGTTCCATCTGTGGCCACTGGCAACTTCAACTACCTGGTGCCGTCGTTGGGCAGGGCCTCCCGATAGCGGCTGCCCACGACCTGGCCCTCCATGGTCCAGTCCTCGGGGACCTGCAGCCGCTTGCCTGCGGGCAGCCGATTTTCGGGCAGTCCCCGTGGCCGCCAGAAGGGGTTCACATACTCCTGCGGGGAGATGTTGCGCTCCCGGCAGAAGCGGTCCCAGTTGGCCAGCAGGCCGTCCCGGTCGAAGTGGAACGGCTGCCTGCTGTAGGCGGCGTACTCGAAGATCTCGGTGAGGACCAGGGCATTGACCGGGCAGACCTCTTCGCAGTAGCCGCAGTAGACACAGCGCAGTGCCTCGATATCGTAGGAGTCCACCACCCGTTTCCCGTCGTCTTCGTGGTAACGGATATGGATGCAGCGGGAGGGACAGACCGTGGCGCAGCGCATGCAGGCGACACAGAGGGACCCCCCGGTTTCCGGATCGCGGACCAGGGCATGCTGGCCGCGGAATCCAAGCGCCACCGGGATCTCCTCGTCGGGATACTGCCGGGTGATGGGCCTTGAAAAGAGCCGGCGCAGGGTGAGGGCCATGCCCTGGAGGATCTCCGTGTGCAGGATCGTCTCCAGGAGGTTGCGTTTGGGCTTGTATTTGACGAACATATCGACTCCTCGGATGTCAGCCGATCACGGCCTTGACAATGCCGGTCAGGGCGATATTGGCCAGGGCCAGCGGGATCAGCAGTTTCCAGCCCAGTTCCATCAGCTGGTCGTAGCGATAGCGGGGCAGGGTGGCGCGGATCCAGATGAAGACAAAGAGAAAGACATAGATCTTGAGAACGAACCAGAAAAACGGCACGCCGGGCACGGTGAAGGGTCCGTTCCAGCCCCCCAGGAAGCAGATGGTGCCAATGGCGGACATGACCATCATGCCGATGTACTCGGCCATGAAGAACATGGCGTAGCGCATGCCGGAATACTCGGTGGCATAGCCGGAGACCAGCTCGGTTTCGGCCTCGGGCAGGTCAAAGGGCACCCGGTTGGTCTCGGCCAGCATGGCGACACAGAAGACAAAGAAGGCGATGATCTGCGGAAAGACGTACATGCCGGTGAAGGATGTGCCCTGGGCCTGAACGATCTCGGACAGATTGAGGGTGCCGGAGAGCATCATCACCCCGACCAGGCTGAGCCCCATGGCGATCTCGTAGCTGATGACCTGGGCCATGGAGCGCAGGCCGCCCAGGAAGGTGTACTTGGAGTTGGAGGCCCAGCCGGCGAGGATGACGCCGTAACTGGAGAGCGAGCTCATGGCGAGGATGAAGATCAGGCCGATGTTGATATCCGCCAGCACCCAGCCCGGGGCAAAGGGCAGCACCGCAAGCGAGGTCAGCATCGCCACCAGGCAGATAACCGGCGCGGCCAGGAAGATGGGCCGGTCGGCCTGCTCCGGAACGACATCCTCCTTGAAGAAACTCTTGATGCCGTCGGCAATGGGCTGGAGCAGGCCGTGCCAGCCCACCCGCATGGGGCCCATGCGGACCTGCATGTGGCCGATGATCTTGCGCTCGAAGTAGGTGGCATAGGCGACATGCAGCATGACCACGGCAAAGAGGACAAGGATCTGTATGAGCAGCACGAGAACATGCATGGTGATGACCTGTCGGTAAGAGGTTGTAGCGGATCTGGTGTTCTACCTGTCACATTCTCCCAGGACAACGTCCAGGGTACCGATGATGGCGATCAGGTCGGCGATCATGGCGCCCCTGGTCATAAAGGGCAGGGCCCCGATGTGGATAAAGGAGGGTGAGCGGATATGCATCCGGTAGGGGCGTCCCGAGCCGTCGCTGATGAAGTAGAAGCCCAGCTCACCCTTGGGTGCCTCCACGGAGACATAGACCTCGCCCCGGGGGAACAGGGATCGGTCCTGCAGCAGCCTGATCAGGCCGGTGCCCCAGCGGCTGGCATCGGCCTCCTTTTTCGGATGACCATGCAGCGGCATGACCAGGTCGGGGGCATCGTCGCCGACAATGGGACCGGGCGGCAACTGGTCGATGCACTGGAGAATGATCCGGGCCGACTGGCGCATCTCCTCCATGCGGCAGCGGTACCTGGCGTAGATATCACCGTCCCTTCCCACCGGCACCTCAAAGTCCACCAGGGAGTAGGCATCGTAGGGACGCGCCTTGCGCACGTCGTACTTTATGCCGGAGCCGCGCAGGGAGGGGCCGGTGATGCCAAGGTCCAGGGCATCCTCACCCGAGATGACCCCGACGCCACGGGTCCGCTTGAGCCAGATGCGGTTGGTGTCGATGAGGGTCTCGTAGTCCTCGATCCAGCCGGGAAAGGTGTTGGCGAATTCGGTCAGTCGCCGGATGAAGGAATGGGTCACATCCTGGCGCACGCCGCCGATCCGGGGATAGGAGAAGGTTAGGCGGGCGCCGCAGAGTTCCTCGAACAGCTCCAGCAGCACCTCGCGCTCGCGGAAGCAGTAGAGAAAGACGGTCATGGCGCCGATATCCAGGGCATGGGTGGCCAGCCAGAGCAGGTGGCCGCAGATCCTGGACATCTCGCTGACCATGGTGCGGATATACTTTGCCCGCAGCGGCACGTCGATGCCAAGCAGCTTCTCCACGGCCACGCAGTAGCCGACGTTGTTGGCCATGGCGCCGACATAGTCCAGCCGGTCGGTGAGGATCAGGCCCTGGGCATAGGTACGGTGTTCCGCCAGCTTGTCGAAACCGCGGTGCAGGTAGCCCACCCGCGGGGTACAGTCGAGGATGGTCTCACCGTCCAGTTCCAGGTCCACCCGCAGGACACCGTGGGTGGCCGGATGCTGCGGTCCCATCCGCAGGCTGTAGCTTTCCTCGTCACCGGCAGCGACCGGGACCTCCAGTGTGGTGTGCATGGGCTTGGTCATGATCGGCCCTCTTTTTTCTTCTCCGGACCGGCCGCTGCTCCGGCCTCCGGCTTGAAGTCAAAGGCGCGCAGCTTCTCCACCTTGTGGAGCAGGTCAGAGAATCCGCTCCATTCCTCGCGGCCCTTGAGGGGATATTCCTTGCGCAGGGGATGTCCCTGCCAGTCGTCGGGCAGGAGGATCCTCC
>JALSNC010000188.1 GCA_026987195.1 Desulfobulbaceae bacterium | reverse complement strand
CGGGGGCGTACTGCTGCTGGGCAACTTCTCGCCCTATCCGGATTCCATCTTCCTGGACAAGCTGCTGCGCTGGGAACTGCTCTACCGCACCGGCGACGATCTGCGCGAGATCTTCTCCACCACCGCCTTTGGCGATGATGTGACGATCCTGGCCGAGGACGAGAAGGTCAACCTCTTTGCCATGGCCATAAAGGACTGACATCCCATGGCCGTTTCGGTATCGGCGGACCCTGCCGGCTTCGAGAGGGAACTGCACACGCTTTTTCTGCAGCGGACCCGTGTCTCCCTGTGGCTGGGGATGGTGTTCTTCCTCTTTTTTTCCCTTCTCGACCTGGCTGTCTGCCGGGAGTATTTTGTTCTTTTCTTTCTCTTCCGCCTCGGGTTCGTGCTCCTGCTGCTGGCCATCCTCCACCTGTTGCGGCTGCCCGGAACCGCCAGGTATGTCCGCCACCTGGTCTTCCTCGCCCTCCTCCTCGGCAGCGGCGCCATCTCCCTGATGGCGACCCGCCTGGGAGGGTTTACCTCTGACTACTATGCCGGCATCCTGCTGATGATGGCCGGCAGCATCGCGGTCCTGCCGCTGACCGGCCTGGAGGCGGCCCTGATCGGTTTCTCCATGTATGGTGTCTACATGCTGATCCTGCTGGCCACCGGTTCCCACCTGGAGAGCCGGGACCTGGCCTATGCAGTCAATGACACCTTTTTCTTTTTCGCGGTCATCGCGGTCACCACGGTGCAGTCCTTCGACGACATGCGGGTGCGCCGCAAGACCTTCCGGGCCAAGGAGAACCTGCTGGCGGCAAAACGGGAGCTGACCGGTTATACCACCAACCTGGAGGAACTGGTCCACATGCGCATGGCCGAGCTGGAGGAGTCGGACCTGCGGTTCAAGGATCTCTACGACAACATCCTGGACCTGGTGGTCCTCCTGGATGGCCAGGGGATCGTCCGCATGGCCAACCGCCGGTTTGCCGAGGTCTTTGACTGGGATCCGCAGCGTCTGCTGGATCGTCCCCTGGTCCGGCTGATGGCGGCCGGCGATGGAGACCGGTTGCAGAGGGCCCTGAGGGGCCTGCTGGAGCAGGGCGAGGACATCAGGGACCGGCAGCTGCAGATGGTCACCGGTACGGGCCGTATCATCGATGTGGAGATCAGCGGCAACCTGGTGGACATGCGGGATCATCGCTCCTGGTGCCAGTTGGTCATCCGCGATATCAGCGCCACCAAGAAGGTGGAGCGGGAGGTGCTGGCCTCCAACCACCTCATCGACACCTCCAGGCGGGCCGCCATTCTCGGCCTGGCAAAACTCGCCGAGTACCGTGACTCCGAAACCGGCGCCCACCTGGAGCGGATCCGTGAATACACCAGGATCCTGGCCGGGGAGCTGGCCCTTGATCCCAGCTATGCCCCGGCGATCTCCGAGGGGTTCGTGGAGGATATCTATATCTCCTCGGTCCTCCACGACATCGGCAAGGTGGGCATCCCGGACTCCATCCTCCTCAAACCGGGCCCCCTGACCAGGGAGGAATTCGAGCGGATGAAGATGCACTGCAAGTTGGGCGCCGCCGTACTTGCCGAGGCGGAACAGGAGGCAGGGCATGTCGCTTTCCTCGCCATGGGCCAGGAGATCGCCATGCACCACCACGAAAAATGGGACGGCTCCGGCTATCCCGGAGGCCTGGTCCGCGATGCGATTCCCCTGTCGGCGCGTATCGTCGCCCTGGCCGATGTCTATGACGCCCTGACCTCCAGGCGCTGCTATAAACAGGCCTTCAACCATGAAACAGCAAGGGACCTGATTATCCGGGAGAGCGGGCGCCATTTCGATCCCGGGATCGTCAATGCCTTCCTGGTCCGGGAGCAGGAGTTCAAGCGGATCCGGATGGAGTCCCTTCTCAACTGAACCTGCCCGGGCCGTGGAACTGCCGGTGGCGGGAATGAGCTGGACAATCAATGAACAGGATCACCGGTGCCGATCAGCTGTCGACACTCTGCCAGCTCCTTGGCGGCGAGACCATGGAGCAGCGGCATGCTGTCGCCTACCGGCGGGAACTGGCGCAGCTCCTCCATCGGCGGGTCTCCTATGTCCTCCTTGTGGGCATGGTCTTTGTCCTGCTGTTTTCGTTTCTGGATGCGTACATGGCACCGGTCCTGTCCAGCGAGTTTCTCCGCTACCGCCTGGAGACCTTTGTCCTGGAGGGGATGCTGCTTCTTGCCAATCACCTGGACCGCAGACGACGTTTCACCCTCCTCATCGGCTGTGCCGGTTATCTCCTGATCACCCTGTTCATCGTCCTCCTGGTGGT
>JALSNC010000187.1 GCA_026987195.1 Desulfobulbaceae bacterium | reverse complement strand
GAGGCGATCTCGCCAAACATCAGCGAGATGGCAAGTCCCTGGAAGATGGGGTCGGCCAGGATGACCGAGGCGCCGACCACCACGGCAAGGGCGGTGAGCAGCATGGGCCGGAATCGGAT
This sequence comes from Desulfobulbaceae bacterium, assembly GCA_026987195.1. GTDB lineage: Bacteria > Desulfobacterota > Desulfobulbia > Desulfobulbales > Desulfobulbaceae > DRKI01. The sequence goes on along the minus strand of JALSNC010000187.1, from coordinate 9,673 downwards.
GGCTCCAGCCTCCACCACGGCCTCGGTCAGTGGCAGGCCATGTGAGCGGCGCAGTTCGATGAAGTCGACCAGGATGATGGAGTTCCGGACCACGATGCCGGCGCCGGCCATGAAGCCGATCATGGAGGTGGCGGTGAAGAAGGCGCCCAGGGCCCAGTGAGCCGGGAGGATGCCGATCAGGGAAAAGGGAATGGCCGCCATCACCACCAGTGGTGTGATGTAGTCCTTGAACCAGCCCACCATCAGCATGTAGATCAGGATCATGACCGCACAGAAGGCCAGGCCGAGATCACGGAAGACCTCCAGGGTGATATGCCACTCGCCGTCCCACTTCATGGCCGGCTCGGTCTCGGTGAAGGGCTGGTGCAGGTTGTAGATCTCGATGCGCCGGTCCAGGCCGCCGTATTCGCGACCGTCGAGGCGGTCCAGCTTCTTGTTCATGGCCAGGATCGGGTAGACCGGGCTCTCGGCTTCGCCTGCCACATCACCGGTGACGTAGATCACCGGCTTGAGATTTTTCCGGTACAGGGGCTGATTGACCGGCCGCTGTTCCACGCGAACCAGTTCCCTGAGCGGGACCAGCGGGGCCTGCGGATCCATGTCGGGCCGCAGCATGATGTTGAGGATACCATCGACCCGTGCCCGCAGGGCGCGCGGCAGTTCGAGAACAATGTTGATCTCTTCCTTGTCACGGGGCTGGTGGAAGAGGTCGATGGAGAGCCCCGACAGACCGATCTCCACCGCCCGGGTCACCGCCCCCTCGGAGATGCCGTTCAAGGCCGCCTTTTCCTTGTCCACGGTGATCACCGTCTTCATCCGGTCTTTTTCCCGGTACCAGTCCACATCCACCACGCCGGGTGTGGATTCGAAGATCTCTTTGATTTTGGTGGCCAGCTTCACCCGCGCCGTATCGGTGGGGCCATAGATCTCGGCGACCAGGGTCTGCAGCACCGGAGGCCCGGGCGGCACCTCGGCCACGGCAACGGCGGCGCCGTATTTTTTCGCGATGGCGGCAATGGCCGGCCGCACCCGCTTGGCGATATCGTGGCTCTGCTGGTCCCGCTCGCCCTTGGGCTTGAGGTTGACCTGGATGTCGGCCACGGTCGGGCCGGAGCGCATGAAGTAATGGCGGACCAGGCCATTGAAATTGTAGGGCGAGGCCGTGCCGGCGTAGATCTGGTAGTTGACGACCTCGGGTTCGCGGCCCACCACCTCGGCCATCTCCAGCGCCACGCGGGTGGTATGTTCCAGGGTCGAGCCCTCGGGCATGTTGAGGATGACCTGGAACTCCGACTTGTTGTCAAAGGGGAGCATCTTCACCTTGACCAGGCCGAAGTAGACCATGGAGCAGGCGCCCAGCAGCAGGGCTCCGGTGGTGAGGAAAAAGAGAAAACGGGCATAGCCGTGGGCCAGGAGAGGGTCCATGGCCCGGTGATAGAGACGCGTGAAGAAGTCGTTGGGCGCGTGGTCCGTGTCCTCTTCATCCGGTTCGATGACGCATTCCTCCGGGCCACAGTCCTTGCGCAGGATATGGGTGGCCGCCCAGGGCGTGACCGAAAAGGCGATCAGCATGGAGATGATCATCGCCGCCGAGGCACCGATGGGGATGGGCCGCATATAGGGCCCCATCAGGCCACCGACAAAGGCCATGGGCAGGATGGCGGCAATAACCGCCCAGGTGGCGAGGATGGTGGGGTTGCCCACCTCGCTCACCGCCTCCACCGCCACCGTGGTGAGGGGACGGGCACGGTTGGAGGGCATGCGCATGTGGCGGACGATGTTCTCCACCACGACGATGGCGTCGTCGACCAGGATACCGATGGAAAAGATCAGGGCAAAGAGGGTGATCCGGTTGAGGGTGTAGCCGTAGAGGTAAAAGATCAGCAGGGTCAGAGCCAGGGTGGAGGGAATGGCCAGAAGCACGATGATCGACTCGCGCCAGCCGAGGAAGAACAGGATCAGCAGGGCCACCCCGAAGACGGCGATTCCCATGTGGAGCAGCAGTTCGTTGGATTTCTCCGCCGCTGTTTCGCCATAGTTCCTGGTAACGCTGACCTGGACGTCGTCGGGGATGAGACTGCCCTTGAGGCTGTCGATCTTGGCCAGGACCGTGTCCACCACATGCACCGCATTGGCGCCGGGCCGCTTGGCCACCGACAGGGTCACCGCCGCCTCCTCGGGTGCGCCGTCGCCCCCGCCGAAGAGCACATAGGTCGAGGGCTCCTCCGGGCCGTCGACAATGGTGGCCACGTCCTCCAGGTAGACCGGCCGGCCGCCATAGACGCCCACCACGATGCGGCCGATCTCCCTGGCCGAGGTGAGGAAGGTGCCGGTCTGCAGCCGCATCTCGTGATTCATGGAGCGCAGGTCACCGGAAAAGGACTGGCGGTTGGCCTGTTTGAGGGCCGGAATCAGCCGGGAGACGCTGAGATCACGGGCAGCGAGCCGCACAGGATCAAACTCGATGCGAACCTCCCGCCGGGTGCCGCCAATCAGCTTGGTTTCCGCCACCTCGAAGATGTTCTTGATGGCGTCATCCACCTGGGCCGCCAGCCGGCGCAGGGTGTAGTGGTCATACCTGGTGCTGTGGAAGGTGAGGGCCAGGACCGGGACATCGTCGATGGTGTGCGGCTTGACCAGGGGCGGTGATACCCCGTGCGGGATACGGTCGAAGTTGGTCTGCAGCTTCTGGTTGAGGCGGACTATGGACTTTTCCAGGTTTTCACCCACATAGAAGCGGGCGATGAGCAGGGATCTGCCGGGCATGGAGGTGGTGTAGATGTACTCGATGCCCGGCAGCTCATAGAGCAGCTTTTCCATGGGGATGGAGACCCGTTCCTCCACCTCCTTGGGCGATGCGCCCGGCATGGAGACCATGACGTCGATCATCGGCACCTTGATCTGCGGCTCCTCTTCGCGCGGCAGCAGGATAATGGCCATCAGGCCCAGCAGGAGCGAGGCAATGATGCCGATCAATGTCAGTTTGGAGTCGATAAAGGCCGCAGCCATGCGGCCGGCAAAGCCCGGATGTATGGTGCACTGATCCACTTTCATTGGACGATACTCAGGGGCTGTCCGTTGACCAGCAGTCGGTTGTTGTCGACAATAACCCTGTCACCGGGATTGAGGCCGGCCAGGATCTCCACTTTACCGTCATCCCGCTCGCCGGTGCGGACCAGGCGCAGCCGTGCCCTGTCCTCTTCGGCGACAAAGACCCTGTCCATCTGGCCGAAGGGCACAATGGCCGTGGCTGGAACGAGCAGGGTCTCGGTGTTTTTCATCGGTATGGAGACCCGTGCGAACTGACCGGTCCGCAGGTGTTCGGCCTGGTCGATGTCGATCTTGACCCGGACAGTGCGCGAACGGGGATCGGCCACGGGCGCGATCTCCGCCACCGTGCCCTGGCCGGTGAGGACGGCGGCCGGGACACTGACCGTCATCCGGTCGCCGGTCCTGATATCGGTTACCACTCCCTCGGGCACCGCAGTGACGATCTGCAGCCGGGAGTTGTTCTCCAGCTGCAGCAATGGCGTGCCGGGGGTGGCCAGATCGCCGGCATGGGCGATCTTGCGGGTAATCACCCCGGCAAACGGGGCGGTGATGGTGGTGTAGCTGAGCATGGTCCTGGCCTCCCGGTAGCCGGCCTCGGCAATGGCGTACATGTCCCGCATGGACTTGACCGTCTCCGGGGTGGTGGCGTTCTTCTTCAGCAGCTTCTGTTCTCTCTCCAGGTTGCGCCGGGCCTGGGCCAGCTGGGCCTGGGCCTGCAGCAGGCGGGCCGATATCTCCTCGGCACTGATCTTTACCAGCAGGTCGCCCTTCTTCACCCGTGAACCCAGCACCACCGGGATCTCGGCGATGAATCCCGAGATCTTGGCGGCAATGGATGCCCGCTGCACGGCCTGGACCGTGCCCACGACCTCGATCAGGGAAGGGATCTCCTGACGTTCAAGGGTGAGGACATGGACCTTGACAGTGGGCAGGTCCGGAGGTGAAGCGGTCTTTTCTTCCGCCCGGGAAGCGTCGCCGCCGACAAGGACGAGGGCCAGAACGCAGATGGAGATGAGGGTGGTTTTTCGGGTCATGCTTTCTGCCGTTGATAAGAGAAAATGGAAAGATTCGTAAACGTTCACGGGTCATTCAAAACGGATGCCGGGGCGGTGAACCTGTACAGAAGGTTCCGGCTTCGGGAAACGGCTCAGTCAGCCGGTCCGGTCAGCACGGTCTCGTCAAACTGGGGCAGTCCAACGGCCCGGCGCAGTTCGGCCACCGCGACCCGGTAGGTGGCCAGGGCCAGGGAATGGCGGACCCGGGCATCGGTGAGCCGGTTCTCCACGTCGATCAGGTCCGAGGAGAGGATAACGCCCTCCTTGAAACGGGCCCGGGAGAGTCGTGCACTTTCCTCGGCCAGTTCCATCATCTTTTCCGTTACCTGCAGACGTTCTTCCGCCTGTTGCAGGCTGAGCCGTGCCTGTTCGATCTCCAGGCCGAAGCCGAGCTCCATCTTGTGCCTGCGCTCCCTGAGCTCCGCCAGGCGTGCCTTGGCCCTGGTGACGGCTGCCGAGGTCCGATGGCCGTCAAAGAGGGTATAGTTCAACCGGACACCGGCCATCCAGGAGTTGCCCGAGCCGGCGTCATATTCGAATCCCTTGTCGATCTGGTAGGAACCAAAGGCATCGGCGGTGGGATAGTATCCGGCCTCGGCCTGACGTACCCGGGCCTCGGCTGCCCGGATCATTGCGGCGATCCGGGCCAGTTCCGGCCGTTGTTCATAGGTGAGCTTTTCCGGTACGGTCTGTTCGAATTTTTCATCCATGTTGATCCTGACATCGCCCTGCTCAAGTCCGAGCAGGTTGAGGAAACCGCGTTTGGCAAGCTCCAGGTTGTGCCGGGCCCGGATCAGGTTTTCGCGCGCCCTGGATCGCTGGACCTCGAGGTTGAGCAGGTCGGCCCGCAGCAGGTCACCGACCTCGTACCGCGCCCGGGCCACCTTCAGGGAAGCATCCACTGCTTCAATGGCCGAGGCACGCGCCTGCCGGGTCTCGTCGGCCTGGATGATGGTCAGAAAGGAACGGACCACCTCGAAGGCCAGCCTGGAGAGGATACCGCTGTGCTCCATCCGGCTTGCCTCGGCCCCGGCCTCGGCAGCCCTGAGACCTGCCCGGTCGCGGCCGCCGTTGAACAGCCGGTACTCCAGACTGGTGGTCAGGTTGATGTCGTCCGTGGTGCCGGGATCGTTGAAATCTATACTGCTGGTGAACTGTCCCTGGTTGAGGATGTTGCCGAACGAGTACATGGGGTTGTCGGTCCGGGAGTAGCCGGCGCCGATGCTCAGCTGCGGGTAGAAGGCAGAGGCGGCCTGGTCGATGGCTGCCCGGGCCGCGGCGATCCGCTGCAGGGCGGCCTTGGCATCGGGACTGTTCTCCAGCGCAAAGTGGACGGCGCCGGGCGCGGTCCATGCATCGGGGACAGACGCCTTTTCGGCGGCCCTGCCCGGCCCGCACAGGGAGCTGAGCATGATGAGACAGACGACTGCGATCCTGGTTCCGGTCATGGGATCTGCTCTTGGTTTAAAATGAGAAATTTTGCTGGACAACTATAGAGTATTGTCGCTGAAAAGTCGAATGATTTATTCCGGTTCCTGGGGGCGGTCCGCCTTGCAACCATTTGTTTTCCTGAAGTAATTTCACGGGAAAACAGACGTCGTATAACGGGAGGCATCCTGCCCTGATCGCCGGGCTCCGGCTGAAGCTGTAATCACTACAGGGAAAAGGACTCGTGCAGCCTGGGCATCTCGACCCGGGTATTGGTGAGCAGGCCGGCAAAGATCCGCATGGTCTCCTCCTCGCCGTGGACCAGGAAGGTGATCTCGGGCTTGCCGGTACGGGCGTGCCAGGCGAGCAGCTCCCGCTGATCGCCGTGGGCGGAGAAACCGCCGATGGTATAGACCCTGGCCCTGACCTCGATCTCTTCCCCGAAGATGCGGACCTTTTCCGCACCGTCGATGATCTGCCGGGCCAGGGTACCATGGGCCGCATAGCCGACAAAGACCACCGCAGCCTCCCGGCGCCAGAGATTGTGCCTGAGATGGTGGCGTATCCGGCCGCCGGTGCACATGCCGGAGCCGGCGATGATGACTGCGCCGCGGACCTGCTTCAGGGCCACGGACTGGGCGGTATCGCGGGTGAAGTGGAGGCCGGGCAGAGCGAACGGGTCCTGGCCGGACTGGAACACCGCCCAGGTCTTGGTATCGAAACATTCGGGGTGACGCTGGAAGATCCGCGTGGCCGAGATGGCCATGGGGGAGTCGAGAAAGACCTGCAGGGAGGAGGGAATCCGGTTTTTTTCGATACCTTCGCGCAGGTAGTAGAGAATCTCCTGGGTCCGTTCCAGGGCAAAGCTGGGAATCAGGATGTTGCCCCCCCGGTCCAGGGTCTGGTTGATGGCCTGGTAGAGTTCCTCCACCGAGGGTGCAAGCTGTTTGTGCAGCCGGTCGCCATAGGTGGTCTCCATGACGACGATATCGGCCTTGGGAGGGATGGCGGGGTCCCGGAGGATGACCCGGTCCGAATAGCCGATGTCGCCGGAAAAGACCACGCGCCGCGAGTGGTGGCCCTCGGCAAGCTCGAGGAGGATGCCGGCGGCGCCCAGGATATGACCGGCCTCGAAAAAGGTGACACGGATGCCGGGTGCCAGGTCATGGGGACGGGCAAACGCGGTGATGTCCACAAACCGGTCCAGGCAGGTGAGCGCGTCGAGCGTGTCGTAGAGCGGCAGGACCGGCTCTGCCGTGCGGTCATGGTTGCGGGCCTTGCGGGTCAGGTAGTCGGCCTCCTCCTCCTGGATCCTTGCCGAGTCCAGCATCACCAGCCGCGCCAGTTCGCGGGTTGCGGCCGTGGTGACGATCTCCCCCCGGAAGCCGCGCTTGACCAGCAGGGGGATCCGGCCGCAATGGTCCAGGTGACCATGGGTGAGGAGAAGGTAGTCGATGCCGGCCGGGTCAAAGCCGAAGTCATTCCTGTTCTCCTCCTGCAGCTCACGGCCTCCCTGGTACATGCCGCAATCGATGAGGATACGCTTTCCCTGGCATTCGATGAGATGGCAGGAGCCGGTGACATGCCGGTCCGCACCGTGAAATTCGATCTTCATTCCTTCTTCTGCTCCTTTGGCCGGGTCACGGCCGTTTGTTCTCCTCTGGTAATTATTCCTAAGGAATAACGTATCAGGTGCCGATACAGAATATAAGGCAAGGATGCCGCAACTCAACCAGGGAGGGAATCATGGATACCTTCAATACACTCCACCTGCTTGCCGAGCTCGATCACGAGCACTGCCACCTCAACCACGGCCCCGGGGTCAATAGCTCGGACATTGCCGCCATCGACTACATCGTCGTTCCCATCGGCTACAGCGAAGACGGGGTCCGGGAGGTCTCGGTCCGGGAGCTGGTCATCCCGGTCTGCCACGACTGCGCCGATGCCCTGCAGGGTGACGAGTGGACCCTGCTGTTCTGTCTCGACTGCGGAGAGTCCCGCTGGGTCTACCGTCATTTTGCCAAGAACCGCTACCGGCACCACATCCTCTGGCTCAAGGGCTGTCCCGACTGCAGCAATACGTTCGGCGGCCTCTATTTCACCGATCCGCACCAGGCCATTACCCGGGATCATGCAGCAGGCTCCCGCCAGCCGTTCATGGCCGGACCGGGTGAATTCGTGGTCTGAGATCGTAACAGTTCGCCGCCACCGGCCACCACCTTGAACTGCCGCTGCTTTTGGTAAAAGTTCAGCAGTGCGTGATCGTGGCTGGCCATCAGGTAAGCGAGCGCAGCGAGAGCCAGATAGCCCGCCCTGCCGGCGGTCGCGAGGGGGTGCAGGTAAGCGCGGACTCCGGATGGCGTGCTGCCGGCTGTTACTCCCGGCAGGCCGTCCTGCAGGATGCCATTCAGTCGGAACCGCGGTAAGCGCTCACAGGAACCGCACGGAGTCTTCGCTGACCTCTTTGCACGGTCGTGCCTGCCCGCATAGGCAGGCTATAGCGGCCAGGCACGCCCGCACAGATCTGCGGCCCCTGAGAGCACTTACACCATTGTGGTCGGACAGACCGATGGTTAGCCACCCCGTGAGGGATTACGAACCGCGGATCATGATGGTGACGCGCCGGTTCAGACGACGCCCTTCCGGAGTGGAGTTGGAGGCCACCGGGTCGGCGTCGCCGTACCAGTAGAGGAGTATCCGCTGATCGGCAATGCCGAATCGCTGCTGCAGGTAGCTGCGCACATTCTCGGCCCGGCGTCGTGAAAGGCGGATGTTGTAGGTCTCGCTGCCGATGGAGTCGGTGAAACCGGAGAGGACCACGTAGGCTTCGGGATGTTCCAGCAGGAACCGTCCCAGTCTGTCGAGCGCCGGCCGGTACAGGGGCTTGATGTCATGGCGGTCAAAATCGAAGAGGATGTCGGCAAAATCGCCGGTCGCCGAGAAGAGTCTGCCCAGCAGGTGCTCGGGATGGTCGAACACGGTGTCGAAAGCCATGACCTGGGAACAGGAGTTCACCGCAGCGATGTCGGCCAGGAGTTTTTTTGCCTCGGCGGTGCGGGCGCTGCTGACGATGGTAAAGCAGACATCATATTTTTCGGCCAGCCGGCGCGCCTGGACCAGCGGCTCGGTCTCCAGTGCCGGGACCGTGGTGTGGGTGCCGTCGGAAAAGAGAAAGACGTCGGTGCGGCCGGGCAGTGGCAGCAGGTGTTCCAGTTTCATCAATCCCACCTGCAGCATGGACGGGCCGGTGGGGTTGAGGGGCAGTCGCCCGATGGCACGTGCGAAGGTATCTCTGTCATAGTTGCCCAGGGGATAGTAGGGCCTGAAGCCCTTTTCGGCGCCATGCAGCCAGAGCCCCGGTTTCCACAGGGGGTAGAGGCCGGCCTGCCAGGCGAGTTGCGGCAGCGAACCATTGCCGCGGGCAAGGATCAGCCGTTCCGCCTCGAGCCTGGTCATCCCTGTATCGCGATAGGGCGCGGCCATGGAGTCGGCGGCATCGTAGAAGATCAGGAAGTTGTCGGCCATGGGCACGGGGGCTGCCGAAGCTGGCGGGTTGCCGGAATCTGCCGCCGCCCGGCCCGGCCAGGGCAGCAGAACAAGGGTGAACAGGGTAAACAGCAGGGGAAGCCTCGGTGTCATGGCGTGTCTCCTCGGATTGCGGCCTGCCTGGCGGGCAGCGGCGGAAAGAACGGCAGACCCTTTGCCCTTAAGAGTGATGGCGTCGCAAAAAGTCCGATCTACTGCGTTGTAGCGGGTACGGCCAATGCTCGACGTACTCCATGTACGCCTCCGCTTGGCCGGCACCGCTACGCCTTGTATATCGAACTTTTATGCTGAGCCATCTTTAGAGTGTGATGGACTTTTTACGAGTCCATCAAGAGTAAGTATACTGGTCCCGGGACCGGTGTCAAGACGGGCAGGGGATATGTAACTCCTCACGGGATGTCCAGCCATCGGTTTTCCCGACCACGATGATGCCATCGTTTGATGCCTCTGTCCGGGCGATCCGGACCACTCCTCAGGCCGATTCCAGGAGATCGCCCTCCCGCGGCAGCACCAGGGTCGGGTGGCGTGCCAGGATGGCGGTGATCTCGGGGCCATGCTCCTGTCGGGTACGGCCTTCCAGGTGCACCAGGGCC
>JALSNC010000186.1 GCA_026987195.1 Desulfobulbaceae bacterium | reverse complement strand
TGATGGGGTTTCTGGAAACCGCGAAAAAGGAAATCCAAAAACCGGAGCGGGCCCGGCAGATCGCCTTTATCGGCGAAAAAATCAAGGAGTACGACCAGGGATTCAAAAAGGTCGTTGAGCTGAAACAGCGGCGGAATCACATTGTCTACGATATTCTCGGCAAGGACGGCAAGCAGATGGAGCAGAAGCTTACCGCCATCATGACCTCGGCCACACAGGACAATGATACCATCGCCGGCTACGAGGCAGGGCTCGCCCTGCGCAACCTCCTGCTGGCCCGGGTCTATGTCCTGAAATTCCTGGATACCAACGAGCGTGCGCATGTCGAACGGGTGGATGCCGAATTTGCCGACATGGAAAAGCGGCTGCAGGCCCTTGACAAGGACCTGCAGAATCCGCGGCGGCGGCAGCTTCTGGGGGAAATACGGCAACAGTATGCGGAATACAGAAAAAATTTCAAGGACCTGGTGGGGCTGATATTCCAGAGAAATGATATCATTTCCGGTACCCTAGATACCATCGGCCCGAAGATCGCGGCTGCAGTTGAACAGGTAAAACTTGATATCAAGAAGGTACAGGACGAGATCGGCCCCCGCCTGCAGGCCTCCAACAGCCGGGCGGTGACGATGATCGTGCTCCTGAGCCTGATGGCCCTGGCCGCCGGTTGCGGGATCATCTTCTTTGTCACCCGCAGTGTCCTGGCCCAGCTTGGCAGTGACCCTTCCCGGATAGCCGAGGTGGCCCGGAATATTGCCCGGGGAAACCTGAAAATGAATTTTTCCGATCATGGCCGGCACCAGGCGGAAGGCGTATTCAAGGATATGGAGATCATGTCCGAGAACCTGAGAAAGATCTTTACCGACATAGCCGCCGGCACCGAGACCCTGACCTCCTCAGCCGATGAACTCTCGGCGATCTCGGAACAGGTAGCGAGCCGGGCCGAACAGACCTCCGGCAAGGCCGAGACCGTATCCGCTGCTGCCGGGGAGATGAGCAGCAACATGACCTCCGTGGCTGCCGCCGCCGAACAGGCCACGACCAATGTCAATATTGTTGCCACGGCCACGGATGAACTCTCCAACGCCGTCAGCGAGATCTCGGAGAACACGGCCAAGGCCAACACCATCACCAAGACGGCGGTCACCGACGTGCGGGCGGCTTCGGAGAAGGTCGAGGAGCTGGGTAAGGCAGCCGACGAGATCGGCAAGGTGACCGAGACTATCACCGAGATCTCCGACCAGACCAACCTGCTGGCCCTCAATGCCACCATCGAGGCGGCCCGGGCCGGTGAGGCAGGCAAGGGATTTGCCGTTGTCGCCAACGAGATCAAGGAACTGGCCAAACAGACGGCTGAAGCAACCGGCGAGATACGCAGCAAAATAGAAGGAATTCAGAATTCGACCAGGGGAACGGTCTCCCAGATCACCCAGATCTCTTCGGTCATCAACGAGGTCAATGCCATTGTCGAGACCATTGCCACGTCAGTTGAGGAACAGAGCGCAACCACCGAAGAGATTGCAGCCAACATGGGCCAGGCCACCGAAGGACTCCACGAGGTGACAGAAAATGTCGCCCAGAGTTCCGCGGTATCCGACGAGATCGCACGCGAGATTGTCGAGGTGAACGAGGCGGCGCAGGAGATGACCAGCGCCAGCGAGCAGGTGCGCAACAACGTGCATGAACTCTCCAGGCTGGCCACGGATCTCCGCCGGATGATCGCCAGTTTCTCGATCTAAGCCGTTGCCGTTGCGGATCGGAAGCGCAACCTCAGCCCGCGCCGTACCGCATGCGCCGGTATTGGATGGCCTCGGCGATATGCGGTGAGGAGATCGGCCCGGACCCTTCCAGGTCGGCAATGGTGCGGGCGATCTTGATGATCCGGGTATAGGCGCGGGCCGAAAGCCCCAGCCGGTCCACGGCCTGGTGCAGCATGCGGCTGCAATCACGGTCCAGGGGACAGCACTCCCTGATCAGGCGCGAGCCCATCTGTGCGTTACAGTAGACCCCTTCCACGGGGGAAAAGCGGCGCCGCTGGGTCTGGCGGGCAGTATTGACCCGCTGCCGGATCCCGGCAGAACTCTCGCCCGGCGCGGCCTGCTCGAGGTCCTCCACCCGCACCGCCGGTACCTCCACCTGCAGATCGATACGGTCGAGGAGCGGCCCGGAGATCCGACTGCGGTACCGCTGGACCTGGACAGGCGTACACGAACATTCTCTCGAAATATCACCTAGATACCCACAAGGACACGGGTTCATCGCAGTCACGAGCATAAACCGTGCCGGAAAACAGAGACTCACGGCGGCGCGGGCGATACTGACCACTCCGTCCTCCAGGGGCTGGCGCATCACCTCGAGCACATGTTTGCGGAATTCCGGCAGTTCGTCCAGAAAGAGGACACCGTTGTGGGCGAGCGAGACCTCGCCGGGCCGGGGCACCTGGCCACCGCCGATCAGGCCGGCGTCGGAGATGGTGTGATGGGGGGAACGAAACGGCCGGTTCACCATGAGCGGGGTATCGGCCGGCAGCAGGCCGGCGGTGGAATAGATCCGCGTGGTCTCGATGGCCTCGTCAAGGCTCAGGTCGGGGAGGATGGAGGGCAGACGCCTGGCCATCATGGTCTTGCCGGTTCCCGGCACTCCGGAAAGGAGGATATTGTGTCCGCCCGCGGCCGCCACCTCCAGGGCCCGCTTCACATGTTCCTGGCCCCTGACCTCGGCAAAATCCACGGCATAGATGTCCTGCCGGCCGAACATGCGGTCGATGTCGATGCGGACCGGCGTTGCCTCGCGCCTGCCGGCAAGGATCTCCACGGCCTCGTCCAGCCGCTCCACGCCCAGGATCTCCATATCCCGGACAACCGCCGCCTCAGGACCATTGGCCGCCGGCACCAGGCAGCGACGCATGCCGGCCTCCCTGGCCGCCAGGACCATGGAGAGAATACCCCGCACCGGCCGGACCCCGCCGTCCAGGGAAAGCTCGCCGGCCACACAGATGTCCGCGAGATCCGGACACTCCAGGGTACCGGCAGCGGCAAGGATCCCCAAGGCAATGGGCAGGTCATAGCCTGTGCCTTCCTTCTTGACCGCGGCCGGCGCCAGGTTGACCGTGATCCTGCCGGGCGGAAACTCGTACCCGCAGTTCCTGACCGCCGAGCGGACCCGGTCCTTGGACTCGCGCACCGCGCCCTCGGGAAGACCGACCGTGGAAAAACCCGGCAGGCCGCGGGCCAGGTCGACCTCGACCCGCACCACCAGTCCCTGCACCCCGATAACGGCTCCGCTGTGTATCCTGGCCAGCATGATTCACTCGTACATCGCCCGCATCTGCGGAGAATACGGCCCGTTTTTCCATTCATAGACGTAGAGGGGCGGCAGGAGGAGCAGCTCCTCGCCGCCATTCTTCACCGCCTCCACCAGGACCAGTCGTCCGCGCCGGTCCCCGGGATAGCTGTACACCGGCTGCAACCGCTTGGGCACAAGCATCCTTTCCTGCAGGCGATGCAGGAGAGTGGCCATGCGGGTGGCGGGATAGACAAAGACCACCGCGCCCCGGTTGCGGACACAGAACGCCGCCGCCCGCACCATGTCGGCAAGGGAGGCGCTCAGTTCATGGCGGGCCATGGCCGCCTCATCGCCCCTGCTGGCCCGACCCGATCCCTGCGGACGATAGGGCGGGTTGCAGACCACGAGATCAAAGGACTCCGGTGCCAGAACCCGGCCGATCTCCCGCGCATCGCCCTCCAGGATCCGGACCCGGTCCTGCAGGGCGTTGCAGTGAACATTGTCAGCGGCCAGGGCGGCCAGGGCCGGTTGCAGCTCGAGGCCGGTCACCCTGACTGCCGGATGACGATGGGCCAGGATCAGGCCGATCACGCCGCAGCCGGCGCCGAGGTCCAGGATCCTGGCCCTGGCGGCGGGCCGACAGAAGTGGGCCGCCAGCACGGCGTCCACCGAAAACCGGTACCCGTCCGCATGCTGGCGGCAGACCAGGCCGCCCCCAAACAGGGTGTCTTCGGTTATGGGGCGCCGGTCCGCTCCCACCTCAGGTGCGGGCCGGGATGATAGGCTCCCTGCCATCGAGCTTGTTGATCAGCAGGCCGGTGAGGATCTTGGGATAGAAGTAGGTGGACTTGTGCGGCATGATCTCGCCGCTGTCCGCCACCTGCAGGACCTGTTGCACCGGGGTCGGATTGAGAAGAAAGAGCAGGGGCGTGGCGCCGTCATCGGCAATGGATGCCTTGACCGCCACATCCAGGGCCTCGTCCGGGTCGCTGAAATAGCTCACCAGTTTCTGCCGCAGGCACTGCTGGTGGTCCAGGCCCAGGCAGCCGGCCAGGAGCAGGTCCGAAAGCACCACCACGTCAAGCCGGCGCAGGACCTCTGGCCGGCCGGCCAGGTGCGGATCATCCGCGGCGTCCTCCAGCATCTTCAGAAGAAAGGCCCTGTCCTCGCCGGCATGGTAGAAGCCGAATACCGAAAGGGTCCCGTCATTGGCCTCGTCCATGCGGTCCAGCAGCTCCCCGACCAGGGTCTCCCGCGTGCCGCCGCGGATCTCGCGCACGTCAAAACCGGCCTGCAGCCGTTCCACCACCTGGTCGGCATCATGCCGGCCCGGCCAGCGTACCAGCCGGTGGGTGGGCAGGACAGACAGCCCCTCATCCTCGCTGGCGCAGAGATACATCATGATGAAATTGAACGGGCTGTCCGGCGGCAGATCGGGATCACGTTTCAGGGCCCGCCGGCGGCAGGCCAGGGCCGTGGTGTAGCGATGGTGACCATCGGCGATATAGACCGGGCGGTCGGCGAAAAAGTCGTGGACCAGGGACAGGGCCCCGGGATCGGTGACCCGCCACAGGGTGTGGACATTGTCGTGAAGGTCCCTGGTCACGCAGACCGGCTCCGGGTCGCGCGACTTTTCCAGAACCGAGATCGCGAACTGCTCCGGGTCCGGATACAGTGAAAAGACCTGGCTGAACTGGGCCCGGCACTCGTCCATCAGTTCGAGACGGTCGGCGATCACCCCGTCAAAGGTCTTCTCATGGGGCTTGACGATCCCTTCCGCAAACTCGGCCAGCCCCACCAGGGCCACCAGCCCCTTCCTGGTCAGCCGGCGGCCCGACGGATGGGTGTAATCGATATAATAGAGATAGATGGCCGGTTCCTCGTCCCGGATGAGCACCGATTCTTCCTGCCACTGGTCGAAACGGGTTTTTGCATCCTGGTAGCGTCCCTCCTCGCTGCCGCCATCCTGTGAGGTGTTGCGCAGATCGAGCTGGATCATGCTGTAGGGATTCCTGTCAAGAAACGAGGCGCCTTCCTCCTCGTTGATGACGTCATAGGGCGGAGTGACCACCTCTTCCAGGTTCACGATCTTGTCCGGATTGTAGCGTATCCCTCTGAACGGGGCGACAACGGCCATTAAAATCTCTCCTCAATACTGGAAAACGGAATGAAATCCTGCTACAATGTCGTAATTTCTGCAGGAGTGCGCGTCTCTGAAAATCCCAACCTGTTTACCACTTTCCAGAACCAGGTTGCAAGCAGGTTTTCGTGGTTTGTAAAAGTTCAGCAGCACGCCATTTGCCCGCGCTCACGACGGCCCGCATAGCGGGGGCTATAGACAGCCGGCCAAACGCCAAGGAGAACGATCTCTCATGATGGATATCTTCATAAAAACCCATTTCTCCGGCGGTCACCACCTGCGTGACTATCCGGGCAACTGCGAACATCCGCACGGCCACAACTGGAAGGTCCGGGTCTGTGTCCGGGCCACGGAACTGGACCAGCTTGGCATGGGTATTGATTTCAAAGTCCTGAAGAAACACGTCAACCGGGTCATCGATGACCTGGACCATTGTGACCTCAACCAGCATCCCGCCTTCCGGGAGCGCAATCCCTCCTCGGAAAACATCGCCATCCATATCTTTCGGGAACTGGAAGAAGAGCTCCGCTCGGACCGCTACCGCCTCCACAGCGTCCAGGTCCGCGAAACCGATTCCAGCGGCGTGATCTATTACGGTGGATAAGACCCTGCAGGTCTCGGAACGGTTCTGTTCCATCCAGGGCGAATCGACCCGGGCCGGCCTGCCCTGCGCATTCATACGTCTCTGCGGCTGCAACCTGCGCTGCGCCTGGTGCGACTCCAGCTACACCTGGGAGGAAGCCGGCCACTCCGTAACCACCGGCGAGCTCCTGGCCTGGTCAGCAGGATGGCCGGGCATCATGGTGGAGATCACCGGTGGCGAGCCCCTGCTGCAGGAGAATGTCTACCCGCTCATGGACCAGCTCCTGGCGGCCGGCCATGTGGTGCTCCTGGAGACCAACGGCTCCCTGCCCCTGGAACGGGTACCGATCGGGGTCGGGATCATCATGGACATCAAGTGCCCGGACTCGGGCATGGCAGGACACAACCTGTCCTCCAATACGGACCTGCTGGCAGAACGGCGCCGGCAGGGCAGCCGGGACGAGATCAAATTCGTCATCGCCTCGGAGCGAGACTTTGCCTGGGCTGCGGCAATGGTCGAGGACCGGCGGCTGACAGAGATCTGCCCGGTCCTGTTTTCACCGGTCCGGGGCGCCATGGAAGCCAGGCGCCTCGCCACTCTCATCCTCGAGAGACAGCTCCGGGTCCGGCTGCAGCTTCAGCTCCACACCCTGCTCTGGCCGGACAGGAGCAGAGGGGTCTGAGCCGTGGGCGAACCCGCATTCTATACACGAGCATCATAATCGTTCACCGCTATCGGCAACCGGCCCCCACCAGGCATCCGGTCTGCCACCTTCCAGCCACGTTTTCTGAAACAACGAGGAACCCATTATGCCTGATCTCAACTCCACCCGCATCGCGGTCATCGGCCTGGGCTATGTCGGTCTGCCCCTGGCCGTCGAATTCAGTCACAAACTGCCCACCACCGGCTTTGACCTCAAGAGCCGGCGTATCGAGGAGCTGCGCAACCATGTGGATGTGACCCGCGAGGTGAGCAGCGAGGATCTCGAAAAGGCCTCCGGCCTGCACTTCACCGACAGTATCGACGACCTGGCTGACTGCAATGTCTTCATCGTTGCCGTGCCCACACCCATTGATGCCAACAAGCGGCCCGACCTGCGGCCCCTGGTCGGCGCCTCCAGGACCGTGGGCAAGGTCCTCAAGCAGGGCGACGTGGTCATCTACGAGTCCACGGTCTACCCGGGTGCCACCGAGGAGGTGTGCATCCCGGTCCTGGAGGAGATCTCGGGCCTGGTCTACAACCGGGACTTCTTTGCCGGCTACAGTCCGGAACGGATCAATCCCGGCGACCACGAGCACCGGCTGCCCACCATCGTCAAGGTCACCTCCGGCTCCACCGCGGAGATCGCCGATTTCGTCGACAGCCTCTATGGCACCATCATCACCGCCGGCACCTTCAAGGCCAGTTCCATCCGTGTAGCCGAGGCGGCCAAGGTGATCGAGAACACGCAGCGCGACGTCAACATCGCCCTGGTCAACGAGCTGGCCCTGATCTTCAACCGGCTGGGTATCGACACCATGGAGGTCCTGCGGGCCGCCGGCACCAAGTGGAACTTTCTCCATTTCCGCCCCGGCCTTGTGGGCGGCCACTGCATCGGCGTCGATCCCTACTACCTGACCCACAAGGCCCAGGAGGTGGGTTACCACCCGGAGATGATCCTGGCCGGCCGCCGTCTCAACGACGACATGGGCCGCTACATCGCCTCGGAGGTGGTCAAGCTGATGCTGAAAAAACGGATCCACGTGGCCGACGCCAACATCCTGATCCTGGGAATCACCTTCAAGGAAAACTGCCCTGATCTCCGCAACACCAGGGTGATCGACATCATCGACGAACTGAAGACCTATGGCGCCAACATCGAGGTGTACGATCCCTGGGCGGACAGAGAGGAGGCGCGGCAGCTCTACGGAGTGACCATGATCGAGGACCTGCCGGTCAACCACTATGACGGCGTGGTCCTGGCCGTTGCCCACCGCGAGTTCAGCAGGCTCTCGCCAGCCGACTTCCACCGGATCTGCAGGCAACTGTCGGTGATCTACGATGTCAAGCACGTCCTGGACCAAGAGATGGCCGACGGCAGCCTGTAATCCTGGGAGCACCGGTATCCGCCTGCGGCTGTTGATTGACAGTATCCTGATTGTACTTATCTTTTCCATATACTTTCATGACGCATGAGGACCACAAGGTAGCGCCGATGCACACCACCATCGAACAGGTTGTGACCAGCGATGAAGCCGCAAGAAAAACCGTCACCCATGCCCGCAGGGAGGCAAAGGCCATGGTGGAGAAGGCCCGGCAGGAGGCCGAGGCCATGGTCAGGGCCGGCCACGACCGACTGACACGCATCGAGCGGACCGGGATCCGGCCCATTGTCATGGAGGCGGAGCAGCGCGCGGCAGAGAAACTTGCCCGGGCGGAACGTCATATCCAGCAGCTCCAGCATGCTGTTGCCGAAAGGACAGACCGAATCCTGGCGAACTTCATGGACCTGCTCCTGGACGGCCGGGAAGAGAGTTCCGGGATGACCGGCCGGCACAGCCCCAGGCGGTCATGACAGATGAATCGTCCCGGCCACGACCGCCGGACGATTGTAACAGTTCACCGCTAGCGGCAACACGTTTGAATAATGACGACTTTTTGTAACAGTTCAGCAGCAGACCCCGGATCCATCCAAAACACAGGCAGGTGCCATGCTTCTTTCCGCTGCCAGATATTCGTATGCAAACGCCCGGGTCCGGGCACTGCGCAGCAGGCGGCTCACTGGTGAAGATTTCCATTTTCTCCTCCAGGCAGAAGACCTGACCGGCCTGCTCACCTACCTCGCCACCACCGCCTACGGCCGGTTCCGTCCCGGGCTATCGCTCAAGCGCATGGAACGTGGTCTCCATGCGCCCCTCTTTGCCGAATATCGCAAGATCGCCACCTCCCTCTCCCGACGGGCGGGACGTGGAGTCATCCTTGCCCTTTTTGCCCGCTTTGAGGCAGAAAATCTCAAAATCCTGCTCCGCAGGACCGTTACCGGGCTGGAGCATACCCGAATCGCCCCCATGCTGTACCCCCTGGGCTCCCTCAGCAGGCTTGCCTGGGACCGGTTGTCTGCATGCGAATCCCTGCGGGAGATCATCCAGGCCACCGAGGGGACGATCTTTGCCCGTCCCCTTGCCAATGGCCTGCCCCTGTATGAGACCACAACCAGCCTCTTTCCCCTGGAGACGGCCCTTGATCTGGCCGTGTTCCGGGACCTCGCAGCGGCCGTGAACCATCTTGCCGGCAAAGGCGTCCGTAAGGCGGCCCGCCGGGTAGTGGGCGGATACGTCGATATCCTCAACTGCCTCTGGATCATCCGCTTGCGTCGTCATTTCAGGCTGAGCCCTGAAGAGATCGTCAACTATACCCTGCCCGGCGGCAGCGACATATCCCTGTCCGACCTGCACCGGCTGGCCAAGGCAGATACCGTGAGCCGCTTCCTGGAGCTCCTGCCCTCCTCCCTGGCATCCCGTCTCGGCGCCCTGCAGGACTGGTCAGGTTTCCCGCCCGCCCTGGACACGATCCTCCTGCACCACCTGCGCCGCAGCCTGGCATCCTTTCCCTTTCACGTCGGCGTGCAGGCAGGCTATCTCCTGGAAAAGGAGCTGGAGGTCCGGGCTGTCATCACCATCATGGAGGGCAAGGCGCAGAAGCTGCCTCCTGAAACCATTGCCAGCCACCTGCCAGGGGCACTCTTCAGGGAGACGGCCCATGTTTAGGACTGTCCGCCTGACCCGGGTCACCATCCAGTGTCCTGAAGAAGAGATCGCAAAGGTGATGACGGTTCTTGGTGAGCTGCGGCTCCTGCACCTGATCAGGATCGAGGAGACCCATCTGGGCCGAATGGGGTTCG
>JALSNC010000185.1 GCA_026987195.1 Desulfobulbaceae bacterium | reverse complement strand
GGCCTGGACGGACATGACCGGGGTGCCAAGTTCATTGCCCGCGCCCTGCGCGACGCAGGCTTCGAGGTGATCTACACCGGCATCCGGCGCACGGTGGACGAGATCGCCGCCGCCGCCATCCAGGAAGACGTGGCCGCTGTCGGCCTCTCCTCCATGTCCGGGGCCCACATGCGGCTCTTTCCCGCCGTGGTGAATGCCCTGGCCCGGGCAGGCGGAGGGGATATCCCGGTGCTCGGCGGCGGCATCATCCCGGAAGAGGATATCCCGGCTCTGCAGGAGGCGGGGATACGGGCCATCTTCACCCCCGGAACTCCCATCGATACGATCATCGATGCCTTCCGCCAGGCCTGCCGGCAGCACCGACAGCAGGAGGCGGGCTGATCCATGCAGCCGGATGCCCTTGTCCGCGGCCTGCACCGGGGCGACGCCAGGAGTGTCGCCCGGGCCATTACCCTGGTCGAGGAAGGAACCGACCAGGGCATGGCGATCCTGGAGAAGCTCGACCGTGAGCGCATCGACCGGGCCCTGGTGGTGGGCATGACCGGGCCGCCCGGTGCGGGCAAGTCCACCCTCTCGGCGCAACTGATTGCTCAGCTCCGCGACCGGGACCTGCGGGTGGGCATCGTCGCCGTGGACCCCTCGTCTCCCATCTCCGGCGGCGCCATTCTCGGTGACCGTATCCGGATGATGCGGCACGCCCTGGATCCCGAGGTCGCGGTCCGCTCCATGGCCACCCGCGGGCGCCTGGGCGGCCTCTGCAGCGCGGCCGGCGCCGCGGTCCGGATCATGGCGGCCAGCGGCTGCCGGGTCATCCTGCTGGAGACCGTGGGCATCGGTCAGTCGGAGATGGATATCGTCGCCCTTGCCGACATCACGGTCATGGTGCTGGCGCCCGGTTTCGGTGACGACATCCAGGCCATGAAGGCCGGCATCCTCGAGGTGGCGGACCTGCTGGTAATCAACAAGGCGGACCAGCCCGGGGCCCGGCGGCTGCACCTGGACCTGGCCGCCGCATGCCGGGATGGCGACAAAGGCGGACAGAAAATCCTCGAGACCGTGGCCAGTGAGGGACAGGGGGTGGATGAACTGCTGGACCGGATCTTCCTCCTGGAAGAGGAACTGCGCCAGGGCCCGGGCATGAGGGCGCGGCGTGCCAGATCCTTTGAACTGGAGACCCTGGACCAGGCCCTGGAGCTGCTGCGCGAACCCCTGCGCAGGAGGATCAGGGACACGGAGGGCGGGAACCGTGATCCCCGCCGGCTGGCCCGGGAGATCGTCGACCGGCTTGTCGGCAGGAAACCAGGTTCCACCGCTGCTGGAGGAAAGCATGGCAGATAAGGATCCCCGTCTCCGGGAGTGGGAGGAACAGGAGCTTGCGGCCAGCCTGGCGCGCTGTCCCGAGCGCAGGCAGCGGTTCACCTGTGCCGGCGGCCGCGAGGTGGAGCGACTGGCCCTGCCCGATGAGCCCGATGACCGTTACTGCGAGGATCTGGGCTTTCCCGGCCGCTTCCCCTTCACCCGCGGGGTCCGGCCCACCATGTACCGGGGCCGGCTCTGGACCATGCGCCAGTATGCCGGTTTTTCCACGGCCCGGGCCTCCAACGAGCGTTACCGCTACCTGCTGGACCAGGGTCAGACCGGGCTCTCTGTCGCCTTTGACCTGCCCACCCAGATCGGCTATGACTCCGACGATCCCATGGCGCTCGGCGAGGTGGGCAAGGTGGGGGTGGCCATCGACACCCTGGCCGACATGGAAATACTGTTCGACCGCATTCCCCTGGAGAAGATCTCCACCTCCATGACCATCAACTCGCCGGCCATGATCCTGCTCGCCATGTACGTGGCAGTGGCGGAAAAACAGGGGGTGGCGGCGGAACAACTGCGCGGCACCATCCAGAATGACGCCCTCAAGGAGTATGTCGCCCGCGGCACCTACATCTTTCCGCCCCGGCCCAGCCTGCGGCTCATCACCGACATCTTCCGCTGGTGCGCCGACCACACGCCGCTGTTCAACACCATCTCCATCTCCGGCTACCACATCCGCGAGGCCGGCTCCACCGCGGCCCAGGAGGTGGCCTTCACCCTGGCCAACGGCATCACCTACGTGCAGGCGGCCCTGGATGCCGGCCTGTCCCTGGACACCTTTGCCCGGCGGCTGGCCTTCTTCTTCAGCGCCCACTCCAACCTGCTGGAGGAGGTGGCCAAGTTCCGCGCCGCGCGCCGCCTGTGGGCGAGGATCATGAAAGAGCGCTTCGGCGCCACCAGACCCTCCTCCATGATGCTGCGCTTCCATACCCAGACCGCAGGCTCCACCCTCACCGCCCAGCAGGTGGACAACAATATCGTCCGGGTCACCATCCAGGCCCTGGCCGCGGTCCTGGGCGGAACCCAGTCCCTGCACACCAACTCCCGCGACGAGGCCCTGGGTCTGCCCACCGAGGAATCGGTGCGTACCGCCCTGCGCAGCCAGCAGATCATTGCCCACGAGTCCGGCGTGGCCGATACCGTGGATCCCCTGGGCGGTTCCTGGTACATCGAACACCTCACCGATGCCATCGAGAGCGAGTCTGCCGAGCTGATCCGCCAGGTGGACGAGGCCGGCGGCGTCATCGCCTGCATCGAAAACGGCTTCATCACCAGCCAGATCGAGGAGGCCAGCTACCGCTTTCAGCAGGAGGTGGAACAGGGGGAGCGGATCATCGTCGGCGTCAACCGCTTCCAGGTGGACGAAGATATGCGGGTGCCGGTGCTGAAGATCGATCCGGCAGTGGAGGATGAACAGGTGCGGCGCCTGCACCAGGTGAAGGCGGAACGCGACCGGATGCAGGCAGAAACCGCGCTCAGCGAACTGGAAGCGGCGGCGCGCTCCGGGAAGAACCTCATGGAGCCGGTGCTGGCGGCGGTCCGCTGTTACTGTACGCTCGGCGAGATCTGCGGGATCCTGCGGCGGGTCTTCGGCGAATACAGGGACTGAGCCGTGTTCGCCATATACATCACAGGAAGAGCACAAGAAAAATGCTGAAGAAAATCGACCACATCGGCTTTGCCGTCCATTCAATTGCCGAGGCCCGCGTCTTTTACGAGCAGGTCCTGGGACTCACCTGCGAGGGAATCGGGGAGGTGGCCGCGCAGAAGGTGCGCACCGCCTTCTTCCGCCTGGGCGAGACCTGTCTCGAGCTGCTGGAACCCACGGCCCCGGACAGCCCTGTTGCCCGGTTCCTGGACAAGCGGGGTGAAGGTATCCACCACATCGCCTACCTGAGCGACGACCTGGAGCGTGACCTGGAGCGGGCCCGGCAGCAGGGATGCACCCTCATCAATCCCGAACCGGTGGCCGGGGCCGGCGGCAAGGCAATCGCCTTTCTCCACCCCCGCTCCACCCACGGCGTCCTCACCGAACTGTGCAGTGAGACCGGACCGGCCGGAAAAGAGGCCAAAGAGGAGATCTTGTAGAGATGCAGGACATCATCGGACAACTTGAGGCAAAACGTAATGCGGCCCGTCTCGGCGGCGGCCGGGAGAGGATCGAGCGCCAGCATGCCCGCGGCAAGCTGACCGCCCGCGAGCGGATCGAGCTGTTCCTGGATGGAGGCAGTTTCGAGGAGTGGGACATGTTTGTCGAGCACCGGTGCGTGGATTTCGGCATGGACCGGCAGAAGATCCCGGGTGACGGCGTGGTCACCGGCTACGGCACGGTCTGCGGCCGCCTGGTCTTTGTCTTCAGCCAGGATTTCACCCTGTTTGGCGGCTCGCTCTCCATGGCCCATGCGCAGAAGATCTGCAAGATCATGGACCATGCCATCAAGGTGGGCGCGCCGGTGGTGGGCCTCAACGACTCGGGCGGCGCCAGGATCCAGGAGGGCGTCGATGCCCTGGCCGGCTATGCCGACGTCTTCCAGCGCAACGTGCTCGCCTCGGGCGTCATTCCCCAGATCTCGCTGATCATGGGGCCGTGTGCCGGCGGCGCGGTCTACTCGCCCGCCATGACCGACTTCATTTTCATGGTCAAGAACACCTCCTACATGTTCGTCACCGGGCCCGAGGTGGTCAAAACCGTGACCCATGAGCAGGTGACCCACGAGGAACTGGGCGGAGCCCTCACCCATACCAGCCGCTCCGGCGTGGCCGATCTGGCCTTTGAAAACGATGTCGAGGCCCTGCTGATGCTGCGCCGGTTTCTCAACTTCCTGCCGGCCAGCAACCGGGAGAAACCACCGGTCTGGCCCTGCAACGACCCGGCGGAACGGGTGGAATACTCGCTCGACACCCTGGTGCCGCTGGACCCCAACAGGCCCTACGACATGAAGGAACTGATCGTCAAGATTGTCGACGAGGGCGACTTTTTCGAGCTCCAGCCCGACTATGCCGCCAACATCATCATCGGCCTGGCCCGGATGCAGGGCTCCACCGTGGGCATTGTCGCCAACCAGCCCCTGGTCCTGGCCGGCTGCCTGGACATGGACTCATCCCGAAAGGCGGGTCGATTTGTCCGCTTCTGCGACGCCTTCAATATCCCCATCATCACCCTCGTCGACGTGCCCGGTTTCCTGCCCGGCACCACCCAGGAATACGGCGGTATCATCAAGCACGGCGCCAAGCTTCTCTATGCCTTTGCCGAGGCCACGGTGCCCAAGGTGACCCTCATCACCCGCAAGGCCTATGGCGGCGCCTACGACGTGATGAGCTCCAAGCACCTGCGCGGCGATGTCAACTTTGCCTGGCCCACGGCCGAGATCGCGGTCATGGGTTCCAAGGGTGCGGTGGAGATCATCTTCCGCCGCGAGAGCGGGGACGAGGAAAAACTCCGGCAGCGTACCGACGAGTACAGCCGCCGTTTCGCCAATCCCTTTGTCGCCGGCAGCCGCGGCTTCATCGATGACGTGATCATGCCGCACAACACCCGGACCAGGATCTGCCGGTCACTGGCCATGCTGCGCGAGAAGAAACTGGAAAACCCGTGGCGCAAACATGGCAACATCCCACTCTAACCCTTGCGATCCCCGGCACCGACCGAAGCCGGGACCTGACAGACAACACCAATGTTCACCAAGATACTGATTGCCAACCGGGGCGAGATCGCCTGCCGGATCATCAAGACCGCCCGGCAGATGGGCATTGCCACGGTCGCTGTCTTCTCCGACGCCGACCGGGGAGCACTGCATGTGCGCATGGCCGACGAGGCGATCCACATCGGCCCCTCCCCGGCCGCGGAGAGCTACCTGTGCATGGACAAGATCATCGATGCCTGCCGGCGGACCGGTGCCGAGGCAGTGCATCCGGGATATGGTTTTCTTTCGGAAAACAGCCTGTTCAGGGAAGCGCTCGAACAGGCGAACCTCACCTTCATCGGCCCGCCGGCCGCGGCCATCCGGGCCATGGGTGACAAGATCACCTCCAAGCGGCTGGCGGCCGAGGCCGGGGTAAACGTGATTCCGGGTTTTGATGGTATCCTTGAGAGCAGTGACCAGGCGGTACGGGAGGCGGAACGGATCGGCTACCCGGTCATGCTCAAGGCCACGGCCGGGGGCGGCGGCAAGGGAATGCGGATAGCGCGTGATGAACGGGAATGCAGGGAGGGCTTCCTGCGGGCCAGCAACGAGGCCCGCTCCAGCTTTGGTGACGACCGGATCCTGATCGAGAAGTTCATCGACAATCCCCGCCACATCGAGATCCAGGTCATGGCCGACAGCCATGGCAACATCGTCTATCTCGGCGAACGGGAGTGCTCGCTGCAGCGGCGGCACCAGAAGATCATCGAGGAGGCGCCCTCGCCGTTCCTGGACAGGGAGACCCGCCGCAGGATGGGGGAGCAGGCGGTGCGGCTGGCCCGGGCCGTGGACTACACCTCGGCCGGCACCGTGGAGTTCATCGTCGATGCCGAGCGGAACTTCTACTTCCTGGAGATGAACACCCGGCTCCAGGTGGAGCACCCGGTGACCGAGATGGTCACCGGCCTGGACCTGGTGGAGCTGATGATCCGGGTGGCCGCAGGCGAGGAACTGGGCCTGCACCAGGAGGAGATCGCCGCCCGCGGCTGGGCCATGGAGTGCCGGGTCTATGCCGAGGACCCCCTCACCGACTTCCTGCCCTCCACGGGCCGCCTGGTACGCTACCAGCCGCCGGAGCCCGAACATGGACGTATCCGCGTGGATACCGGCGTCTTCGAGGGCGGCGAGATCTCCATCCACTACGACCCCATGATCGCCAAGCTGATCTGCCGGGGACCGGATCGCGATCAGGCCATATTCACCATGCAGGAGGCCCTGGACGAATACGTGATCCGCGGGGTGCGCCACAACATCGACTTCCTGGCCGCCATCATGGCCCATCCCCGGTTCCGGAAAGGCGAGCTGAACACCAGCTTCATCGGGGAGGAGTTCCCGCACGGTTTCCGCCACTGCGACGTGGTCCGGGAATCCCCTGCCCTGCCGCTCATCGTTGCCGCCATCATGCACCGGCTCTACATGGACCGGGCGGCCCGGATCAGCGGCCAGCTTCCGGGGCACGAACGAAGGGTGCTGGACAACTGGGTGGTGGTCAGCGACGGCCGCTACCACGAGATCACTGTCAGGCCCTTCCAGGCCGACCAGGGGTACCGGGTGGACTTCGAGGGGCAGCACTTCGGCATCAAGACCGACTGGTCCTTCTGCCAGGACATCCTGCGCGGGGTGATCAACAACCAGCGGTTCGCCATGCAGGTGGAGCGTACAGGCCTCGGCTACCGGCTCAGCCACCGGGGGGTCACCACCAAGGCGCTGGTCCTGACACCCAGGGCGGCGGAGCTGCACCGGCTCATGCCGCGCCGGCAGGAGGCCGACCGCTCCCGCCTCCTGCGCTCCCCCATGCCCGGCCTGCTGGTCAAGATCTCGGTCCGGGAAGGCGACAGGGTCCAATGCGGGCAGGAACTGGCAGTCATCGAGGCGATGAAGATGGAAAACGTTCTCCGGGCCCCTGTGAGTGCGACGGTCAGCGCTGTTGCCTGCAAACCCGGCGACTGTCTGAGTGTGGACCAGGTGATCCTGGAATTCGAATAGCCGGTCCGCCTCCGGGACACAGCAGGGCGCCGCCCCTGCTGACGGCCATACCCGGCGACACGTGGACACGGCCTGGTGCCGCCGGGCCTCGAGGAATCAGGACTACCTGCCTGCGGCAGCCCGCATGTTGGCGGCAAGCTCCTTCATCTCGACCAGGGTTTTCTTCATCTTCGCATAGCCGTACCAGGTGGTATAATCCGGCATGATATGGAAGGCGGCCTGGTAGGTCTTCATCCGGTAATCCATGAACATCTCATAGAGTTCCTGCTCAATGGCCGTGTTGACCTCATAGAAGGTGAGCAGGTCCGGATAGGGAAAGGTGGCCTGGTTGGTGGTCTTCTTGATAATACCGTCCCGGTAGAGCCCGGCAACCAGATCAATGGCCTGGGAGAGAATCTTGTCCGATGCCTTGATCATCTGGTCGGCATTATGCAGGTTTTCCCTGGCAAAGGTGGCGGAGTGGCACTTCTGGCACACGGCCTCCATCTTGCTGCGCTCCGCCTCCCACGATTCCTTGGTCAGACGAACCATGTCGGCCTTCTTGACAATATCCAGGCGGGCCGTCGGTTGACCAGCCGAATCAAGAACGCCAAGAGCCTTGAGGATGGTCACCCTGTAGCCCATCCATTCCTTGTCCGCCTCCGGCAGGCGCAGGGCCAGGAACCCCCAGGCGGTCCTGACCGAATGATTGCCGCCGGGCATGTGGCAGTCCTGGCACGTCGGTCCTCTGTGAGCCTTGCGGTCGGTGACATAGGCCGCACCGTGTTTTGAATGAAACCACATCTCCCACTGGGCATGGTCAAAGCCTGTATGACAGGAGTTGCATGCCTCGGGCTGCAGGGCCTCTTTTTTTGAAAAGGCGTGGCGGGTATGGCAGTTCTGGCAGTCCATGCCATACTTGTAATACTTGCGGAAGTCATTGTTCATCACCGACTGGTCGGTAACCCCCATGTTATGGCAGCCGTTGCACCCCTTCTGACCGGCGATAAAGGCCTGGGGCTGCTGGTGGGCAAATCCCGGGAAGGCCGACACCGGCAGCAATCCCAGGGCGTGCTTGCCACCCATATACTCCTTGACCCTCTTGGGATGGCACTTTTTGCAGGTGCTCACGGTGGGCAGCCTGGCCTTGGCCACGTCGGATGCACTGACGTGACTCCGGCCATGGCAGGAAATACAGGTCAGTGTTTTCGACATCTTGCCCCTGTTGAAATCCTTGACAAGCCCCGGCGTGATTTTCGCGTGGCAGGTCTCGCACTCCGATGGCTTCGCCAGCGCAGAAGCCGCCCCCAGGCTGACACAGTATGCCAGGCACAGGACAACAGACCAATAGAATGTTTTGGTGCGCATGCTTTTCCCTCCCTTGTCTGGATCAGAAGACAGAAGCCGGAGGACAGAAACCCGAGTCAGTTTCCGCCTGCGGCGATTATAATGGCGATTTTTTGATGAGACTCGAAACGTATTGCTGTACCCCTACTCCCATCAACCACAAATTGCAATACCCCATTGCAACCATATCTGAAAGGTGAAGCGCCATGCCTCTCTCCCTGGATCTCGGCTCCATCACCATCGACTGGCTCTGCGGCGGCGACTTTGAACTGGACGGCGGCACCATGTTCGGTGCCGTGCCCAAGGTGCTGTGGAACCAGAAATATCCGGCCGACGCCGACAACTGTATCAGGCTGCTCAATGCGCCGCTCCTGGTGCGGAGCCGGGACACGGTCCTGCTCATCGACACCGGGCTCGGCAACAAGCTCAGCGCAAAGCAGCAACGGATCTTCCGTGTCTGCCGGCCATGGAACCTGGTGGAGGACCTGGCCGCGCTGGGTCTCGACCGCAGGGATGTGGACCTGGTCCTCCTCACCCACTGTGATTTCGACCATGCCGGCGGCGTGGTCATGCACGGTCCGGACGGGAGACCGGAGCTCACCTTTCCGCGGGCGCGCCACATCGTGCAGCGGCGCGAGTGGGAGGACGTTCTTGCACCCAACATCCGTTCCGCCCACACCTACTGGCCGGAGAACTTTGCCGGCCTGGCCGATTCCGGCCTGCTCGAGCTGGTGGAGGGCGAGATGGAGGTCTGCGCCGGCATCACGGTACGGCTCACCGGCGGGCATACCCGGGGGCACCAGATGATGGAGATGACCGGCAGCACGGGCTGTGCCGTCCACCTCGGCGATCTCTTTCCCACCCATGCCCATGCCAATCCTCTCTGGATCATGGCCTATGACAACTTCCCCCTGGAGATCATCGCGCAAAAACAGGAACTCCTGCCCCGCTACAGCCGGCGCGACTGCTGGTTCACCTTCTATCACGACATCCACATGCCGGCCTGTCGTCTGGATGAGGAGGGCCGGGTAACGTCCAGCTTCTGCCGGACCCGGGCCGGATCATCTCCCTGCCACCCGCTTGCCGGGCAGGAGGGCTCTCCAAAGTAGGATGTATTTTCAAAAGGTGCCTGTTTTCTGTTGACAGCCTTTTTCATTCTCGATATAAGATCGAAAATATCTTATATGTCCTTTTTCAGAAACAGGGCCACGGCCATGGCACACGGGTCCTGTCATACAACCCGAACCAACCCCGAGGTGAGTCCATGATTGCCAACTGGATCAACAATGCTCCTTATGCCCAACTGCAGGAACTCTGGTGGTTTCTCTGTTCCCTGGTCGGTTCACTCTTCCTCTTTCTCACCTTTGTCCAGGGCGGCCAGACCCTGCTCTGGCAGGTGGCGGGAACAGAGGACGAGAAATCCCTGGTCATCAATTCCCTGGGGCGCAAGTGGGAACTCACCTTCACCACCCTGGTCCTGTTCGGCGGCGCCCTGTTTGCCGCCTTTCCCAAGTTCTATGCCACCTCGTTCGGCGGCGCCTACTGGGTCTGGATCCTGATCCTGTTCTCTTTCATCGTCCAGGCGGTGAGCTATGAATACCGCAGGAAACCGGCCAACGTCCTCGGCGCCCGGGTCTACGAGGGCTTTCTCTTTTTCAACGGCTCGGTGGGCATCCTCCTCATCGGCGCCGCCGTGGGTACCTTCTTCACCGGCTCCAACTTCACCCTCAACGAGTACAACTTCGTCACCTGGACCAGCTCCCTGCGCGGCCTGGAGGCGGCATTCTCCCTGTTCAATCTCTCGGTCGGCCTTTTCCTGGTCTTCAATGCCCGCACCCTGGGCGCCCTCTACCTGCTCAACAACATCGACTTCTCAGATGCCGCCGAGCTGGAGGAACGGCTGCGGAAGGCCGTATGGACGAACTTCAAGCTCAGCCTGCCCTTTCTCGGCTGGGTCCTGATCCAGATCCTGCCCATGGACGGCTTCGGTATCAGTGACAGCGGCGAGATCGTCCGGGTAACCTGGAAATACCTGCTCAATCTGGTCCAGGTGCCGGCCCTGTTCCTCGCCCTGACGGCCGGACTGGCCCTGGTGGTCACCGGAGTGCTGCTTGCGGTCAAATCCGAGGCCAGGTGCGGTATCTGGTCATCGGGCCTGGGCACGGTGCTCTTCGGACTCGCCGTCTTCGGCATGGCCGGCTTCAACAACACCGCCTTCTATCCGTCCAAGGTGGACCTGCAGTCAAGCCTCACCATCTATAACGCCTCGAGCTCCCTCTATACCCTGCAGGTGATGACCTGGGTCGCCCTGCTCATCCCCTTTGTCCTGGCCTACATCGTCTATGTCTGGTGGTCCATGGACAGGAAAAAACTGGGCATGGACGAGGTCAAGGCCGAGGCGGCCGGCGAACTCTACTGATCATGCGCCTGACACGAGCGGCTGAATACGCGGTCCGATGCATGGTCTATCTTGCCAGGCAGGGCGTGGGCACCCTGAGCAGCCGGCAGGAGATCGCCGCCCATGCCGAGATCCCGCCCCATTTCCTGGCCAAGATCGCCCAGGACCTCGCCCGGGCGGGATTCATCGAAATCAGGCAGGGGGCACGCGGCGGATTTGTGCTCATCCGCGAGCCGGCAGCCATCACCATGCTCGACGTGGTGGAGACCATGATCGGCGAGATCTATCTCAACGACTGCATCGCCCGGCCCTCCTCCTGCAGGATCACCAGTGACTGCGCCGTGCACAGGGTCTGGATGGAGGCCAGGGATCAGCTGCGGGCGACCCTGCAGAAGGTTACCCTGGAGGAGCTTTCCAGGGAAGACTCCTGCATACCGCTCATCCCGGCGGACACGATCCCGAGGATGACAGACAGCGGGCCGGAACCCTCTTCCGGCCGGCAGTGAGGGACAGAAGACGCCGGAGACGCCAGGAGCCGTAACTGATCACAGGGTGTGCAAGGGTATGGTTTTTCAACCTCGTTTTTGTAAGCGGTCTCAGGTGCCGGTGAAGAACACTCCAACCAAGGGGCAAGCCATGGAACAGACAATGGTACCACGGCCGGGCATCGTGACGACTGTCCTGCGCTTCTACGTGGACGGTTTTCGCAGGATGACCCTGGGCCGCACCCTGTGGAAGGTCATCATCATCAAGCTGATCATCATGTTCGGCGTGCTGAAACTGTTTTTCTTCCACGATTTTCTGGGCACCAGGTTTACCACCGATGAACAGCGGGCCGACTATGTGCTGGAGCAGATAACCATGCCGGCCCGGGGACACATTACACCACAAGGAGGAGAAAGATTATGATCGAGAACATGGACCCGACCATGGTGAACTGGGCCAGGGCGCAGTTCGCGCTGACCGCCCTGTACCACTGGATCTTTGTGCCGCTGACCCTGGGAATCACCTGGATC
The DNA here is from genome assembly GCA_026987195.1 of Desulfobulbaceae bacterium. Lineage (GTDB taxonomy): Bacteria > Desulfobacterota > Desulfobulbia > Desulfobulbales > Desulfobulbaceae > DRKI01. The sequence goes on along the minus strand of JALSNC010000185.1, from coordinate 23,293 downwards.
ATCGCCTTCTACCACACCATCTACGTGCGGACGGGCAGCGAGGAATGGAAACGGCTCACCAAGTTCTGGATGAAACTCTTTGGCATCAACTTCGCCATCGGTGTCGCCACCGGCATCATCCTTGAATTCGAGTTCGGCACCAACTGGTCCAACTACTCCTGGATGGTGGGCGACATCTTCGGCGCCCCCCTGGCCATCGAGGGCATTGTCGCCTTCTTCCTGGAGGCCACCTTCTTTGCCGTCATGTTCTTCGGCTGGAACCGGGTCTCCAAGAAGTTCCACCTCTTCTCCACCTGGATGGTCGCCATCGGCTCCAACATGTCCGCGGTCTGGATCCTGGTGGCCAATGCCTGGATGCAGTACCCCACCGGCCAGTCCTTCAACCCTGACACCGCCCGCTTCGAGATGCAGAACTTTGCCGATGTGGCCCTCTCGCCGGTGGCCATCTCCAAGTTCACCCATACCACCAGCTCGTCCATGCTGCTGGCCTCGCTCTTCATCATCTCGATCTCGTCCTGGTACCTCCTGAAAGGGCGCCACATCCGGATGGCCAAACGCTCCATCGTCGTGGCCTCCATCTTCGGCCTGCTGGCCTCGGCCATGGTGGGCCTCACCGGTGACGAGGCCGCCTACGAGGTGGCCCAGCACCAGCCCATGAAGCTGGCCGCCTTCGAAGGGCTTTACAAGGGCGAGAAAAACGCCGGCCTGGTCGCGTTCGGCATGATCAACAGCGACAAGAAGGTGGGCGATGACCAGGACCCCTTCCATTTCGAGATCCGCATCCCCGGCCTGCTCACCCTGCTGGCCAACCGGTCGCTTGGCACCTTTGTTCCCGGCATCAATGACCTGATCTACGGCAACAGGGATGAGGGTATCATGGGCGCAGACGAGAAGATCGAGAAAGGCAAGATCGCCATTGCCCGGCTCGCCGAGTACAAAGAGGCGAAAAAGACCGGTGACGCACAGGGTGCCGCTGCCGCACTCGCCGTGTTCAACGAGCACAAGCCCTATCTCGGCTACGGATTCCTCGACAAGCCCGAGGATGCCGTACCGCCGGTGGCCATGTCCTTCAATGCCTTCCACATCATGGTGGTCCTGGGCACACTCTTCCCCCTGGTCTTCATCGCCTTTCTCTACTTCTCCTGGAAAGGCACCATCCAGGAGCAGAAGTGGCTGCAGGTCCTCGGCCTGCCCATGATCCTGCTCGCGCTCGCCGCCCACATGGCCGGCTGGATCGTCGCCGAGGTGGGCCGCCAGCCCTGGACCATCCAGGACCTGCTGCCGGTCTCCGTGGCCAGGTCCAACCTGACCACCGGCACGGTGCAGACCACCTTTTTCATGTTCGCGGCCCTGTTCACCATTCTGCTCATTGCCGAACTGAGTATCATGGCCAAACAGATCAGCATCGGACCGGAGGAGGAGTAAGAAAATGATCGCCAATCTCGATTATCCGACCCTGCAGCATCTCTGGTGGCTGCTCTGCTCGGTGGTGGGGGCCCTGTTTCTCTTCCTGACCTTTGTCCAGGGAGGACAGACCCTGCTCTGGCAGGTGGCAAAGACAGAAGACGAAAAATCCCTGGTCATCAACTCGCTGGGCCGCAAGTGGGAACTCACCTTCACCACCCTGGTCCTGTTCGGTGGCGCCCTGTTTGCCGCCTTTCCCAAGTTCTACGCCACCTCCTTCGGCGGTGCCTACTGGGTCTGGATCCTGATCCTGTTCACCTTCATCGTCCAGGCGGTAAGCTACGAATACCGGAAAAAGCCCTTCAATGTCCTGGGCGCACGGGTATATGAGCTGTTCCTGTTCATCAACGGCTCGGTGGGCATACTGCTCATCGGCGCTGCCGTGGGCACCTTCTACACCGGCTCCAGCTTCCAGCTTTCCGAGTACAACTTCGTCACCTGGACAAGTCCCCTGCGCGGCCTGGAGGCGGCATTTTCCCTGTTCAACCTGTCGCTGGGTCTGTTCCTGGTCTTCAATGCCCGCACCCTGGGCGGGCTCTACCTGCTCAACAACATCGAGCTGAGCAATGTGCCTGCAATGGAGACCCGGCTGCGCAGGGCGGTATGGACCAGCTTTGTCTGCAGCCTGCCGTTTCTCCTCTACGTGCTGGCCAGCCTGCTCCTGATGAAGGGCTTCGGCATCGTCGACGACAAGGGGACCGTTGAACTGGTGAGCCGCAAGTACCTGGCCAACCTGCTGGCCAATCCCTGGCTGATCGGCCTGCTGGCCGCCGGCCTGGCCCTGGTGATCCTCGGAGTGTTCCGCGCTGCGAAATCCACCAGTACCGCCGGCATCTGGTTCGCCGGTCCGGGCACGGTCCTGGTCGGACTGACCGTGCTCCTGCTGCCGGCCTACAACAACACGGCCTTTTATCCGTCCAGGGTGGACCTGCAGTCGAGCCTGACCATCTACAATGCCTCGTCCAGTCCCTATACCCTGATGGTCATGACCTATGTCGCCATCGCCATTCCCTTTGTCCTCGCCTACATCGCCTATGTGTGGTGGGCCATGGACCGGCGCAAGCTGACCGTTGACGAGGTGAGCGGCAAGGCATACTGAGGAGAGCAAAAAATCCCTGGCACGTCAAAACGGTTGCCGCGTGCGGTGAACTGTTACCACCGAGATCCATCGGCCCGGCCGTGAGGATCTCGCAGACACCAAGGCGTGGCCGCGGGGACTGCTGATTTCCGCCGGCTGTCCCCGGCCACCGATTTCCGATACCTGCAAGGAGTGAACCTATGAGTACCGTACTGCTTATCTGCTGGGTGGCCCTGATCGTCGTCTCCTACCGGGGCGCCATCTATGCCCTTGACAAGCTGAACCTGCTGTAACCCGCGACCTCCTCCGGGGCGGCCGGGTCTCCTCCTTTTTCCCGGCCGCCCCTTTTTCCCCGTCCATCCCGCGCCCATGGAACAGATATCGCCCAAGATCCTGCTGCTCGGCTCCAACGTCAAGATCACCAACCTGCCCATCAAGGAGGTCAGCCTGCTCGAAGAGGGCAGCCTGCCCGCCTATGGCTACAACCCGGGCGATGACATCGACCTGCTTGCCGGCAGGGTCTCCATTGAAAACGGCCGCCTGGAACAGTGCCTGACCTGGCTCTCCATCTATCTGACCGGTTCGGAACTGACGCCACGACTCCATTCCGTGGCCTATGGCAGTGAAAAACAGGTTTTCCAGATCTTCCGCAAACGTAAGGGCACAGCAGTGGAGAAACCGGATCACGGCTGGTTCATGGTCAATCAGATCCTGCCCTCCGAGGGTCGCGGCGCCGAATCAGAACCCCTGGTGATCGACAACTCCAACCTGGAGGCGGTACGGGACAACAGCGGCATCGTCATCATCGACGACTCCGGCGTCCCGCCCCAGGTCTGCGATGACCTGGCCGATCTCAACCCCGGCTTCTGGTGTATTGCCATGGGCATTTCGGTGGCCCACTGGCAGCAGTGGGCGGCCAGGCTCGGCAACCGCTTTACCCTGTTCTGCCGCCTCTCCGACCTGGAGACCACCCGCATGGAGATGGACAGCTCCGTCAACTGGGAGACCATTGTCGCCATGAGCCTGCGCGCCCTGCGCACCCCGGAGGTCGGCCTCTGGGACCGGGAAAGCAATCGCTTTCTCTGCCACATCATTGTCGAGATGTTTCCGCACGGTCTCCTCTATGTCGGCCCGGAGGGCACCTTCTTCCGTTACCGCAAGAACCACCTGCCGGAAAAATCCACTCCCCGCCATCGGGGTTCGGTGCCCTGCTATGACACCATGGTCACCTCCATGCTGACCATGGATGCCATGCGCTTCGGCGGTTTCGAGTTCTGCCGCAACTATATCTTCGACTTCTCCAAGCAGGTCCTGCTCAACTGGCACATCCTCTACGAGCACGGCTATTATTTCAACAACGGCCTGGAGTTTCCCAACCTCGATCTCTCGGCCACCTTTCCCAACGGCTCGCCCTGCTCTTTCATCAACACCACGCCGGACCCCTCCTTCATCGAGCTGCCGGCCTTCTCCGCCGACTTTGACTCCACCCTGGACCTGGTGGCCAGCCAGGTCTGGAACGAAGACAAGAAAAAGGCCCTGCGCTCCTTTTTCCGGCGCCCGACGCGGGGGAATACACCCGGACCCTACGATGGCCTGCCCTTCGATTACCTGGACGTGATCGTCTCGGTGCTGCATCACCTCAAGGAAGAGGTCAACCGGGGCCGTGGTTTTGCCGAACTGCCCATCTTCCAGCTCGGCCACCTGCGCACCACCGATCCGGCCGAGATCGATCCGGTCATCACCCTCCACAATGTCATGGAGTCCTATGTCTCCAAGGCGCACGTGCTCAGGCCACTGTGTATCGGCGTCTTCGGCCCGCCAGGCTCCGGCAAGTCCTTTGCCGTCAAACAGGTGGCCAACGTGATTGCCAGGAATTTCGAGGGCAGTCCGTTCGACTTTTTCGAGTTCAACCTGACCCAGTTCGCAAGCCCCGACGAGATCAACTCCGCCATTGATCCGGTCCGCGCCTCGGTGGCCCAGGGCAAGGTGCCCATTGCCTTCTGGGACGAGTTCGACTGCCGGTTCGACGGCCAGGAATTCGGCTACCTGCGCTACTTTCTGCCCTCCATGCAGGACGGGGTCACCTACGTGCATGGCATCCCCTACCATATCGGCCGCGCCATCTTTGTCTTTGCCGGCGGAGTCAAGGCGAGCTGGGCCGACATGGAGGCCCTGCTGACCCCTGACAGCCCGGAAAAGCTGCAGCGCGCCAAGACCCTGAAGATTCCCGACTTCATGAGCCGGCTGCGGGTGGTTCTCGACATCGACGGCATCGAGATCCAGGAACATCTGCTGCGCGATTCGGCAAGCGAGGAGGAACTGGAGGAGCTGCGTCGCATCCTGCTCAAACGGGCCTTCATCATCGCCCACCAGATGCAGACCCACTGGAAATCGGCGGCCCGCAAGACCTCGGGCCTGCTGCTGCGTCTCCTCCTTGCCGACTACAAGTTCGGAGCCCGCTCCATCGAGGCGGTGATCGAGGCGAGCCGGGCCGCGGACCGGCTGGTCTATGGTCTGCCCGAGCTGATCGCCCCATCGGCTGCCCGGATCCATGCCCAGTGGCGGGTGGATCTGGAACGGCGGATCGACCAGGTACGGAAACAGAAGGGGCTGCGGGCGGTATGGTAGCCGCGGTATACCGCAGCATCGCTGCCGGCCGCAGGAAAGCGGTCAGAGAGACCGCTTACAAAAACGAGGTTGAAAAATCGTGGCCCTGGGCAACCTGCCGACCCTGTTCAGGAATCCCCTGGAATATCTGGGGGCGCTCATCCTCTGTTTTCTCCTTGCAGTGGTCGTTGTCCGGATCCTGTACTGAGGAGAGGGGCCTGGCAAGGGATCGGATTATCCCGTTGACCGCAGCCGTTTCAATACCTTATACTGTACCTGCCAGGCAGTTGCCGGTATTTCTCCTTCCCGGTCCCTGACGTCTGACAGGCCGACACATGCATATTTCTTCTTAAAAGTACCGGTCTTTTCAGGTGGTTGCCGATACCGGTGAACTATTACGTTTCTTCAGCCGCCAAAGGATACATTCCATGACGTCACGTAACCTCTGCCTGCCACCACGCCTTTTCCTCCTCTTTTTCTGTTTGTTTTTCCTGCTGCCGGCTGCTGCCTCCGGCCAGGAATGGCGCTACACGGTGCAGCCCGGTGACAATGCCTGGGATGTGGGCAGACGGTATCTCAAGAGCATGCGCTACTGGCAGCAGTTCAAGGCGCTCAACCATATCCGGGATCCGCGGCGCATCACCCCGGGCAGCCAGCTCCGGTTCCGACTCGACTGGCTCAAGTCCGGCGCGGTTATGGCCACCCTGCAGACGGTCCAGGGCCCGGTAACCGTGTGGCGGCCGGGCAGCGGCAACGCCATTGCCGCCCGGGCCGGGATGGCGCTCTGGGCTGGCGACGAGATCCGCACCGGTCCTGGCGGCAATGCCAGCATCCGTTTTGCCGACAACTCCCGTGTCCTCGTGGAACAGGAGTCGATCCTGGCCCTGGACTCGCTCAAAGATTACGCCGGCACCGGCATGGCTGACACCAGGCTGTATCTGAAAAAAGGCAGGACCGACAACAGGGTCACGCCGAAAAAGGGGCCGGGATCCCGCTTCGAGATCCGCACGCCTTCGGCCATGGCCGCAGTGCGCGGCACCAGCTACCGCATCGGCAGTGATGGCGCGCTGATGCGGACCGAAGTCAGCACCGGTGCAGTGACGGTGGCCAACGAACTGGCCCGGCAGACCGTGCCGGCGCGCTACGGCACCCTGACCGGAAAAGAGGAGAAACCCCGCCCGCCGATACCGCTGCTGCCGCCGCCGGATCTTTCCTCCCTGCCCGGGATCATGGAGGAATCGCCCTTCACCCTGCGTTTCCCCCCGGTCCCGGGTGCGGCCGGCTACCGGCTGCAGGTGGCCGCCAGCCGGGACTTCGACACGCTGCTGGCCGACACGGTCTCGGATCAGCCGAGAATCGTGGTGCCGCAACTGGCCGACGGCGACTATGTCCTCCGCTTGCGGGCCATTGACGCCCACGGCCTGGAGGGGCTCGATGCCTACCACCGGTGCACGCTCAATGCCCGTCCCCTGCCGCCCATCCGCGTCAGGCCCGGGGAAGGCGCCGTACTCACCGATCCGCGGCCGACCTTTCTCTGGTCAGCGCCCGAGCTGGCCAGAAGCTACATCTTCCAGCTTGCCGACAACAGGACGTTCACCAATCCCCTCATCGACCTGCAGGAGTATGGGAAAACCACCTTCCGGCCGGCGAAGAAGCTGGCCCCCGGCACCTACTACTGGCGCGTCGCCGGCCGTGACGCCGACGGCAGGCCAGGTCCCATGGGGCTGACCATGAGTTTCCGCATCCCGGTGCCGGCCCCGGACATGGGGCAGTCAGAATTCGACCCCAGGGAGATGGTCTTCCGCTGGAAACCGGTGGGCCCGCAACAGCGCTACCACATCCAGATCGCCACGGACAAGGACTTCGGTCACCTCATCGTTGACCGGCAGACCGGCAAGGCCCGGTTCAAGATGACGGCCCTGGATCCGGGCGACTACTATATCCGGGTGGCGACCATCGAGCCCGATGACTTCCAGGGACCATTCAGCAGCCCCCAGCACCTGAAGGTGCCCTCACCTCCCAATCCGTGGGCACTGATCCTCGGCCCGCTCTTCTTCCTCGGTGTTGCCCTGTAACCGTGGCCGAGCATGCGAAATACCGGGGCCATCCCCTGCTTTTCAGTCTCCTGGTGTCCATGCTGGTCCTTGCCCTCACCGCCGGCCACCTGGTATGGCGCTGGGACTTCACCGTCTACGACCTCCTTGCGCCCGTCTTCCGACGCCCGGCGCCCCGGGATATCGTTATCCTGGCCATCGACGAACAGAGCCTGGACCGGCTGGGCCGCTGGCCGTGGTCCCGCCGTCTCCATGCCCGCCTGGTGGACAAACTGAGCCGATGCGACACCAGGGCCGTGGGCCTGGATATCATCTTTGCCGAGCCCTCTGCGGACAGCCATGACGACCGGCTCCTGGCCCGGGCCATCCGCAACAACGGCCACATCGTCCTGCCCGTGGTCAACGAGGCGTCCAGGCCAGGCGGCGCCCTGAAACTGACCACGCCGCTGCCGCTGCTCGCCGATGCCGCGGCCGACCTCGGCCATGTGGACGTCGAACTGGACCGGGACGGCATGGTCCGCCGTACCTTTCTCATGGCCGGGCCCGGGCGGGCGAAATGGCCGGCCTTTGCCCTGGCCATGCTGCTGCCCGATGCCCCGGACATGGGCAACCACCTGCCCGGCCGGCGAAATCCCCATCCGGACAGCGCCTCCCCCGGTTCCTGGGTCCGGGACTACGAGATCATGATCCCCTTTGCCGGCCCTCCCGGCCACTTCCGCCGTATCTCCGTGGCCGACTTCCTCGCCCCCTCCTTTGATCTCCGGAGTCTGGAGGACGCCTATGTCCTGGTCGGCATCACCGCTCCCGGGCTCGGCGACGGCCTGCCCACCCCGGTCTCCGGCCATGGTATGCCCATGCCGGGCGTGGAGCTGAATGCCACCATCCTCGACACCCTGCGCAGCGGCCAGGCGGTCCAGCCCCTGGCCCTGCCCCTGCAACTGGCGCTGAGCTGCACCCTGATCCTGCTCTCCTTTCTCCTCTATCCCCGTCTCCAGGCCAGGTCCAGCCTGACGGCCGTGGCCCTGCTCCTCGCCCTCACGCTGCTGGCCAGCGTTCTGCTCCTGCGCCTCTTTCACCTCTGGTATCCGCCGGTGGCAGCCCTGGCCGGCCTGGTGCTGGGCTACCTGCTCTGGACCTGGCGGCGCCTGGAATGGACCGTGGCCGAGCTGGCGAGGGAAAAAGAGCAGGCCCTGGTGACCCTCCATTCCATCGGCGACGGGGTGATCCGCATCGACCGCCAGGGCCGGATCCGCTATCTCAATCCCATGGCCGAGCTGATGACCGCATGCACTACCGGCGAGGCCTGCGGCCGGCCGCTGGCGGAACTGGTGCAGCTGACCGATGAACGTCATGGCCGGGAGCTGGAGCCGCTGCTCGCCGGCGCCATCCGGGCCGACCGGCCGGCGACCCTGCAGGTGGATGCGCGTCTGGCCAACCGGGATGGGCGTGAATACATCGTCCATGTCAGTGCGGGCACGATCCGGGATCAACGCCAGGGCATCTCCGGTGTGGTCCTCGGGATCACCGACCTGACAGAGACCCGTTCCATGGCGGAACGACTCACCTTCCAGACCACCCACGATCCACTGACCGGCCTGCCCAACCGCGTCCTGCTTGAGGACCGGCTCGGCCAGGCCATCAGCCGGGCCGGCCACCGCCGCCAACGGCTGGCGGTCTACCACGTCGATCTCGATTCTTTCAAGAAGGTCAACGATACCCTGGGACATGCAGGTGCCGACCAGCTCCTGCAGGAGACCGCTGCCCGACTGCAGAACGCGGCTGGCCCCGAGATGACCGTCACCCGTCCGGGTGCGGACGAATTCGTGATCCTGGAAGAGAACATTGCGGAGAGAGACGAGGCGGACAAGGTGGCCGGCAAGCTGCTCGCCGCCCTGCGGGAGCCCTTTGTCATCGAGGGACAGACGATGCGGCTCACGGCGAGTATCGGCATCAGTCTCTTCCCCGATCACGGCAGCCGGGTCGAGGAGCTGCTCCAGAATGCCGATATCGCCATGTATCACGCCAAGGAGACCGGCGGCAACGACTTCCTGCTTTTCTCCGGCAGGATGCAGGACTGGCTGCAGGAACGACTGGACCTGGAAAATCGGCTGCGCCGGGCCCTGGAACGGGAGGAACTCACCCTCTATTACCAGCCGCAGATCCGTCTCAGCGACGGCCGTCTCATGGGGGTGGAGGCACTGCTGCGCTGGCAGACCCGGGAGGGGAAGCATATCTCTCCGGCCCGCTTTATCCCCCTTGCCGAGGAGAGTGACCTCATCCTGGCCATCGGCCGCTGGGTCCTGGAGAAGGCATGCCGGCAGGCAAAAGAATGGCAGGAGCTGGGATTTCCACCCATTACCATGGCGGTCAATATCTCGCCGAAGCAGTTTCTGCAAAAGGACTACCTGGACCTGATCGTCAGGATCCTGGAAGAGACCGGCCTGTCCGCCCGCTACCTGGAACTGGAGATCACCGAAAACACCATCATCCGGCATCTGGAGCACTCAAGCCGTTTCATCCAGGGATTCCGCGAACTCGGCGGCACTGTCTCCATCGATGACTTCGGCACCGGCTATTCCTCGCTCAGCTACCTGAAACAGTTTCCCGTCGACCACCTGAAGATCGACCGGTTCTTTGTCCGCGACATCGCTGTCGCACCCGAGGATGCGGCCATCACCAGGGCGGTGATCGCCATGGCCCACGGCCTGGACCTGAGCGTGGTGGCGGAAGGAGTGGAGACCCAGGCACAGCTCGCCAAACTCCTGGACCAGAACTGTGACAAGGTGCAGGGATACCTGCTGGCCAAGCCCCTGTCCCCACGGGAGATGACCGAGCTGCTGGCGCGGGGAGGATCCTGCACCGCCTATCCGGCCAGGAAAGAGGAGTCATAGGAAAAGGCACCGGTCGTTTGTAAACGTTCAGCAGCACGCCATCTGCACGCGCCCACGGCTGGCCGCATAGCGGTAATCGCCCACAGGAACCGCATCTTTGCACGGCCGTGCCTGCCCGCAGAGGTAAGCTACCGGAGTCTCCCTACGCTCGCTTACCTGACGGCCAGCCGCGATCACGCACAGCTGACGCACTGCTGAACTTTTACCGGGTCTTTTCACTGACAGCGCAGAAAAGCCGCCTGCAGCATGACGGGATAATCGAAACGGATCCTGTCATTGCCCCATTCCTTGAACCCGATGTTGACCCAGTCGCCCTGTTGCTCCCAGACATCGTAACCGTACTTCCAGCCGCACCACTGCTCGTTGCAGAGGTATTCCCGGTCAGGCCCGTAGTAGACGAAGTTGAGTCCCTCGTCTTCCTTCATCTGGCGGCTCTGGCCGATGAGGATCATGTCGGCGCCGCGCATCTTTGCCTCGTCGGAGATGGAGTCCCGGATGGTTCTGCCCGTTGAACCTGCCGGCAGGGTCACGAGGACCTGGGCAAAGACGCGGCATGACGGCGGCACCTGGCTGGCCATGAAGGCATAGGCCACCCTGCTGGTGGGCGGATAGGTCTTGCCGGTGTAGATCACTGCCTTTTTGCCGCCACACGAGGCCAGCAGCACAAGCACTGCCAAGCTCAGGATAAGCGGTCGCATGATGCCAGACATAACGTTCTCCCGTGGATTCTGTTTTCTTTCCAGCGTCCCTCGTCTATGATAGGAACGCTGTCTGGATTCAGGGCAGGCCGGTCGCGACCGGACTTCGGACTGTCCACAGATCAGACAGCAAAACAGGACACAGGGAAGAATGCAAGAGGAAAACAACAACGGGCCCGAAGGCCGACGGCGGGCCCGGAGCGACCCGGACAAAGACTGGCGGAAGACGGGCACGGACAGAGGAGAAGAGCAGGACCTCGCCTTCCACCTCCGCAATGACCTGCTTCTTCTCCTGGTGGCGGGCATCTGGGGATTCGGCTTTGTGGCACAGCGGGCCGGCATGGAGCATCTGGGGCCCCATGCCTTCAACGGCATCCGCTTTCTGCTCGGCAGCCTGATCCTGGTTCCCATGGCCTGTGGCGACACCATGCCGCCCCGGGAAACCGGCCGCCGGATCCCGGCTCTTGCCGCCGGCATCCTGCCCGGCCTGGTGCTCACCGCCGGCGCTGCCCTGCAGCAGGTCGGCCTCCAGTACACCACCGCCGGCAAGGCGGGTTTTATCACCGGCCTTTATGTGATCATGGTGCCGCTGCTCGGCCTGCTCCTGGGACAACGTACGGAACAGGGCACCTGGCTCGGTGGTGTCCTGGCGGTGCTTGGCCTCTACCTGCTCTCCATCCGCGGTGACTTCTCCATCGGCCGGGGCGACCTGCTGGAACTGATCGGCGCTGTCTTCTGGGCAGTGCACGTACTCCTGCTGTCCTACCTGTCACCCCGGACCAATCCCATCCGCCTGGCCATGGTCCAGTTCGCGATCTGCGGCCTGCTCAGCATGGTCCTGGCGGTCCGGCTCGAGAGCATCAGCATGGCCGCCATCCGCGAGGCCGCAGTACCGCTTGCCTATTGCGGCATCTGTTCTGTCGGCATCGGCTATACCCTGCAGGTGGTTGTCCAGCGTCGGGCCCACCCGGCCCATGCCGCCATTCTCCTCAGCCTGGAGGCCCCTTTTGCCGCCTTCGGCGGCTGGTGGCTCCTGGACGAAACCCTGTCGGTGCGGGCCATGGCCGGCTGCCTGCTGATGCTGGCCGGCATGCTCACCTCGCAGCTCTGGCCCCTGCTGCCCGGAAAGGAAACCACACGGAGACAGAGCTGCAGAACTCAATAGATGAGCGAGCCCGCCTTGATCTCCTTTTTCCGCTTTACATACTCTTCCCGGGAGATCCTGCCGGCCTCGAAATCCCTGTCCAGCTGGTCAAGCTGTTTCTTGGTCCGGTATTCATAGGCTGCACCCGCGCCCACGGCACCGACGGCGGCACCACCCACAAAATCCCTGCTGCAGCCCACCTGCAGGCTGCCCAGCAACAGAACCAGTATCACGATTCCCTTTCCGCTCATCTTGTCCACCTCCATAAGGCGCAGCATGCGCATTCACAACTCTCCTGCGGACCGGTCCTTTTTCATTGTGGTCAAAAAACGGATGGTTGATCCTCCCGTGAGGGATTACGTTTTTCCCGGTCCCGGTCCCGGGGGTACCCATTACGACCTCCTGACTGCAAGATATATTCCCTTTTTCCGGCTCTCCCGGAAGGAAACGGATCGGGCTCAACCCTCCATGCACCAGGTCCAGGCATTGCGGAACATCTGCAGCCAGGGCGAGGCCTCCTGGTTCCGCATCTCTGTCGGCAGCCAGTGACACTGCCAGGGCAGAAAGGCCCGCTCCGGGTGCGGCATCATGGCAAGATGGCGTCCGTCCGGGGAGCAGAGCCCGGCCCAGCCGCCGGGCGAGCCGTTGGGATTGAAGGGATAGCGCTCCGTGGCCGCACCCCGGTCGTCCACATAGACCAGCGGCACCAGGTGATCGGCCTCCACCTGTGCCCGCAGGTCCGGATCGGGAAAATGGAGCCTGCCTTCACCGTGATCGACATGGATGCCGAAAACGAGATCCTGCATGCCACGCAGCATGATGGCCGGGCTGTGCCGGACCCTGACCGTCACCCAGCGGGACTCGAAACGACCGGAGGTATTGCGGACAAAACGGGGCTGCCGTTCCGCCTCCAGGCCCCGAAAGGGCACCCAGCCCAGGAGAGCGAAGAGCTGGCAGCCGTTGCAGATACCCAGGGTGAAGGTGTCGTCGCGCTCGTAGAATGCCTGGAACATCGTCTGCAGCTTCTCGTTGAACAGGATGGCTGCAGCCCAGCCCTTGGCCGATTCGGGCACGTCGGCATAGGAGAACCCGCCCACCGCAGCCAGGCCGCGAAACTCTTCCAGGCTGACGCGTCCCTCGAGGAGATCGGTCATACAGATGTCCCAAGGCTCGAAGCCGGCGGCAAAGAAGGCGGCACTCATCTCCCGGTCCGAATTGGACCCCTCGTCGCGGAGGATGGCCACCCGGGGACTGTCGCCACAGAGAGACACCTTTGGGGCGAGCCCCTGCAGGGAAAAGGGAACGTGGTAGCTGGGCCCTGGCCGGTCGAAAATCTGCTGCCGCTCTTCCTCGGCACAGGCCGGGTTCATCTGCAGCCGCTCGAGCTGGTGGGATGTCTCCTCCCACCACTGCCGCAGCGGGGGCATCTCCTCGTCGAGCACGGTCTCGCCGTTGTACCGGATGCGGACTCTCCTGTCGGCAGAGGTGGTGCCGAGGATGGCGGAGGGAATATCCGCCTCGGCCAGCAGCGTCCGGACCGCATCCAGGTCCTGCTGGCGGCACTCCAGCACCAGGCCCAGTTCCTCGGAAAAGAGTGCGGCCAGGGCAGGGTCGTGGCCCTGCAGGCCGATATCCAGGCCGCAGTTGCCGGCAAAGGCCATCTCCAGGACCGTGGTGATGAGCCCGCCGTCGCTGCGGTCGTGTCCGGCCAGGACCAGGTCCCGGCCGATCAGGTCCTGCACCAGGGCAAAGGCCCGCCTGAGCAGCCCAGGATCCTCCAGGTCCGGCACCTGGTTGCCGAGGCGGCCCAGGGTCTGGGCCAGGGCCGTGGCGCCCAGCCGGTTCCTGCCCGGCGCCAGGTCAAGCAGCAGCAGGAGGCTGCCCGGCTCCTTGATGTCCGGCGTCACCACCCGGCGGACATCACGCATGGCCGCATAGGCGGAGATGACAAGCTGCCGGGGCGACTTGACGGTCTCCTCCCCGACCATGGTGGCCATGGACAGGCTGTCCTTGCCGCCGTCCACGGCCATGCCCACGCCGATCATGGCATCCCGCATGGCCCGGGCCGCATCGTTCAGGGCCGCGCCCTCGCCGGGCAGCTTGGGCGCCCACATCCAGTTGGCCGAGCACTTGATCTGTCCGGGATCGTCGATCTTCGCCCAGACCAGGTTGGTCATGGCCTCGCCCACCGCCATGCGGGCGCCGGCGGCAGGATCCACCACCATCTTGATCGGCTGCTCGCCGATGGCCGTGGCACCACCCGACAGGCTGAAATGGCTCTGCGCCACCACGGCAACATCGGTGAGCGGCAACTGCAGGGGACCGCAGCACTGCTGGGCCGCGATCAGACCGGTGACCGCCCGGTCCACCTTGGAGGTGAGAAAGCGTTTCGAGCCCACCGAGACCAGGCGGAGCACGTTGTACAGGGCCTCGCGAACCGTCAGCCCGGCCGGGATCGCCAGCGGTGCCAGGCCGGGATCGAGGCGCGAATCGGTAAAGGTCTTCTGCGGCATGCCGCCCAGGACCCGGTCCAGTTCCAGGTCCACGGGCGTGGAATCGTCCAGGGCGTCATGGACCACGAAGCGCAGATCACCGGTGACCCGGCCCAGGACCTCGCAGGCCACCTTTTCCCGGTCGCAGATGGCCTGGAACCGCTCGATATTCTCCGGCCGGATCAGGAAGCCGTTACGCTCCTGGTACTCGGCCACGTAGATCTCGAGCACGCTCATGGTGGGGTCCCCCACCCGGATGTTGCGGATCTCCACCCAGCCGCCGGAGTGTTCCACCAGCTCCTTGAGCACATTGGCCGGGCCGCCGGCGCCCTGATCGTGGATCACGTCGATGAGGGTCCGGTCGCCCATCTCGTTGCAGGCCCGGATCACCCGGTTCATCTTCTGTTCCATCTCGGCGTCGCCGCGCTGGACCGCGTCAAAGTCCAGCTCCGAGACATTCTCGCCCTGGAGCATGCTCGAGGCGGCACCGCCGCCGAACCCGACCCGGTAGGCGGGCCCGCCCACCTGGACGATGAGCATTCCCTTTTCCTCGGCCGCCTTCTCGGTGTGGCGATCGTCGATCTGGCCGATACCGCCGGTGAACATGATCGGTTTCAGATAGCCCCAACGCTCGCCGTTGTCCAGCCGCAGGTCAAAGGAACGGGTGAAGCCCTGGATCAGGGGTTCGCCGAACTTGTTGCCATAGTCGGAGGCGCCGTTGCTGGCCTCGATCTCGATCTCCAGGGCCGGGGCCAGGTTGTCCGGGCAGGTATAATGGTTCTCCCAGGGCAGTTCGTAACCCGGGATATGGAGATTGGCCACGCAGTAGCCGGCCGTGCCGGCCATGACAAAGCCGCCCCTGCCCGTGGCCTGGACGTCGCGGATCCGGCCGCCGGTCCCGGTCTCGGCGCCGGGAAAGGGGGCGACACCGGTGGGAAAGTTGTGGGTCTCGGCGGTGAGCAGCATGTGGTAGCGCACCTTCCTGGGCACGAGCGGTGAGGGCTCGCCCGGCCGCTCGGGATGCAGGGTGGTGATCTCATGTCCCCGGATCACGCTGGAGTTGTCCTTGAAGGCCACCACCGACCCCTCGGGATTCGCCTCCAGGGTGGCGGTGACCACCTCGAACAGGGTCTCGTCCAGCTCCTGGCCGTCGATGATCTGGCGGCCGCGGAAAAAGCCGTGCCGCGAATGTTCCGAGTTGGCATTGTTGAGATCCATGATCTCGACGATGGTGGGATTGCGCCTGTGCCGGACCACGAAATAGTCGTAGTAGAAATTGCGGTCCCACTCGTCCATGGAGATGCCGGGAATCTCGAGCAGGGCATCGGGCCCCCCGGACATCATGTCCACCTCGTAGACCGGCTCCGGGGTGACCCCGGTCTCGAAGGTGGTGAGCGGCCCGGGATAGTGGCACTCGGTCATCCGGTCGTGGTGGGCGTCGATGAAGGCCTGCAGGTCTTCGCCTTCGGGGACCAGGTAGCGCCGCGAGCGCTCCACCCGGCTGATGCATTCCAGGCCGATGGCCCGGCAGATGGAGACCATGTTGGAGGACCAGGCAGTGGCGAAATTGAGGCGCGGCCCCACCTCCACCACCCGTTCCCCGACGAGAACAGGCTCCGTGGACACGGTATCGGCCAGAAAGCCGTCCGCCAGCACTAGGCGGAGACGCTCTGTTTCCCCCGGCGTAAGGGGACGTGATGATTCAACATTAAAACAGTAGGCAAAACCTGCATCTATCTTCCGGTAGAACCGGGTGACAATGGCTCCCATAACTCGTTCCTTTCCGGCCCGGACACGGCAGGCCGCTCAAGATTCCATGACCCGGGGTGAAACCGGCCCGGCCGGTGGTTCACCCCGCGAATTCCCGGCAGGCGTCCCTGGTTCAGCCAGACGCTGCCCCCTGATCGTAGCACGAATACAAAAAATTTTCCCGGCTAATCCGGCAGGACCGGACCGGACTCCCCGGCCATGGCCGCATCGGCCCTCGAACATCGGCCAGCCTCCAGGGACGAGTGTTGCACGGCCCGGCAACACTACTGGACGCATACCTCCGTACCGGCCGGAGAGACCACCGCCACAGCGGTGCATTTGCACCGGTTCCGGTGGTGCATTTGCACCGGTCAACCACCTGTCGATATCCGCCCGACCGGCCCCCTGTCTGGGCAGGCCCCTGACCGTTCAGTGATCCCATCGGAATAACGACATATTTTCGATTCGCCCTCACCCCTTCTCTGGCCCTGGCACGAAATATGCTGTAAATATTGCCGTACCATTGCAACACCTTTGCCCGTGCCTCCGTACCCTTGCGGCCGGATAACAATGCACCGATAGCGGCGGACTGTTACGGACTGTCCCCCTCCCGCCGGAGAAACCTGTTATGAATCACAAGAGAAAATACTCCCTGTCACCGGAAGAACGGCGCCTACATGACCGCCGGCCCATACGCCTTGCCATCTCCTTCCGCTGCCCGACACCGGCGGCCCGCTCCATCCAGTGGCATTTCGGCGAGACACGGGATGCCGGCATGGGTGGCCTGCAGATCAGCTGTTCCGACCTGTCCGGCCTGGAAGCGGGGGCAGAGGTCGAGGTCATCTGCATGCCGGCGGTGGACCGCTACCGGCAGCATGAACGTCATCCCGTCCAGATCCGGGGCCGGATCATCTGGCTGGACCGGACCGCGGGCCGGCTCGGGATCTCCTACACCGAGCCCTGACCCACGGTCCGGGCTCTCCGTAACCCCTCACCGGGTTGGCAACTATGCGCTTTCACGACCTCAGGGCTGTAAGCGTTCACAGGTAGTGCATATTTGTGCAGGCGTGCCTGGCCGCAGGTAAGCGAGCGCAGCGAGACTCCGATAGCCTACCTCTGCGGGCAGGAACGACCGTGCAAAGATGCGGTCCCTGGGAGCGCTTACCTCCGTATCCCGTGCTTTCTGATCCGATAGCGCAGGGTGTTGCGGGAGATGCCCAGGCAACGCGCCGCCCGGGACTGGTTCCAGTCGCTCTTCTCCAGGGCATCCATGATCAGCGCCCGCTCCTGTGCCGCCAGGTCCATGCCTGCTTCCGGCCCGGGGCAAGACACCTTCTGCCGTTTGCCGGTGCGGATCCTGTCCGGCAGGCAGTGCGCCGCGATCGTCTCGTGTCCCTCCAGGACCAGCCGTTCCAGGACGTTCCGCAGCTCGCGGATATTGCCGGGCCACTCATACTCCTGCATCTGCGCCAGGGCCCCGCTGTCGAGAACAGCCACCGGCCGGCCGTAGCGGGCCGCAAAGCCGGCCAGGAAATGGTCTGCCAGCCGGGCGATATCTTCTGCCCGTTCCCGCAGGGGCGGGAGACGGATGTGAAGAATGTTGAGCCGGTGGAAGAGATCCTCCCGGAACCGCCCCTCCCCGACCATGGCCTCCAGGTCCCGGTTGGTGGCCGAGACGATCTTGACCTGCACCTTCCGCGGCCGGGCGGCCCCCACGGCAAGCACGGTTTTCTCTTCCACGGCATGCAGCAGCTTGGGCTGCAGGGCGAGGGGCAGATCACCGATCTCGTCGAGGAAGAGCGTGCCCCCGTCGGCCAGAACAAAGGAACCGGGCCGGTGGTCGACAGCGCCGGTAAAGGCGCCGCGCCGATGACCAAACAGTTCGCTCTCCAGGAGATCACCGGGAATGGCCGGGCAGTTGACCCGGACAAACGGGGCCTCCGGTGAACCATACTGATGATGAATGGCCCGGGCCACCAGCTCCTTGCCGGTACCCGAGGCGCCGGTGACCAGGACCGCGGAATCGGTCCCTGCCACCAGGGCGATCTCCCGCTCCAGTTGCCGCAGGAAGGACGGCGAGCCGACCATGGCATGGCCTGCGGCCCGGCAGCAGCGGCTCATGGCCCGGGCCACCACCTCCAGGACCCGGTTGTTGTCCACCGGCTTGGTCAGGTAGTCAAAGGCCCCTTCCTTCATGGCCGCCACCGCGGTATCCACCGTGCCAAAGGCGGTGAGCAGGACCAGGGGCACGCCGGGAAACTCCCGGTTGCGGAAACGGAGCACCTCCAGGCCGTCCATGCGGGGCATCTTCAGGTCGCTCACCACCACGTCCGGCCGCCACCGGTGCCAGATCCCGATCCCGGACTGCCCGTCGGCCGCCCCCTGCACCTGGTACCCGGCATCGGCCAGGACCAGCTCCAGCAGCCGCCGCATGCGCTCCTCGTCCTCGATGACCAGAATCTTTCCCTTTTCCCTCATACCCTGTCCCGAAATTTTTCGTAACAGTTCACCGCCATCGGCAACCACCTTGAACTACCTTTCCGCAAGCCCGGTATCCGGCACACCCAGGGGATGGAGGGGAAGCAGGACCGTCGCGACGGTACCGCCGCCCCTGCCGTTGGCCAGGCGTATCTCGCCATTATGGGCCCGGACGATCTGGCGGCAGATCGGCAATCCGAGGCCCAGCCCCTTCTCCCTGGTGGTGAAAAACTTCCGGAACACGTTGTCCAGGTCCTCGTCGGCGATACCGGGCCCCGTGTCCCGGACCGAAAGCTCGACCCCCTGCCCCTGCCCCCGGGCACTGATCTCGATCCTGCCGCCGCCGGCCATGGCCTCTTCGCTGTTGCGCACCAGGTTGAGCATCACCTGTTCGAGCTGTTTGAAATCGCCATGGATGACCGGCAGGTCCTCCGGCACGCTGACGACGATCTCCACCGCCGGATCATGGTCCCCGGAGCGCTGCCAGCGACCTGCCAGGGCGGGCAGTTCCCGCCCCAGGTCCACCGGTGCCAGGACCGGTGGCCGGAACCGGGCCAGTCCCAGCAGGCTGGAGATCACCCGGTTCAGGTTGTCCACCTCGTCCATGATATAGTGCAGCATCTCTTCCCGCACCCCGACGGGCCGGTTGCCGCCGGCCAGGTACTGGGCCGAGCTGCGGATGATGCCAAGGGGATTCTTCAGCTCATGGGCCAGGACCGCGGTCATCTCGCCCAGGGCAGCCATCTTTTCGCTCTGCACCACCTTGGCGAACAGCTTCTCCATGCTCTTCCTGCTCTGCACCAGCGAATCGTACCGCCGGGCATTCTCCAGGGCCACGGCAGCCTGGTTGGCCAGGGTGGAAAAGGTGCGGATGTCCTGGTCACCGAACAGGTGGCCGTCCCGGCGCGCGCCGGCCAGGAGAAGGCCGAGAAGACGGCCGCTTCCCTGCAGGGACAGGACCAGAGGATACCCCGCCGCCCGGATCAGCGCAAGCTCCCGGTCCAGTTCGGGATCATCTTCTGTTCCCAGGGTGAAGCAGTAGCCGCCGGTATCGGCCAGCCGGCCGACCAGTCGGCTCTCCGGCCAGGAGACACCGCCCGGATCGCTCCCTTCCGGGTACAGGCGGCTGTCCCGGTCGTTCAGCAGCAGAAGCGCTGCCCTGCTGAGATTGAAATCCGCGGCCAGGTCCAGGGTCAGAATCCGTACCAGGTCATCCATGCGGAGACACGAGGCCATCCTGCGGCTGAAACGGGCCAGCAGCAAGGAGTCATCGACCCGGTTGCGGAAGATGACCCGCTCGATGAACCGCTGCACCATCCGGGCCAGGGGATTGAACAACAGGGCCACGACGATGATGAAGAGCAGAAACAGGTTCTCGGCAACGATCTCGCGGCCCCAGAGCCAGTGCCTGAGCCCGACCAGAAAACCGGAATAGACCAGGGTCAGGGCAATGATCAGGATGAGGTGCGCCAGCAGGCGGCTGATCATCCGGTCGATACCGAGCAGCCGGTGCCGGAGCAGGGCCACCAGGTAGGCGGCCGGCAGGACCAGGGCGGACAGGATGATCCAGCGGAAGGGGATCAGGGGGTGGTCGGCCAGCAGGTTGGGCAGCAGGTAGAGGAAGAGATAGGGGCCAAAGGTCAACCAGTAGGCGGCCAGGGAAAGCTTGAGCTGGTTCCTGGCAAACCCCGCTGGCAGGCGCAAATAATCGGCCAGATGCTTGGCAAAGGCGCCGACGATGATCAATGGCGCACCGGCGTTGCGCAACCGCTGCATCCAGCCCCAGAAACCAGGGGCCAGGCCGGCCCGGTCCAGGGCCACCGTGGCCGCAAGCAGGGGCGGCAGGAGGTAGAACAGGGGGATGGGCCAGGGCCTGCCGGCCAGCAGGTCCCGCTCGACCGGGAAACGGCAGACAAAATGGGCCCAGGCCCCGAAGGCGATCCAGTTGCTGACCATGATGACAAAGAAACTCGCCGACACGGCCACCGGCTGCAGGAGGCCGAAGTGGGAGGCGATGGTCGAGGCAATGGAGGTGGCGAACCCGCAGAGCAGGACAAAGAAAAGATGGGCCGGCTGGCCGGACGGCGCCCGGAGAAGGGCGATCACGCCCAGAAGAAGAAAGACCGAGACAAGAAGCAGGTGCGGCCAGGCAATGGCCAGGTAGGCCGGCAGGCCCACCGGCCGGACCGCAAGGGGAATATGCAGCCTTTCGCCGTCCCGGAGCAGGGTGACGGTGGCGGGGGGCGCGAGGTGGCGGGGGCCGGTGAACAGGGCTGCCAGCAGCCGGTGATAGGGGGTCCCGTCCACGGCGACGATCACGTCTCCGGGCCGCACCGGGTTGAGCGGTTCCACCACCTGCGAGATCAGCAGTCCCTGCTGGGTCTTCTCCAGGCGAAACCCCGGCGAGCCGGTCACCAGGGCCAGGCCGGAGAGGAACAGCAGGACAATGACCGGGACCGGGAGACAGGCAAGCCACCGGGAGCGGGTCAGCGACGCTTGTACCATGGCACCGGATCAGGAACGAGGTCCCCGGCAGGCGCTACACCAGGCCGGCAAAGAAATCATTGCCCTTGTCATCCACCAGGATGAAGGCGGGGAAATCCCTGACCTCGATCCGCCAGACCGCCTCCATGCCCAGCTCCGGGTAGTCGATGCACGCCACCTCTTCGATGTTTTCCTCGGCGATCAGGGCGGCCGGCCCGCCGATGGAGCCCAGGTAGAACCCGCCGTGGCGACGGCAGCTCTCGGTGACCTGCGGTGAACGGTTGCCCTTGGCGATCATGACCAGGGAACCGCCGTGGCTCTGCAAGAGTTCGACATAGGAGTCCATGCGGCCGGCGGTGGTGGGACCGAAGGAGCCCGAGGGTCTGCCCGGCGGGGTCTTGGCCGGGCCGGCATAGTAGACCGGGTGATTCTTCAGGTAGTCGGGCAAGGGCCGGCCCGCGTCCAGGAGCGCCTTCCAGCGGGCGTGCGCAATGTCGCGCCCCACGATGATGGTTCCGGTGAGCAGGATACGGGTGGCGACCGGGTAGCGGCCCAGCTCGGCCAGGATCTCGGCCATGGGCCGCGCCAGATCGATGCGTACCGCATCCGTGTCCTCCCGGCCGCGGTATCGTTCCGGGATCAGGCTGCCCGGGTCGGTATCGAGTCGTTCGAGCCACAGGCCCTCACGGTCGATACGGGCCCTGATATTGCGGTCGGCCGAGCAGGAGACGCCCAGACCCACCGGCAGGGAGGCACCATGACGCGGCAGGCGGAGCACCCGCACGTCGTGCGCAAAGAACCTCCCCCCGAACTGGGCACCGATGCCCAGCTCCCGGCTGGCCTGCAGCAGCCGCTGTTCCAGGTCGTGGTCGCGAAAGGCGCGGCCATACTCGTTGCCGCTTGCGGGCAGGCTGTCCAGGTAACCGGTACTGGCCAGCTTGACCAGTTTCGTATTTGCCTCCACGCTGGTGCCGCCGATGACAAAGGCAATGTGGTAGGGCGGACAGGCCGCCGTGCCCAGGGTCTTCATCCTGCTGACCAGGAAATCAAACAGGGTATCGGGTTCGAGCAGGGCCCTGGTCTCCTGGTAGAGGAAGGTCTTGTTGGCGCTGCCACCGCCCTTTGCCACAAAAAGAAAGGTATACTTGCTGCCGCCGGCGGCATAGATATCGATCTGGGCCGGCAGGTTGGTGCCGGTGTTGACCTCGTCGAACATGGTGAGTGGCGCAAGCTGGGAATAGCGCAGGTTTTCACGGCTGTAGGTGGTGAAGATGCCGCGGCTGATCTCCTCGTGGTCGTTGCAGCCGGTCCAGACCTGCTGTCCCTTTTTGCCGATGACGATGGCAGTGCCGGTATCCTGGCACACCGGCAGGATTCCCCGGGCCGCAATCTCGGCGTTGCGCAGCATGGCCAGGGCCACGGCCCGGTCGTTGTCCGATGCGCCGGGATCCTCGAGGATGGCGGCCACCTTCTCGTTGTGGCTGCGGCGGAGGAGAAAAGAGACATCGTGCATGGCCTGGCGGGCGAGCTCGGCCAGGGCCCGGGGCTCGATCACCAGCACCTCCCGGTCCCGGAACCGCTCCAGGGCGACATATTCTTCTGACCCGGGCAGCCGCCGGTAGTCGGTGGTATCTTCGGCCAGGGGAAAGGGGTCCTGGTAGACAAAATCACTCATGGTGTCTTCTCCGTCTTGTGTCTGCGGGAGGGACGTTCGCCTCCCGTGCTCTTCCGCGTGCCGCACTCCGGCAGGGTGCAGATCCAGCGGGCCGAGGGCTCCACCTGGTCCCGCAGCACGTGCTGGTTGTAGGCCGTGAGCAGGTCGTCCTTTTTCAGGCACCCCACCACCCGCTCCGGATCCGTGGCCGAGATCACCGGCAGAAAGGAAAAATTGCCCCGGGAGAAAAGGTGAAAGGCCTCCTCCAGGTTCTGGTCCTCGCGCACGGTGACCACCTCCCGCTGCATCAGGTCGCCGGCGACCACGCCTTCGCCATCATACTCCGGATCGGCGAGCAGGGCACGGATATCCCGCAGGGTCAGCACCCCGGCCAGCCGGTCCTGCTCGTCCAGGACCACGAAATGGGGAAAAGGACTGGAGAGCACCTCGTGGACGAGATCATGAAACGGCATGTTTTTCCGTATATATTCAAAATCCCA
>JALSNC010000184.1 GCA_026987195.1 Desulfobulbaceae bacterium | reverse complement strand
AGGAAAGCCGGTAGGCGAACACCGGGTGGGTGATCTCCTGGCCGAGTCTTCGTTCAAAGGCGGCGATGAACTTTTTCCGGCCCCTGTCCTTCAATGCCACCGCTCCGGCTCGTTCGACGAAGTCCTCCTTGCGTATCTCGCCATTATTGATACTGCGGATCACGCACGAATCGACGATCAGGGGACGGAATGACTCCATCAGATCCAGGGCCAGGGCGGGCCGGCCGTATCGGGGCTGGTGGTAAAACCCCCGATAGGGATCCAGGCCCACCCCGGCAAGGGTCACGGTCCAATGCCGCACCAGCATGGCATAGCCGAAGGACAGCAGAGCATTGACAGGATCGACAGGAGGTCTGCGGTTGCGCCCCAGGAAGTCGAAGCGATTGCAGGCACGGCCATCGTCCCGGAGCATACGGCCAAAGGAACCAAAATAACGGGCCGCTGCCGCGCCCTCGACACCGAGAAGTTCCTCCAATGTCTTCGCGCGCCTGCTCCGTTCGGCATCCTCCCGCATTTCCACCAGCAATTGCCGGGGTTTCTCGCCGCCTCTCCAGTTGCGCCGGAGCAGGGTCCGGCAGTTGAGGATCTTGGTCCGGACAAAGGTCCTTGCCAGCTCCAGGCAGCGGACACCATCGAAACTGGCCCGATACTGGGCCGTACGCAGCTCGACATTACGATGGCCGGTGCTGCTGCTCCAGCCAAGGAACCAGCCGCCGTAGCTGTACCAGGAGACAGGGATCTGCCGCCGAAGCAGCTCGTGCAGGCAGGGTGTGGTCAGATAGACATTGCCCAGGAGCACCAGTTGGGAGGTCTCGCCAAGTCGGGCCCTTATCCCAGTCCCGTCGTCACCGGTGGAAATCACCAGCTCGTCACCCTTTTTCGCCACCTTGCCGCGATGGGACTGGACATATACCGGCAGGGCATCGTCCACGGCCACGGCCAGGGGACGGGGCGGATGCTGACGTCGGTTGAGAAACCTCACCTCGTCGGGCAGACAGATCCCCACCAGAGAGCAACGCGGGCAGCGTGGACTGTCTTCCAGGGGCTCCGGCATCTCGCCCGATGCAGCCATGGTTCGCACACCCCGGACAGCGGCGCGGGCCTGCTCCTGCAGTTCCCGGTCAAAGGCCACCCGTACCCGTTCCCGGCTGCCGGCAAAATAAATAATCCCCTCGTCGCATTTATAGCCCTGTTCCCGAAGAATCATCCCCTGGAGGCAGAGCTGGACTCGTTCCGGGTCGTAAACTCTGCGGGCCACATGCGGTCGCTTGCCCCGCTTGTAATCCACCGGCACCACCCGGCCGTCTGCACCCTCGACAAGGTCGAACCTGGCCACGATGCCCAGTTCGTCCGAGGCAAGATGCACCGCCCGTGCCTCCATGGACTCTGCTTCCGCCAACTCGGCTGCCGGCGGCATATCGCCAATTGCCCGGTCCACCCTGCGGTGGACAAATCTGCCGTCCACGGTATCTGCCGAATCGGCCCACTCGCACTGGACCCATTCCAGGTAGGCCAGCCTGGGACAATAAACATACTCGTTGACCATACGGACCGGGATATAAGAACCCTGTTCCATAATACTCCCTCACTGCATTCCGCAGGATTTTAACAGGGAAGAACAGCCTGCCGACACCAAGACGTAGAGAAAAACAAGCCCGAGGCCGGCCCGCAACAGCGCCTGCAGACATCCGTCCAGGCCTGCAGACAGGTTCTCGTGGAGCACGGGATCGCCACAGTGGGGACAGACTTTCGCAAATCGCGAAATCTTGCCGCCACATACCTCGCATATCACAAGATCCCCACTGGAGAGCTCCTGTTTCGTGTCCGGACGATCAAAACCCTCACGATTTTTCCTATCCACTCCAACCACTGGTTTCAGGTTCATACGACTCACCTGTTTTCGGGCACAAACAGGCCCAGCCCGTAATGACAACCGAATCCCAAGGCCAGGGGACCCTGGACCGGGCGGGGAAACACGAGCCTGACCAGGCTGCCGCCGGTATCGGGCTGCATGAGCCCTTTTTTGCTACGAAAACGCCGGAAATGCACGGCCCTCCGGGGACGCCCTCCCAGGTACACAGCCGACAGCAGGCTGACCTCCACCGGCTCGGGCAGGCCGCGTAGTCGACACTCCCGCCGAATCTGCTCATTAGTGTCGAACCGCTTCTTGCGGTGCCAGGGCCGCAGGTAGGGTGTCAGGGATCGCCAGACCTGGACCCTTGCCGCATAGGGAACAACACCGTCGAGGACTGCTGAGCCTCCGGCCCCCTCGAACAGGACCTGCCACTCGCGCCCCCGGCCATCATAGAGTCGGCTCAATCCCTGCAGGGGCGCCAGTTCGTCAGCCGCCAGTCCGGCCGGGACATGGATCAGCAGATGTTGTATCTTCCCCCGGTTGTCAGGCTCGGCAAGAAAAAAGGCGTGCTGATGGCATGGCGAGCGATCCAGGCCATGGCCGGAGAGAGCTGCAGGCACCCGGCCCAGGTGTTTTTGCGCCAGGTGCATACAGGCCGCCCTGGCCAGCTCGCCGATCCTGACCGCTTCCTCCATCCGTGGCAGGGGCCGGCCGTAAAGGGCAAACCGAAGGAAGGTTATGACCTTTGGTTGCGGCCCAACGGTCCTGGATGCAGGGGCAGCGGAGATCAGGCTGCCGGCCGGCCGCCGATAAAGCACCTCTCTGGCCGCCGGCGGCCGGCTCCACCCGGCTCTCTGCAGATCGGCGGTCTCCAGGGAGATCGCGGCCAGCCACGATTCCGGCAGCGTTTTGCGCATCTTCTTCGTCCTCCCTGCCCTGCCGGCAAGCATCTCCTGCCGCCGGGCCCTGTACTCATCCGGCGGCAGGGGACAGAGCAGGGGAACCAGTTCGTCCGTGCCGCCGGGCTCCAGCCCCGAACTCTCATCAACCGGCCGGCAATCGGGTATTCCCTGCCAATCCGGCAATCGCCGGGCCTCGACCCAGCTCTCGGCACGACCCAGACAGGAGAGGGCCTCGACAAGCAGGTCCAGGAGCCGGGTCTCTTCTCTGCCGAGTTTCAGGTCCGGCCAGCAGGCTACCAGCTCATCGTCGGACGAAAGCCGGACAAAGGCATCAAAGACCAAGACCCTGCCCTCCCCCTTCCCCTTACGAAGCGGCATGTAGTGGCGAACATGCGAATGGACGCCCATGGGCAGCCGGTACGCAGGCAGTTCGCTGCCGAGAACCTCTAGCAGGGAGGCAAGCAGTGGTTCCGCGAACCTGTCGTGATCGACCTTTCGGTGCCAGGTCGCGGCCAGGGCCCGGACAATGCGCCAGGGCGAGGGCGGCCATTCGACGTCGGCCTCGTTGACATGACGCCCCCAGGGCGTGGCATGGTACCGGCCGCCAAGGAAACGAAAGCCTATGGCCAGCATCTCACTTCCTCCAGGTGACCATGGTGACAGGGGGATCGGCAAAAAGGCCCTCCCCTGCAGCCGTCTCGATGAGCTCCGGCAGGAGATTCTCGAGTTCTTCCAGGCCGGGCAGAGCAAAGCTGGCCGGCCGGGTGACCCGCAGTTCTTCCAGGTCAAGGTCACAGGCGGTCCGCAGCCGTAGCCCATCTTTGAGGAAAAGCCGGATCTTGTAAGCCATCAGCCCCAGAAGCAGGCTCTCCGCTGCCTTTCCCAGACGCAACCCCCGCAACTGGGCCAGGTCGATATTGAGATACGCAGTGATGCGTGGTGATGTGTACTCGTCGCGGGAAAAGGGAACATTGCCAAAGCCCCGACCGGTGTCGCCGGAGGGGTTGATCTGGTCGTTCTTCACGCCGCCCGACTGCGCCACCCGGACATCTGCGGCCTCGATAAAGGCCGACAGGATGCGCGGCAGCCGCAGCCGACCGCCGGACAGCTCCTTCTTGGACAGAAAGACCCCGTGCACAAGGCTGTTGATGTCCAGCCGCAGGAGTACCCTGGCGAGCTTGCGGATATCCACGACGCCCTCGTTCCTGTCCGACAGTTCCTGCTTCAGGATATCCAGCACGGATCGGTCTTGGCCCTCGAGGATATAGGGCGAATTGATCCGGTGTGCCTCAAGCACCGAGCTGGTCAGCATCCGGCCATCCCCGTCCTCCACCCTGATATAGGGAAGACCGCGCAAGGGCGGCTGCCAGTCGCCGGCAGCGGTGTCCCAGCACACCGACTCGAGCCGGTTGGCCATGGACTGGGCCGACTCCACCAGCAGCATGGGCCGGCCATCCGGACCATCGTAACGGGCCGCTCCCAGGTCGGGGAAACCGGTGGGCTGGAAACGGGTGCCCTGCAGAGGCCTGAGATCGGCCTCGAGCAACAGGCGGGGAGAAGTGTCAAGGGCGGAAAAATCAAGCGTCATGGGATACTCCTTGGTGATTGTGACTGGTGGACTGATCCACATTTTCAAGAAACGGCCTGCAGATATGCCTGAGATCGGACACTCCCAAGGGGAGCAGCAGGGCAGCGGCCAGACGAATGTAATCGATATTGAGTGGTTCCGGAGACGCGCCCGGTGGCAGTCGCATGCCGGCCATGGCCAGACGCCGCCAAGCCATGGCCACAGCCCGGCCGGCCTGGTGGCGGTTGGCCGACATCAGCAGGCGCGTGATGGTGCCGGGCAGCACCATGTGGGCGGATTCCGGCAGCAGGCCTGCCCGGTGCAGGTCTTCTGTCGCCGTATAGAGGGGCAGAAGCACCCGAAACGCGGCCGGCGGCTGGACAATGCCACCACGGGAGCGGCGGACCAGCGAAGGGGGCAACCGGATGTTGACCAGGCCGTTGAACAGGGCCGCAAGACGCATGTCATCGGTCTCCCCGGCCAGAAAGGCCAGTACCTCGTCAAGGCGGGCCACCGGCCTGCCGGCAAAGGGAGAGAGCGCAGCCGGGTCCCGGCTGGCATCAAGCAGGCGGCGCTCCAGGATGCGCGCCAGGGACAGCACGGGATTTCCGCTGCTCCAGACCGCCCGGACACTACCTTTCCGCCAGGCCGCACGGTCCATGCCCTGCTCTGCACCGATCGGCAGGACATAGGCGCGCATCTCCTCCAGGCCGGCCAGGGCGCAGGCGATCCGGAACTCCAAGGAGCCGTCGTCGGCCGCAGAGACCCATTCCGGCCCGAGCAAGGGCATGGGCGGCACGGTCTCACGAAAAGCGGCTCCGGCAGCAAGGATCCTCTGGATACGCCCCAGAAGGATGACAAGGTTCTGCACCACGGGCCGGCCGCCGCCACCGGTCAGGGCAAAGATCTCGTCTTCCAGCCGACGTACCAGGTGCCTGGCAACGGCCGGGGCGTTGTCACGGCGTGCGAATCTACGCAGTATGTCCAGCCAGCCCCCCCGGTCGAGTTGATCCACCAGGCTGCTTTCAGGCCGGCGGCTGACCCGGAACCGTCCCAGCGGTGTGGCGAGGTAGGCCTTGCCGGAGCGTCTGAAGAATCCGTAGCGCTGGAACAGGGCAATACCTCTGTCAACCCCGAGGGATCCGACGGCCCGGGCGACATCCAGGCCATCCGCGGCCGGCCGTCTCCCTACCGTGATCCTGCCCTCGGCAAAGAGGATCCGCAGTTCAGGCAACGAGGCAGGCTGCTGCCAGAGCGGCAGCCAGATCTCCGCCCGGGAAGCTGCCTCGTCAGCCGGACCGGCACCGCCGGATCCGCTACCCGTGGCGCGAACCGTGAACGGAAAACTCGGGGCCGCGTTCCCGTGGCTCTCCAGACGGCGGGTGGCGGAGCCGGCAAACAGGAGCCCGCCCTCAAGCATGAGGATGAAATCCCACGGGTTGAGCAGGGAACCGGCCTCGAATCCGGTGGTGCCATTGGGGCCGCCGGCCTGGCCGGGCGCGAACTGGCCGATGGCCCTGCCGAGCAGGCCGGCCGTTGCACTGCCGGCAAGACTGCCACGCAGCCAGGCAGCGGCCAGGGCTGTGGGTCGGCCATCGGCCGGCGACATCACCTCGATGATGCGCTGCATGAAGTTGTTGGTGAAGTCAAGGCGTCCGTCATTGCCGCCCGTGCCGAGCAGGGGCGGATACTCGGTCCTGTCACCGGCCAGGAGCACGGCGGCATCCAGCCAGGCCAGGGCGCTGTCGGGCAAGGTAGCCCGCAATCTGGAGAGCAGGAGATGTTTTTCCTCGTTTTTCGGGCTCTTTTCCCGACCGCCCACCAGGCGCTGCCCAATGGCGATAACCTCCCGGTACGGACCGAGCCGGCTGGTCGATGATCCTGCCAGGCCGTCGACGCCGGCCTTGTTGTCCCTAGGGTAAAATCCGCTGCCACCGTTCCATGGCGCAATGATCGGCGTTGGCCGGTATTCCTCGAGAAAAAAATGTTCCAGTTCATCGGTCGCCATGCAGGTACCCAGGAGAAACCTGTCACCCTGCCAGTGCCCGGTGGCCGAGCCATCCTTCTGTTCCGCCACCAGGCGCAGGATGCCGAGGGCCTTCAGATAGCGGGCCAGCGGCGTGGGCATGCAGCCGGCCAGGGAATGTTCATGGGGCATTGTCACACCTCCTGTTCTTCCGCCGAGGCCCGCCAGTCCGCCAGCCGGACCAGGGTCTCCAGCCAGGCCAGACGAAAAGGGCCGTGGTGCTCAAGAAGACGCCAAGTCCGTTCGGTCCAGGACATCCCTGCCTTGCCCCGGCCCAGTTCCATCACCGCAAGGTCCATCCTGGTGGCCGGGGAGGTATCCCCGCCGGGCAGCTCGACCCCGGGCAGTTCTTCGCCTTCCCAGACACCCCTGGCATAGCAGGGACCGAGGCCCGGGGACGGCGCCTGTTCCCCGGGCATGGCCCGCAGCGACATCCGCACCTTGCCGTGGTGGGCGGCAATAAGGTAGGCCACCAGGTCGGTGCCGGGACCGGGCCGGGCCCGTGACAGCCAGGCCAGCATGGAGGCCACCTCATGACGGAAGTACCGGCGCCGGTGACGACCGTTCAGGGCCGACTTGGCCAGCAGCGGCCGCCGCGCGCCGGCCTCTTCCATGGAACAGCCATGCATGGTGGCCTGGAACACGGCCATGGCCTTGCCGACATCATGCCGGGCAGCCGCGGTGAGCACGGCCTCCTTTGCGTCTCCGGTCAGGCCGAGCCGCTGGCAGAATTCCCTGGCCAGGGCAAGGGTATTGTCCAGGTGACGCTCCAGGGATACGGGAACGGTCGTCCGGCTGCGCCAGTCACTGCTATACCCGTCCGGCCCGCTCTGTCCTGCCGACGGTGCCGGTTTCACCGGCTCCCTGCTGCCGGGCTGGAAGCCGTACCGGCGGCAATAGCCGCCTGCCGCGCAATCCAGGAGCAGGACCAGGCCGGGCCGAATCCTGCCCCGGAACGGCAGCCATCGCTCGTCCAGACTGTCCCAGGCATAAGGCGTCAGGGACCCTTTTTTCAACCGTTTCAGCAGTTCCGCCGCCTGACCGGGAGATGCCCGGCAGAGTTCATCACGGCTGGGCGTAATCTCCGGGGACGGATCCCCGTCCAGGTCACGCCAGAAGAACTGGATGTCCGTGTCAGCGGTATCCCGGATGTAGGGCGAGATATCAACATCAAAACCGGAGAGATCAGGATCGGTATTGAACAGGTCCAGGAAGTCGCGCCTGCGCAAGAGCGGCTGGACCGGAACAGGATCATCCACCGCGGGCAACTCGGCCGCGCTGACGCCGACAAGGCGAGCTAGCCGTTGCCGTGCGCCGTCCATGTCCCCGGACGTATAGGGCAGCTCGAGCCCCGTGTCCGGCTCGATGTCTATCCACACGACCAGGCCGCCCGCCGCCCCGGCCTCGCCATACCGGTTGCAGCGGCCGAACCGCTGGACCAGGGAAGACCAGGGAGCAAGCTCGGTGAACAGGACCCGGCTGCTGATATCCACACCAGCCTCCACGGCCTGGGTGGCGACAATGATCCGGCCCGGCCCGGCGGCGTCGGGTTCGATGGTAAGCGCGCGGTTGAGCTCGGCACGTTCCGGCGGCCGGAAACGGGAATGGACCAGCAGGGTCTCTGCCCCCGGTCCCATCCGGTCCAGGGCAGAAAGCAGGGCCTGGGCCCTGGCCACGTTGTTGAGAACCACCAGGGTGGTGGTGCCGGGGACATGGGCGGCGAGGATCTCCTGGGCCAGGCTGGCCGCATACTCCCCGGCCCTGCTTTTCCGGTTGCTGCGGGTAAGCGTGGTGGCCGCCGTCATAAGCCGCTTGGCAGCGCTGCGTCGCCGGCAGACGACCGTATCCTGTTCCTCGTTCGGTTCCAGGGCCATACGGCGGAAGGAGTGCATATGCGGGCCCAGATCCAGAGTCGCAAGCCAGGCCGGGTTCAGGGTCGCGGACATCCAGAGGCTGCGGCCCGGCCTGGCCGTTCCCAGGGCACGGCGGAAGGCCTCGAGCTGGGCCGAGGTGGCAAGTCCGGCCCCCATGAGCTGGATCTCGTCAAAGACCCACAGGACATCGTTGTGGAGCAGGGCGAAATGGACCGGCCACAGGTAGCGGCTCATACCGTACCCCCGCATCAGGGCCCGCGAGAGCAGCATGTCCTGGGTGCCGATGATGATGGCCGGCCTGTCGGCCTGGCCGGCCCAGGCCGTGTCGTGCTCGCCGCCCATGAGCGAAGAGACCCCGGGCAGATCCGCCCCGGCCTCCTTGAACAGTGGAGCGGCCCGGGAGAGCCACTGTTGCGTGTTTTCCCTGGTCTGCTCCACCAGGACCCGCATGGGCAGGCAGTAAACCAGGCGGGCCGGCGTATGCACATCACCGTTCATCCGCCTGTACAGCCAGGCGATCACAACGGCGGCGGTCTTGCCCAGACCGGTGGGCACCTCCAGCAGTTCCGGCCATGGTCCGTCGGCCAGCCTTTCCTGGTACCTGAAGGGCGTATACCCGGTGAGTTGCCGGAAAAAATCCCTGTACGCCATCATGTGTGTCCTCCAGCTTGGTCGTTTGCTCTTTTCCAGCAGCGTCTACCTATGCATTTAGCACACCCCCTGGCGCAAAATCTGATCCACTGCTCACTTTTTTTCATATTTTTTCAGGGCTGCCTCCAGACGAGCCACCACATCCCGCCGCAGGGATGCCGGCGCCAGGACCTCCACATCCGGTCCATAACGGAGGATGTCAAGGATAAGTTCGCGACTGTCTGAGAAAGGCAGGGCCAGTTCATAGGAGCCGTCGTCGGTAAACGTGCCCTGCTGGTCAGGGTGCCAGCGTTCCTCGGCGATCCAACGGGAACGTTCCGGGGTGAAGCGTAGAATGGCGGTCTGCTTTGGCGGCCCGGCAAAGATGCCGAAAGAGGGAGCATAGTAGCTGTCGAGCCGGTCATCCGGCACGTCCATGGCCCGGTCGTCGGTCATCCTGATGGAACGGATTCGCTCCAGGGCAAGGGTGCGCAGACCGTCACGCTCATGGCACCAGGCATCGAGATACCAGTTTTCCCGGTAATAGACGAGCCGCTGTGGTGAGACGAGACGGCTGGTCTGCAGGTCTTTTTCCCGGCCATGGTAGCGTAAGGCCAGGCGGCGGCGCTGAAGAGTGGCGCTGACCACGATCCTGAAATGATCGGAGCGGCAGGCGCGGATACCAACACCGATGATCCGGAAGCGGCGGGCAAGCTCACCGGTGGCAACATGGTTGGCGGCAAGGATCGCTTCGATGCGTTGCCTGAGACTGCTGAATTCGGCATGCAGGATGGACGGCTGCAGGTTGGCAAGCAGCTCATGGATGGTCAGCAGGGCCTGGAGTTCGGAGACAGAGAACCAGAGGCCGGGCAGCTCGTAGGGCCCGCAGGACTCCTGCTCCAGGATATAGCCGTTGCGCCGGGGATCGTAGCGGATGGGAGCGCCAAGCTCATGGCGCAGCTTGGCGATGAGCCGCTTGACGGTGGCGGGGGAGCATTGCAGGGTCTCGGCGAGTTGGGCCAGGGAGACGGGATGGCGGCGGGCATGGAAGACAGCCCGAAGTTCGTAGATGCGATCGAACTTATTCATAGAATCGCACTGTAGCAGGTTGCCCCCATGTTTACAACGTGTTTTCAAGTGGTTGACATCCAGTCTGTTCACTTGCCCACTGGCGATCCAGAGCGGTGGAGAGGAAATGGCACCTTAACGA
>JALSNC010000183.1 GCA_026987195.1 Desulfobulbaceae bacterium | reverse complement strand
GTCCTTGTTCTGGCGGTTTCCCTGATCACCCTGGTCATCATCGTCACCTTTATCTATTTCAACACGCGGCAGTTCCGGCTGCAGGCCATGGACCACCTGCACCACTACGCCGCCACCGTGACCAGGGACATCGCCTCTGCAGTCTCCGATTATATCATCACCGAGAACTATGCCTCCCTTCAGGACACGATCTTTTCCTTCCGCCGCCGGGCCCATATAGTGGCCATCACCGTTACCGGACCCGACGGTGTCATCATTGCCGACACGCGGCCCGAGCGGCTGGGCGGTCACCTGCAGGCGGTGGATCGCCTCAGAAGAGGAGGCGGCCGCCAGGTGCTGGAGATGGATTTCGATACCTGGCTGGTGGAAAACGTTCAGCCCATCCGCATCGGCGAGGCGGTCATCGGTTACTGCCGGGTCATCCTCGATATCTCCTATATTCGCGACGGTATCAATACCATTCAGCAGAAGTCCCTGGCCTTCGGCGTTCTGGTGCTGCTCGTGCTCTGGGCCCTGGTGATGGGCTTTTCCCTGGTCATCACCCGTCCCATCGAGGAGATGATCAAGGTGGCGGCCCGGGTGAGCGAGGGCGATTTCCAGCAGCAGGTGGAGGTGAAGGGGGTCCGTGAGATCCGTATGCTGGCCGAGACCTTCAACCTGATGACCGCTGCCATCAGGGAGCGGGAATCCCGCCTTCGCAACATCCTCGATTCCATCCCGGACGCCGTCTTTCACGCCGACCGGAACAAGCGGGTCCTGTGGGCCAACAGGACCGTACGGGAACGGCACCGGGTCTCCATGGGAGAACCCTGTTACAAAGTGCTCTGGGGAAGGGATAAGGAATGTGAGCCCTGTTGCTGTCAGGAGGTCCTCAGCAGCAACAGGCGGGTCATCACCACCTGCCAGGTCTCCTGCGGGGTCCAGGGATCGGACCTTTACCTCGATATCGCCGCCGTTCCCCTGGCCGATTCCCTGGGCAAGGGTGGCGGATTTGTCGTCATTGCCCGCGACATCACCGAGATGGTCAGGGCGGAACAGGAGCGGGCCGAACTGGAGGCCCAGCTCCGGCACGCCCAGAAGATGGAGGCCATGGGCGAACTCTCAGCCTCCATTGCCCACGAGTTCGGCAATCCCCTGCTCGGGGTGAGATTCCTGCTGCGGCATCTGCAGGATCATGCTGTTCTGGAGGAGGGTGACCGGGACCTGCTGGCCGTGGGCCTGGACGAAGTGGAGCGGATGCAGGCGCTGATCCGTGATCTCAAGTCCTTCTACCAGCCCTCCTCCGGCCGGAAGACCGCCACCGATATCCATCACCGCATCGACAACATTCTGCTCTTTCATCAGAACTATTTCAAGACCCACCGGGTCAGGGTGGAGAAGCGTTATGCCGGGTCACTGCCCGAGGTCATGGTGGTGCAGGACCAGATCACCCAGGTCTTCATCAACCTGCTTGTCAATGGTGTGGAGGCCCTGCCGCCGGAGGGCGGCACTCTGACCATCATCACCTCCTCTGACAGCGACACGGTCTCCATCTCTTTCCATGATACCGGGGTCGGCATCAGCCGCGAGGACCAGAAGAAGATATTCAAGCCCTTTTTTTCCACCAAGCAGGAGGTGGAGGGCACCGGCCTGGGCCTGTCGGTCTCCTATGGCATCGTCAGGAGCCACGGCGGTGATATCCGGGTTTCCTCCGCGCCCGGCCAGGGAACGACCTTCACCGTCATCCTGCCCGTTGGCCGTGATACTGACACGCCGCCTGCCTGATTCTCCCCCCTGTCCCGCTGCCACCCGCTTCCTGGCCTGATCGGGAAATTGTTTTTTTTCTCCTTCAATTGCAGGGAAAAACACGATTTAATGAGGGTAAAGAAAGATGTGCCGGGAGGAGCGATCCGGCCGGGGACCGGCTGCCGGGATTACGCCGGATGAACAGGATACTGCTCTGAGATGTTTTCTGATCGTGCTGTGGGAGGTTGAATAGATGCAGGGGGTAGGCGGCAGTTCAACATTACTCTATATCGTGGTTGCGGGGATCGCCGTGGTGATCCTGGCGGTACTGTTCAGACTGCTCGGGGGACGCGGCCGGGCGACGGAAGAAGACCGGTCCGCCGCCGCTGAAGAGGCGACCCCGGCGGATGCGGGGGCGCCGGAAGAGGCGGCCGGCAGTGGGGAAGAAGATACTGGCGGGTCCCGGTCCGGGCCGGAGGCGGCAGAACAGGTTGACGGGACAGAGGCACCCGCTGACGAGGATGCAACGCCGGAGACGGCAGCCGAAGAACCTGAGCCGACAGAGGAGGCCGGGCCGGTATCTGAACCGGAACCGGCTGAAGAGGCCCAACTGCCTGCCTGGACCAGGGATGACTACCTGGCGGCCCTTGGGCAACGCAAACACGGGCTGCAGAAGGAACTGGCAGCGCTCCTGGCCCGTCGGGAGACCGACGGACGATCCCTGCTCGAGATCGAACTGCGCGCCGTCACCGGCAGCCTGGTTCGAGGTGAGCAGGGCTTTGCCGGGATCAGCGCCTCCTGCCACCGCTGGGCCGACAGCCTGGAGAAGGCCGCAGCCGACAGCGACTATCCGGGACTGGCCTCTGTCCTGGGCCTGTTGCGAGGTGTCAATATCGAGGCCGCAGAACAGGCCCTGGTGGATCTGGCCGGCTCGGAAACACCCCTGGCGGCGCAGGCGCACCATCTTGCCGGTCGTCTGGCCGAGGAGCGGGCCGATTTTGCTGTGGCCCTGCAGCGATACGAGGCCGCCATCGAGCTGGAAGCGGATAATCCCCGCTTTCTGCAGGCAGCGGCGAGCCTGGCCCGGGAGGTTGGCCGGTTCGAGGAGGCCCGGCAGTGGCTGGAGCGGTTTTTCAGATGCGCCGACGAGAGCGGTTCCCCGGAGATGTATGCCCTGGCGCAGCATGATCTTGGCGTGATCCATGCCCGGGAGGGCCAGTATGGCGAGGCAGTGGAACTCTACCACCGGGCGCTCGCCACCCTGGGCGAGGACCATCCGCAGCGGGGCCTGCTGCTGCA
Organism: Desulfobulbaceae bacterium; assembly: GCA_026987195.1. Classification (GTDB taxonomy): domain Bacteria; phylum Desulfobacterota; class Desulfobulbia; order Desulfobulbales; family Desulfobulbaceae; genus DRKI01. The sequence continues at coordinate 32,069 of JALSNC010000183.1, read as the reverse complement.
TTCCATGGCCGAAACCCGCGAGAAGATGGGGCAGTACGAGGAGGCGGGAAAGCTCTATATCCAGGCGGTCAAGATCAATGCCGCCAGGCTGGGCAAACACCATCCGGCCGTTGGCACCACCCTCTACAAGCTGGCCGGGCTCTACGAGGAACTGGAGGAGGACACCAAGGCCGAGCCGCTTTACCGTCAGTCCCTGGCCATCAGCCGCGGCATCTTCGGCGATGACCATCCCGAGATCGGCACCATCATGAACAACCTGGCCGAGGTCTACCGCCTGCAGGAACGGTACGACGAGGCCGAGCCCCTCTATCGTCAGTCCCTGGCCATTGCCGAGAAGAACCTGGGACCCGAGCATCTCAATGTCGCGGTCACTCTCAACAATCTGGCCGAACTCTGCAGCGCCACCGGCCGTCCGGAAGAGGCGGCGGAACTCCAGGAACGGGCCTTTGTCATCTTCCAGCAGGGCTCACCCATGGAGGACCTGATGGAGATCGAAAAGGACGAGGTCGATGTGGAGGAGCTGAAGGGGCAGACCGTGGCCGGTTGACCGTATCAGCAGACAGGGAACAGCTCAGCCGCACGCCATCTGCGGACGATCGGCAAGCCTTATGTAGCCCCAGTACATGGCGCCTTGCCGTCTGGCCACTTGTGGCGCACTGCTGAGCTGCAGACTCCTGAGCTTCTGATTTGCTGATAAACCGGCATGCCGCTTCCCCCATGCGTGAGTGATAGTTCGCCGGTATCGGCAACCACCTGAAAAGACCTGTACTTTTACGGGTTATCTCCTGAGGATCCGGGTGACGGCGGCGGCAAAGTCCACCGGCAGGCGGACCACGTTGCCGGCCTTGTTGCGGAACAGGAGATAGCCCTTTTCCAGGCCGTGCAGGAACAGGTCGCGGGTGATCTTCACGTCATGCCTGCAGTAGCTGGTCAGCTCTTCCATCCGTCCCTCCCTGAACCACTGCAGGGCCAGCAGGCCGTTGCCGGACTTGGCCGCTCCCAGGGTATGTTCCGCCAGCCGGTCCAGGCTGAGGCGGTAGCCGAGCCGGCTGGTGATCTCCTCCAGGATGTCCAGGGACGGCAGCCGGCCGAGATCGCGGCCGGTATAGGCCGACAGGACCCGGTTGTCGAACCGCTTGTTGTTGAATCCGATCACCAGCTCCAGCCTGAACAGGTGCTCGATCAGCTTGCCCATTTCCTCTTCTCTGTAACTGCAATACCTGTCCTCCCGGCTGTCGTAGAGTACGGCCACTGACACCCGCATCCGCTCCGCCCGGTGCCAGCCCCCCACCTCGGCCGCAGACAACCGGGTCTCCACATCGAATACGCCCCAGTGCCGGGGCAGGGAAAACGATGGAGCCGTGGCCGGCGCATTGTTCACGGCCAGGGGGCGTGTCGTGATGTCCGCCTGTTCGCTGTGGTCGAGCAGGCCCCGGAGCAGGAACAGGCAGGCCGCCTTGTCGATGGGCCGGTTGCCGGAGCCGCACTTGGGCGAGTGGACACAGGAGGGGCAGCCGGAATCGCAGGCACAGCCGGCCACGGCCTCGGCCGTGCTCCGCAGCAGGTCCCTGATACCGGCAAAGGCCCTGCGGGTCAGGCCCACGCCGCCGGCACAGCCGTCGTAGACAAAGACCGCCGCGCCCCGCACCTGTTCGTGCCATGGATGGGAGATGCCGCCGATATCGTTGCGGTCGCAGAGGACCGCCAGGGGCAGCATGCCGATGATGGCATGCTCCATGGCGTGGATGCCGCCCATGAAGTGGTACTGGTGCCCGACGCAGGCCTGCCGCAGTCGTTCCGGGATCTCGATCCAGAACCCCTCTGTCTCGAAGATCTGCGGCGGCAGGTCCAGCGGGACCTTGCCGATGACCTGCTGCCGGCCCACCAGGATCTTGTGAAAGCCGGTGATGACCTCGGTGACCCGGAGTTCGCCGAAATGGATACGGGCCGGGCCGCAGGTGGCGCTGGCGCGGACAGCGAGGATCTCGGTGCTCTTCTCGCTCATGGCCCGCGTATAGTAGGCGGGACTGGCTGCCGAGACCCGGACCTCGTGGCCCTCGAGATCCAGGGAATCGACGTGCCACGTCCTGGCCATATGCAGGTAGATGGCACCCGGATGGCAGTCCTTCAGGGCCCGGTGCGCGTCGATCTCGCCCAGAAGACGCTGGTCGTCGCCCGCCAGGATCCGGTAACGGTCGCCGGTGCCGCGCAGGTGCACCTGCCGCTGCGGCAAGCGGCGGGCGGAAAACCAGGTGGTGCCGTCGGCCGATTGCAGGAGCCGGGCGTCGGCGGTCAGCCGGTCGAGCAGGGGCCGGTTGGCGTCGGAGTTGAGGGGATCGGCGGTATCGATGGGCAGTTCGGCGGCGGCACAGACCAGGTGCTGCCGGGCAATGGCCGGGTTACGGGGATTGAGGACCACCGGCTCCACCGGCCGGTTGAAGAAGTCGTCCGGGTTGCGCATGAAGTACTGGTCCAGGGCATCCTCGTGGCCGACGAGGACCAGCAGTGATTCCTTTCCTCCCCGGCCCACCCGGCCGGCCCGCTGCCAGGTGGCCATCATCGAGCCTGGATAGCCCACCAGGATGCAGATGTCCAGGCTGCCGATGTCGATGCCCAGTTCCAGGGCCGAGGTGGAGATCACGCCCAGCAGGCTGCCGTCGGCGAGGTTCCGTTCAATGCGCCGCCGGTCCTCGGGCAGAAATCCGGCCCGGTAGGAGGCGATCCGGTCCCGAAAACGTTTCAGCCGGCGGCCGGCCCACATGGTGACCAGTTCGGTCATCTTGCGGGACCGGGTATAGACGATGGTGCGCAGGCCGCGGTGCAGCGCCGCCTCCAGGAGCATGGTGGCGGTGACAGCGGCCGAGTCCAGCGGATTGAGCAGGATGACGTTGCGGGCCGGCATGGGCGCACCGGAACGGTCGATGACCTGGATATCGTCACCTGTCAGCTCGGCCGCCAGTTCACCGGGATTGCCGATGGTGGCGGAAGAGAGAACAAACAGCGGCCTGCTGCCGTAGAGCCGGCAGATCCGCTGCAGGCGCCGGAGCACCCAGGCCATGTGGGAGCCGAACACCCCGCGATAGGTGTGGACCTCGTCGATGACGATGTGGGTCAGGTTCGCGAACAGACCGCTCCAGAGATCGTGGTAGGGCAGGAGCGAGAGGTGCAGCATGTCAGGATTGGTGATCAGGATGGCCGGCAGGTTTTCGCGGATCTTTCTGCGCTGATAGCTGCTGGTATCACCATCATAGATGGCGCCGGCCCGGAGCTGTTGCCCGGCGAAACGGTCCGGGAGCAGTTCTTCCATCCGCTCGATGGTCCTGAGCTGATCCTGGGCCAGGGCCTTGAGCGGGAAGAGGTACAGGGCCCGGGCCAGTGGATTGGCCAGGAGGCCGGCAAAGACCGGCAGGTTGTAGATCAGGCTCTTGCCCGAGGCGGTGGGTGTGGCGACAAGCACACTGTCGCCACCGAGGACCCGGTCGATGGCCTCGGCCTGGTGACTGTACAGGCTGTCGATGCCCAGGCCGTCCAGGAGCGGATGCAGGGATTCCGGCAGCCGGTCCGTTACAGCCGTCACCCGCTCTCTGGCTGCCAGTACCCGATGGGCCACCACCTGCGGTCCGAAGCGGGGCGAACCCTTGAGGGCCCGGACATAGCCGGCCACTGTCCGGTCGTGGTCGCTCATAGGGCCAGGTTGTCTACTTTTGGGTTTATCATTTGTCGATTCTATTCTATGATGCAGATTTTATGGTTGCCTTCATCTGTCCGGCCGCGGCCGGATATACAACAGCGCCACCGGCCCGGCCATGGTCCGCTATGCGGGCAGCCGCGAGCGCGTGCAGATGGCGTGCTGCTGCCCCTTTACCTGCTTGCTGAGTTTTGAACCCCATGATCACCGTCGCAACCCTTGGTCCTGAAAAATCCCATGCCTGGCAGGCCGCGTCCCTCTATGCCACCGGCGCCCGGATCAGGCTCTACCCCCACACCAGGGCCCTGATCCAGGCCTTTGTCAGCGGCGAGGTCCAGCTGGCCATCGTGCCCATCTATAATACCCGGGAGGGAGAAAATAAACAGTATTTCCGTCTCTTTGACAAGATCAGGTCCGGCTACTGGATCGACAATATCGTCCTGGACTCCCATCTTTCCCTGGGCGTCTTCGATGCCGACGACCGGGCCGGCGACCTGGAGCTGCTCATCGGCAAGCCCTCGGTCTTCCGGCAGTGCGAGGAGTATATCGGCAGCACCTTCGAAGATATCGCCCTGATGAGTGTCCAGAACCTGGAGCGGGCCATGGAGGAGGTCCGGCAACAGGGCACGGCCCACCGCGGCGTCATCGATACCGAGGAGATGCTGCGGGCGCATGGCCTCCACATCATCGAGCGGGAGGTGGTGCCGCACAATCGCACCCGCTACGCGGTGCTGGGACCGGAACTGGCCGTGGCCACGGGCTATGACGCCACCGTCTTCATCACCAAGCCTCTGGACGACCGGGTGGGGATGCTGGTGGATATCCTGGGCGAGTTTTCCCGCCGTGGCATCAATATTCTCGACCTGCGCTCGGAAAACGACATAAAGACCCAGAAGCTGCAGATCTATATCGAGGCCGAGGGCCACATCCACGACCGTGTCCTGTCCGAGGCCGTGCAGCACATCGAGGAGCGGGTGATCCAGCAGAAAGGGGTCATCCGGCTCCTGGGCAGCTTTCCCCGGGTGGACATGCGGACCAAGCACATCCGCTCGTTCGGCTTCATCGGCACCGGCGACATGAGCAGGTGGTTTGCCGACCGGCTGGAGAGCGAGGGCTACCGGGTCCTGCTCACCGGCCGTACCACCCGGCTGCGGCCCGAGGAGATGATCGATCTGGTGGACGTGGTGGTGGTCTGCGTGCCCATCTCGGCCACCGCCGAGACCGTGCGTACCTTCGGCCCCCTGATCGACGACGGCAAGGCCCTGATCCTGCTGGCCGGCGAGTCGGAGACCACCCTGCAGGCCGCCCTCGAGAGTACCGGCGAGGGGGTGGAGGTCATGCTGGTCCACAACCTCTGGGGACCCCAGGCCGCCACCATGAAGGACAAGAACGCCATCGTGGTCAGGACACCGCGCAGCGGCAGGTTCTGCAGTGAGTTCGAGGCCTTTCTCTACAAACATGGCGCCGATATCTACCACGATTCTCCCTCCAGGCATGACCTGCTCATGGGCGTGGGCCAGAAGCTGCCCACGGTCATCTCGGTGGCCCTGGCCATGACGCTTCAGGAGAACGGGATCACGGCCGACGATATCGCCAGCCACAGCACCCTGACCTCGCTCTATCCCATCCTGGCCATGGCCCGGGTCCATTCGCAGAATCCGCAGACCTATGCCGAGATCATGGCCACCTCCGGCGATTCCCGCAAGATCGTACGCGATTTTGTCGGGAACATGAAGCGGGTTGTCGAGATGGCGGACAACGCCTGTATCCGGGAACTGAGTGAACTGATCAATACCAACTCCACCCACCTGACCCGTGATTTTCTCGAGGCCAGGATGGCCCAGGCCAAGGCGGTGGACGAGGTGCTCGGCCGGATGACCTGACGTAAAAGTCCGGCAGTACGCCATCGGCACGCGCTCGCGGCTGCCGGCGGTCAGCCATCCCGTGAGGGGTCACAACGGACCTGGAAGGGCAGGGGGCGGGCGCAGGAATCCGTCACCCCCGGTTGACCGCCGCTCTTGCAGTGATTACGGGTATAGGCTGGTACCGGCCGGTGTGGAAAGTTATGCAGCGGTTCACCGCTATCGGCACAACAAAACGACCTGAACCAGCGGCACCTTTACAAAGCTCTCTGGTCAACGGACTTGCCTGACTGATGGATTGGATGATGAAAATGAAAAAACTCCTGCAACCGCGAAATCTGCTGCTGGCCCTGGCCGCAGTGTGGATCGCGTTCAGCATCTACCAGGTTTTCAATCCTGCCCCTTCCACCTGACGGCCCTTTCCCGTCGGGCTGGAAGCCGGACCACAGAATGCACCCGTTTCGCCTGCCCCTGTCAGGACAGGCTGATTTTCCGCAACAGTTCCGATACCGGCAACGTTCTGAAGTACCGATACGTTGACGATTTTCTGTAATAGTTCACTGCTATCAGCAACTACCTGAAAAAAAGCAATACGTCTGGTAAAAGTTCAGCAGTGCGTCAGCTGTGCGTGATCGTGGCTGGCCGCTATAGTCCGCGCTATGCGGCCAGCCGCGAGCGCGTGCAGATGGCGTGCTGCTGAACTTTTACGATTTTCTTTCCATCGACAACCGAGGAGTTATCTACTGTCATGCTGGCCACTGTCCTGAAATACCTGGAAGAACACCATGTCTGTCCCCACTGCAACAAGGAACTGACCCTCTGCCATGCGCCGCCCATCCACGTGGGCGACGGGCTGGGCTGGGGTTCGGAATATCTTTTCATCTGCCTCAACGATGACTGCCCGCTCTTTGTCAACGGCTGGAAGCACGTGGAGGCCAACTACTGCCACGTCGGTTCCTATCGCTACATGGAGATCCCCAACAGCAACGAGAGCTACAACATGATGGTGGCCGGCAAGGGCGCCTTCACGGGCAGTGTGGTCGATGTCGAGGCGATGAAACGGCAGAACAGACGCTACCAGCAGGAGAAGAAGGCCATAGCCCAGCTCGATACCTGCCTGGAGGAGAAGAACCTGGAGCCGGTGCTCTTCCTGCTGCTTGATGACCATGCCCACATCGACCATCGCCGGCGGGCAGCCGAGATGCTGGAACCGCTCAACGACCTTGCCTGTATCGAGCCGCTGCGCAACCACTCTTTTCGCGATTCCCAGCTTGAACAGACCATCAACATGGCCATAAGCCGCATCCTGGCAGCCAATTTTGTCAAGGAATGTCCCTATTGTTGCGAACTGATCAAGGTGCGGGCCACGGTCTGCAAGCACTGCCGCAAGGACCTGGAGTGAGGCCGGACTTTCCCCTTGCCAACTTTTCCGATTAGGGGTATATAGGCCAACACCCGTGGTGAGCGTAGCTCAGCTGGTGGTAGCACCGGGTTGTGGCCTCGGAGGTCGTGGGTTCAAGTCCCATCGCTCACCCCATGGAAACAGAAAAGGCGTTTCAGGTGGAGTTCCTGAAACGCCTTTTTTTCATCATGCGTCTGCCCCTCCACCCCCTGTTTCCTGATTCAGGCACAGGAGAGCAGAGACCGACGTCTGTCTATTTTTTCTTTTTTTCCAGGTACTTGAATGAGACCGCCACCCGGGCCCTGTAGGTGGCAACGGTCCCCTTGTTGATCTGCATGTCGAGCTTGACCACCTCGGCGATCCGCAGGTCCTTGAGGTTCCTGCCCGCGGTCTCCACCGCGTTTTTCGCCGCGTCTTCCCACGATTTTTTGCTCACGCCCACCAGTTCGATGATCTTGTACACGCTTCCGGCCATAGTCAACCTCCCTTCAATTGGGGTTTGCAGTGGTACTGCCATGATCCCAGTGTTACCCGTATCCGGTACTCTTGGCAAGACAAACAATCATTTTGGCTGGTACGCACACGGAAGGTAACGTAACCCCTCACGGGATGGCTAACCACCGGTCCGGCAGAGCAAAAAACGCCGGACAGCCGCCATCTGTTACCTTTCTGTTACCTGCGAGCATGTAGATTACGTTTACCTGGGCAAAACGATTTCACCCCGGACTGGAGGACGCCATGACCTGGGAGACGGAGGAACGGCAGGCGGAACGGTATCTGCGGGACATCGACTGGACGGCCTTGACCCGGGGACGGCGTTACCATCCGTCACCTGCGGACTGGCAGGACGAGGTTCTCTACTTTCTGCTTGTGGACCGGTTTTCCGACGGCCGTGAGCATGACGGCTTTCGTGATCTTGCCGGCCGGCCGGTCACCGCTGCCGATGGCGGCCGGACCACACCGCCCTTTGTCCTGGAACGGGATGCGGGCCGCGCCGATTTCACCTCCTGGTTTGCCGCCGGCAGATCGTGGTGCGGCGGCACCCTGGCCGGTATCCGTGACAAGCTGGGCTATCTCAAACGGCTCGGTGTCACCGCCATCTGGCTGAGTCCCGTCTTCCGCCAGGTCACGGGCAGTGACGACTATCACGGCTACGGGATCCAGAACTTTCTCGATGTCGATCCCCATTTCGGCACCCGCGAAGATCTGCGGGACCTGGTGCAGGCGGCCCATGCGGCCGGCTTGCGGGTTATCCTCGATATTATCCTCAATCATGGCGGCGATATCTTCAGTTATCAGGGGAATGTGCCATGGTACTATTACCAGGGCCGCAGGTGGCCGGTGGACGGCTTTCGCCTGCATCGGGGAGACAGTGGCAGCCTGCCCTTTGCCCCCGTGGATACGGCCGGGTATCCCCATGCCTGGCCGGGCGGCGCGGTCTGGCCGGGTGAGCTGCAGACACCTGCGGCCTGGAGCTGCCAGGGTGAGATCCGCAACTGGGACGCCTTTCCCGAGTATCTGGACGGGGACTTCCTCTCGCTCAAGGATATTCACCACGGCACGGAACCGACGGATCCGGCCCTGGCCGGGGACCTGCAGCGCCGGATCCGGGAATTCCGCCTGGCCCCTGCCCTGGTCTGGCTGAGCGAGGTCTACAGGTTCTGGATCGCCTGGGCTGACGTGGACGGGTTCCGTATCGACACGGTCAAGCATATGCAACCCGGTGCGGTGCGCTTTTTCTGTAACGTCATTCACGAATTTGCCCAGTCCCTGGGCAAGGAGAACTTCTGTCTCATCGGCGAGGTGACCGGTGGCCGCGCTCATGCCGTGGATATCGTCAGCACCACCGGCCTCGACGCGGCCCTGGGCATCAACGATATTCCCGACCGGCTGGAGTTCCTGGCCAAGGGCTGGCGCAGTCCCGGCAATCCGGAGACCCCGGAGCAGGAGGGCTATTTCGACCTGTTCCGCAACAGTGTGCTCGACCACAAGGAGTCCCACCAGTGGTACGGCCGGCACGTGGTCACCATGTTCGATGACCATGACCAGGTAGGGGTACGCCACAAGTTCCGCTTCTGCGGCGACTCGCCCGGCAGTTACCGTCTTCTGCCGGTGGTCCTGGGCCTCAACCTCCTCACCGCCGGTATCCCGTGCCTCTACTACGGCACGGAACAGGGATTTGACGGCGCTGATCCCCGCCGCGGCGATGATGCCTCTTTCAGCGACGTCTTCCTGCGCGAGTGCATGTTCGGCGGCCGGTTCGGTTCCCTCGGCTCCACGGGCCGACATTTTTTCAACGAGCACCACCCGGTCTACCGGCTGATCCGCGCTCTCTGCGACCTGCGCGGCAACCATATCGCCCTGCGCCGGGGCCGGCAGTACCTGCGCCAGGTCTCGGCCAGCGGCCCGGACCGTGACTTTTATTATCCCCGGCCCCTGGGCGGCCGCCTGCTCTGGGTCATCGCCTGGTCCCGTATCTTTGCCGGGCGCGAATATCTGTGCGCGGTCAATACTGATCCCGAACATGACCTCAGCCTGTGGATAACCGTGGACCACTCGCTGCATCCCCCTGGCAGCGCCATGACCTGCCTTCTGTCGACCGACAGGAAGCAGATGGGCCGGCAGGTGGAGGTGGTGGCGGGAAATGGCTCGTCGGTCCGCCTGAGGATACCGGCGGCAGGGGTCGTTGTCCTCGGCTGAACCGGAGGCGGCTTGCATCCGGGCCCGCTCCGGAGTATAAAGGGCAACCACACCGTCCATCCCTCCCCTGCATTTGCGATGCCGAAACTTATCGTCTGCCGGGACGGCCGTGACTACCGGATCGTCGAATTCGCCGACGAGCTGACCATCGGCCGCGACCCGGACAACACCATTGTTCTGGATTCGCCACAGGTCTCGCGCCGTCACGCTGCCCTGTCCCGGAACCGGGACGGCGACCTTGTGCTTGCCGACCTGGATTCCACCAACGGCACCTGGCTGGGCCGGGAGCGCGTCCGCCGCAGCACCCTCCTGCGCAGCGGCCAGTCCTTCCGGATCATGGCCTACTCTCTGACCCTCGTGGACGAGAGCGGGGTGCATGGGCCGACCAGGATCGTTGCCGGCACCGGGCCGGACCAGCGGCGCGAGCAGGCGGCCCGCGAGGGCCAGACCATTCTCTTTGATCTGGCCGACGGGCCGGAGTCCGTGGACCGGCAGCACGCCGGGACAACCACCGGCCCCGCAGCCCTGCTGCCGATCTTTGCCCGGCTCCGCAGGATCGATGACGAAGAGGAACTTCTTGCAGCACTGCTGCAGCATGCCCTTGACCTCTGCGGCGCTGCCTTTGGTTTCGTCGCCCTGAAGGATGAGCATGCCGGGCTGGTCTACCGACAGGTTCTGCACATGGATGCCGGGCAGGAGAGGGGAATCCGGGAGGAGATCATCCGCCAGGTCATGGACAGCGGTGTCGGTCGCAGTGATACCGGCAGCCACCAGGGCAGCGGTGTTGTCTGCGTGCCGCTATTCATCGGCCAGGGACCGGCGACCGGCTGTCTTTACTGCGGGACCGACAAGGGAGAGGCCCTTGCCGCCGAGGGCTGCCTCCTGCTGGAACTGCTCGCCGACCACGTTGCCCTCCTGCTGGCCAACCTGCGCCAGCGTTCCCGGCTGGCTATGGAAGAACAGGGGCTCAGGAGCCGGCTGGCCGACCGGGAACAGACCGTTGTCCACAGTCCGGCCATGCTCAAGCTCTACCGGGATATCCGCACCATCGCCCCCATCAGGGTACCGGTCCTCATCCTCGGCGAGGCAGGCAGTGGCAAGGAACTGGTGGCCGCGGCCCTGCACAGCTTCAGCGGCCGGAAAGGGGCCTGGGTGACCCTCAACTGCTCGGCCATCCCGGAAGGGATCTTTGAGAGCGAGCTGTTCGGTTCGGTGCGCGGCGCCTTTCACGATGCCATGGACAAACCGGGCAAGCTGGAACAGGCCCACGGCGGAACCCTGTTCCTCGACGAGATCGGCGACATGGCCTTGTCCCTGCAGCCGAAACTGCTCAGGTTCCTTGAGAACAACGAGGTCACCCGCCTGGGCGATACCCGCACCCGGCGCCTGGACGTGCGGATCGTGGCCGCCACCAACCAGGACCTGGAGGCGATGATCCGGGAGAAAAAGTTTCGCGATGACTTTTATCAGCGCCTCTCCTGCTTCATTCTCAAGGTGCCGCCGCTGCGTGAGCGGCGCGAGGACATCGAGCCCCTGGTCCATCATTTCCTGGCCCGGTTTGCCGACGAGTTCAACTGGCCCGAGCCGCAGGTGGCTCCCGCAGCCATGCGGACGCTGGTCGACTACACCTGGCCCGGCAATGTCCGCCAGTTGCGCAACGTGGTCCTCCGGTTGAGCGTCCAGTGCCGCGGCCGCCGGATCACTGTCCATGACCTGTGCGAGATCCAGGATGACCTGGGCCAGGCCCGGCAGCGGCGGGTCGCCGCCTTTCCCTCCCTGGCGGAGATGGAAAGGCATCATATCCGCGAGGCCCTGGAGCGGTCGGCGGGCAACATGTCCGACTGCGCCAGGATGCTGGGCATCGCCCGTTCCACGCTCTACCAGAAGATGAAGAAGTATGGTCTCGGCATCTCCTGAGCCGCCCACTGTCCGATCCTGCTACACCCTGGTGTATACCTGAGATCTCCAGTCATTTCACCGCAGTAGCCACAAGACATTTCCCCTGCTGTCCGGTTTCCGGACACTCTTGTCCGCCACCGGTTTTCCTGTGGGCTCCTTTCCTGCCGCTGTTGGCGATCCTTCCGGGAAAGCTGTGTCTTAAAATACTGTTTTATCGTGTTGATATTGATTCTGTTGCCGAAAGGCAGCGGCTGGCACCCTCCTTGCTCTGCAAGGGGATACGGATATCCCGGATCGTACCGGGATGTGGTATTCCTGTTCAACCCAAGCAGAGGAGATTGCAGCATGATGAAAAAAGGTGTTCTGACACTTGCCATCCTTTTCGCCCTGGGAACCGTTTCCCTGGCCTGTGCCCGGCCCCATGAGCACCGGGTCGGCAACACCAGCGTGATTCAGCAGACCACCCTGGTCGGCACCTTTGCCGGCAACCCGGGAGCGGCGACGCAGCAGCCGGCGCCGGAGGCCGAAGAGACATCGACTTCTGCCGGCAGCAGTGATTCGACCATGGTCAGCGCCACGCTCAGCAACCGTATCGAGCGGGCCGGAGACATCACCAGCCTGGTCTCGGACGGCGACCACAACCAGGCCAATGCGGCCGCCATCGCCATTACCGGCAACAGCCAGGTATCCGGCAAGGTCGTCAACCGGATAGATACGGCCGGCAATATCACGGCCACGGTGGAGGATGGCAGCAACAACCTGGCCAATGCCGGCAGTGTTGCCATCCGGGGTGCCGTATCCAGTGGCAAGATCATGAACCGGGTCGGGGAGACCGGTGATATCACGGCCATGGTCTCGGGTGGTGACAGCAACCAGGCCAATGCGGCCTCGGTGGCCATCAATTGAGCAGTCCTTCTGCCGGAGCCCCATGCTGCGGCAGGTGGAAAGAATCTGATACCGGGCGTCGGCAGGACCGGCGTCCCGGCGTAAGGGAGGACAATGCCATGAAACCAAGGGCAATACCGGCACTCGCCTGCCTGCTGCTCATCGCGGTCACGGCCCATGCCGATCTCCTCGGCCTGCAGGTCATGAACAGGGCCGAGCGGGGCGAGTATGCGGCCCGGGCCGCTGGCAGCGGCAACCGGGCCAACAGTGGTTCGGTGCAGGTGGAACATTCCCGGGCCGGCCGGGTGGTCAACAGTGTGCGCGCCACCGGCAGGGTGAGTGCCACGGCCAGGGGCGACCGGAACCGGGTCAATACGGCCTCCGTGGTTCTGCGGGATTCCGAGGCCGGTGAAGTTGCCAACCGGGTGGAGGCGAACTCCATCGACAACCAGGTGGAGGGTAACGACAACATCAGCAATATCGGCGCCGTGGTCCTGGATGGCAGCAGGGTCCGCAGGGTCTCCTTCGGTGTGCGGGCCGGGAGCGTCCACGGCAGCATCAGGGGCAGCGGCAACCGGCTCAATATCGGTTCGGTCCACATGGGCGGCGCAGTGGGTGGCACGGTCAGCGAGCAGGTGGAACTGGACAACGTCTCGGTCTCTGTGAATGGTGACCACCGGGACGTGGCCGTTGATTCAGTGGTCATCGAGTGAGCGCCATGAAGGGCAACGGTTTCATGGTGATCCTGCTCCTGGCGGCCCTGCCGGTCCTGCTCTCTGCCGCCGCCTGCCGCATGGCACGGGCCGACGACCTGGACGACGGTATTCCCATCGATGATTCCATTGAAAAGTATGACCAGATAGGCGATCACGTGGATACCAATTTCAGCTACCTCTCCCTGCGCGCCAGGAGCGAGGCAGCAGTCCGGAGCAGCGATGCCGGCACCATTGTCCGGGAATCGGACAACTCCCTGCTCAACAGCGTGGTCCTGAAACCGGGGGCCACGGTACAGGGGGATATCATCATCATCGACCAGTCACGGGGGGACAAGACCATTGTCACGCAGTAGAAGGAACACGGGCGCCGGGACCTGGCTGGCCCTGGTCTGCATGGGGTTGCTGCTAACGTCATGCGCAGATATCGATCCCAGGCAGGTGGATGTGCAACTGCCGCACGGAGAGCCGGTGGTCAAGCGGACCAGCTTCGACCGCCACCTGGCCGATCTCGGCAGGATGAGCGTCATCTTCGGCAAGCATGTCCGTATCCAGGGCAAGGATATCATCGACAACACCGGCACCTCCAAGTACGGCTTTGGCGAGATTCCGCGCGACATCACCGAGATGACCAAGAGCGCGCTCAATGCCATCGGCGGCAATGTGGTCTATATTCCCTACAACCCGGTCTTTCTTAACAACGAGGTGGTCACCGGGTATTCCACCTTTCGCGACAAGCTGATTCCCGATGTCGTTCTCTCGGGCGGAATCACCGAGTTCGACCGCGGCCTGGAGACCAGGGGACGCAACACCGATTTCGGGGTCACCACCAGGCCGTTTAACGTCAATGAGTCCTGGGTGCCCGGCGACACCATCAGCCTGGACTACAGCCAGGGCCGTACCGGCAGCCTGGCCCGCATCACCCTGGACTTCAATCTCATCGACTTCCGGACCATGGCCGGGATCGCCAGGGTCCAGACCGTCAATTCCATCAATGTCTACAAGGCAGTGGCGGAGAAGGAACTCGGATTCACCATCTTCGGCCCGACCTTCGGGCTCAAGGGCACGGTGAAAAAGGTGCAGGGCCGGCATGCGGCCATCCGCCTCCTGGTCCAGGCCAGTGTCCTGCAGGTGGTGGGCAAGTACCTGGGGCTGCCCTACTGGCGGCTGCTGCCGGGCGCTGAACGTGATCCGGTGGTCATCGACCGGGTACGGCGGGATTATCTCGCCCTGTCGGCGCCGGCCAGGATCCGGGAGACCCAGGTGGTGCTCTTCATGAAGGGCTTTGATGTCACGGTGGACGGTGTCCTGGGTCCGGAGACCCGGCGGGTTCTCCGCCAGGTGCGCCCCGACATCCGGCTCTCGGGGGGTGCTGTTCCGGTGGATGTCTATATCGCGCTCTGGGAGTCCCTGGCCGACGACCTCGACCGGGTGGCGGCCCGGCGGACCCTGCTTGCCCGGCGGATGAGTGCTGCCGGACGCATCGCCACCGGACATCCGGCCGGCGGAGCTGCGGCGCGGAGGCCTGCAGCCGGATCCGGCTCCACTCCGGTTGCCGGCAGGCAGGGAGCGGCAGCAGCAGCGACGGTTGCCCCGAAGGCAACAGAAGAGCCCTTTGACTCCCTCGACCTCCTGCTGCGCAGGTCGGGTCGGGGAGAGGGAAAAAGCGTATCAGCGGAGGCCTTGCTCAATGAGAGAGACAATGGGAAGTGAGATAAGGGGATTCCTGCTCGGACTGGCGGCGGCCCTGGGGTTGCTGTTGCTGACAGGCGCGGTGGGGAACGATTCCCGGGAACCGCTCAGGGTGATCAACGACCCTGATCTGCGTGAGGTGGCCCTGCTCCGCAACGGCCGCTACCAGATCGCGGCCATGCCCCTGGAGGGGCGGGGCGGTGTCGGCTGCGGCCTGTTCATCGTCGATACCAGCACCGGGGTCACCAAGCCGGTCTACGGCCTGCTGGCCGGGGAAAAGGGCAAGCGACAGCGGATAGACAACCTGGGCAAACCCTTCAGCCGTATCCGGTAGGATATCGGGGCAGGGGACAACGATTACGGAGGACATGACCATGCAACACCACGTGTACCTGCTGCAGCGGAGAGGGATCCGGACATGCGGCATCATTCTGGCGGCGCTGCTCGTCACCGCTCATATGGCGGCAGCCGCAGCACCGGCCCTCAACCTGCACGGCTACGGCCTGAAGATCTTCAGGGTCGAATCGGCGCTCTACCCCTTTGTCAATGTCTACATCCGCACCTTTGACCAGAACCTGGAGCCCCTGGTCAATCTCAACCGGATGAATATCGGCCTGATGGTCAAGGGCAGGATCTACGATCCGGCCAAGAAGCAGTACCTCATCGAGCCCATCCGCAACCGCCCGGAGGCAGTACGCACGGTGCTGGTCATCGACACCGGCAAGGGCATGGCCGGTGCCCCCTTTGAAAACGCCCTGCGGGCCGCGGCCCGGTTCATCGATGCCAAGCGTGCCCAGGACCAGGTGGCCATCGTCGCCCTGGCCGACAACCTGGACGGCTACAGTGTGGTTTCCAACTTTGAGCGTGATTACGGCGCATTGGGACGACGCCTCGCTGATCTCCACGCCGACAGCGCCAAGACCCGGCTCTATGATGCCATTGTCGCCGCCCTGGAGCTGACCGCGGCCACCGGCCCGGGCAGTGACAGCCTGGGCGGATCCGACTACGTGGTCTCCTCGTCGGTGGTGGTCTTCTCCGCCGGCCGGGACGACAGCAGCGCCATGGGACGCGGAGACCTGATGACCAGGATTGCCGGCCTCTCCCTGCCCATTCCCATCTATACCCTGGGCTTTGGCGGCAATAACGAAAAGGGACTGAGAAATCTCCAGGCCCTGGCCAAGAACTCCTTTGGCAAATTCTATCGCGCCGACGGCAGTTCCGGCTCCATCACCCGCAGTGTGGAGGATATCCAGAACATCCTTCTCAGCGATTACGTGCTCACCTTCAGGGCCTATGTCCCGGTGGACGGGGAACGGTATCCCCTCAAGGTCGGTTTCGAGTATCCCACGGGCAGCGGCAAGATGCGCTATGACTCGGCCAGTTTCGAGACCATGGAGACACCGAGGTTTCCCCAGGTGATGGCGATCCAGGAGAAGCTCGACCAGGCGATTCCCGCCATGGCGGACGGCAATCCCTTTCTCGGCACCCCCTACACCATCAGCCGTCGCTGAATACACCTGTTCCGATGATCTCCTGTTCCGGCGCCCCCACCATCCCCGGTTCACTGGCACGGCAGCCGTTCACCTGCCGCAGGACCGCGGTGTCGACGGCAACGGACACCCCGCGGCCGGAAAGCGGCCCCGGTGGCGGCGGAGAGGCCGCGTCGGTCACTGCCTGGCTGGAACTGGTGGTGCCCGGTGGCAGCGGCTGCCGGCAGCAGGTCGGCCCTGACGGCGTGACCCTGGGCAGGGACCGGGACCAGTGCGATCTGGTGCTGGCCGGCAGGGGCATCTCCCGCTGTCATGCCGTCATCAGGCCGGATGGTGACCAGGGTTTTGAGATCGTTGATCTGGATTCAGCCGGCGGGGTCCATGTCAACGGGATCCGCATCCGCGGTACCTCTCCACTGGCTGATGGCGACCTGATCGGCCTGGGGCTGCCTGACAGTGGTCAGGTCCGCTTCCACCGTCGCGAGCCGGGGAGGTTCTGCCGCAGCCTGCAGTTGCCGCCACAGCCGTGCTGGACCATCGGCCGCGCGGCCGGGTGTGAGCTCGCCCTGGAAAACGTGCCCACCCTCAGCGGCCGGCACCTGAGCCTGCACAATCGCGGCGGCAGGCTCCTGCTCAGGGACGAGGGCAGCCGCAACGGTACCTGGGTCAACGGCTGCCGGGTGCGCAGGGCATGGCTGCGGGACGGAGACATTGTGGTCGCCGGATTCCGTCAGTTCCGGTTCCGCCTTCTGGCGGATGGAAGACTGGAGGTGGTGCAATGGGACCGCAGCCGCAGTGTCAGGCTGGAGTGCATCGGCCTCGGCCTGCACGGCGGCGACCGGCGGAATCATCCCGTACTCGGCAACATCTCCCTGGCCATCGAGCCGGGTGAGTTTGTCGGTATCCTCGGCCCCAGCGGTGCCGGCAAGACCAGCCTGCTGCAGACCATGAACGGCTTCCTGGCCCCGGACGAGGGCAGAGTGCTGCTCAACGAGTCTCCCCTGCATCACGGCTCTGCCATGTTCCGCCACCTCCTGGGCTACGTACCCCAGGATGACATCCTCCACACCGGTCTCACCGTGGATCAGTGCCTGGACTATATCGCCAGGCTGCGTCTGCCGCCGGCAGTGGACGGGGAACAGCGGCGGCAGATCATCGATTCGGTCCTCGATCTCCTGGACCTGGCGCAGGTCCGCCACTGTCGCATCGACCACCTGAGCGGCGGGCAGCGGAAACGGGTCTCGGTGGGCGGCGAACTGATCACCGGACCGGCGATCCTTTTCCTCGACGAACCCACCGCCGGTCTCGATCCCGGTCTCGAGGAACGACTGATGGCCCATTTCCGCCACCTGGCCGCCCGCGGCACCACGGTCCTGGTCACCACCCATCTCCTTGCCAGCCTGAACATGCTTGACCGGATTGTCATCCTGGCCCGGGGCCGCCTGGTCTTTTTCGGTACTCCGGCCGAGGCCCTGCAGTTCTTTGCCACCCCTGCGGGCCCCCTGACCGGCCTGTCGCAGATCTTCGATGTTCTGCGCGGTACCGGCATGGACGGGGAAAACGAGGATCAGGAGGAGAAGATCGCACGCGATTTCGCCCGCAGGTACCGCGATTCCCATTACTGGCAGCGCAATATCGGCGCCAGGCTCTCGCCCACGGCCCGGCAGCTCCTGGCCGCCGGCCACCGGTTGCAGGAACAGGTGCCGGCCATGGTTCGTCTCCGCCGCCGCATCGTCCGGCCCGGCCTTTTGAGACCGGAGACGGTGTTCACCCTGTGCCGCCGTCAGTGGACCCTCCTGCTCGGTTCGCGCAATCGGCTCCTGGCCGGTCTGTGCATTCCCCTTCTTCTCAGCCTGGTGACCATGAGCCAGCAGATACCCGGGTTTGCCGCTGACAAGGCACGTTCGCTGCAGGAGCAGGTCATGGTCCGCCAGATCCGCCAGGGTGGTCCCGTATTCGAGCAGCGGCTGAAGCGGATCTTCACACCGGCCGGAGCCGCTGAATCCAGGGATACGGTGGAGATCCTGCGTGCATTGCGTTTCCATAACAGCGCCAACCTGCCCGTGCCGCTGAGTGTGCTGTTGATGAGCGTCATGTCGGCACTGTTCCTCGGCACCATGACCGGCTGTCTCGAGATAGCGCCGGAGCGGATGATGTACCGGCGTGAACGCCAGGCCGGGATGGCAATCAGCGGTTACCTGGCCTCAAAACTGGCCACCTGCCTGCCGCTGACCGCAGTCCAGTGTCTGGTGTTTTCCGCAGCATGGCTCCTGCACCCGCAGTTGCGCCAGGTGGCACTGGCACCGCTCTGGCTGACCATGACCTGCATCGCCTGGACCTCGGTGGCCATGGGGCTGGCCATCAGTGCCCTGGATCCGGCAGGGGGGCGCTTCTCGGTGCTGCTCGCCGTGGGAACGGTCCTGCCGCAGCTCGTTCTCTCCGGAGGTATCGGGCCGGACTACTATGGGGGCATGGGGGCACCACTGCAGCGGGTCGCCGACCTCCTGCCTGCGCGCTGGGGACTGGCCATGACCTTCACTGCTGTCTATCCTGCAGATGTGGACGGACCCCGGCCGGACTGGGTGACCGGTTTCATCCGCGAGCGGGTGGGATTTGACTATGGATATGACCTCTGGTACACTGGCGCAGGCATGCTGGCCATCCAGGCCGTGTGCTGGCTGTTCCTCTGCGCCCTGCTGCTGAAACGGCGCGACCCCGTACCATAGCCGCCCCGGGGCGGCCAGGATGACGTATGGCCGGAGCCCCGGACGACACGATCCAGACCATTCCCACTGACGAGACACCGGCCGGCCAGAGGCTCGCGGGCCGCTACCGGTTCGTCCGCCTCCTCGGCCGGGGCGGCACCGGCCATGTCTACCTGGCCCATGACCCGGTTCTCGACCGGCAGGTGGCGATCAAGACCATTCTGCCCGCTTTCTGCGGCAACCGGGAAGTCTGCAGGCGGATAGAGCGCGAATGCCGTCTGCATGCGGCCATCGGCGTACATCCCAACATTGTGACTCTCCACGACCGGGTCGAGGAACAGGGCCGTATTCACCTGGTCATGGAATACGTGGACGGTCCCACCCTGGCCGGTCTGCTTGCCGGCCGCGGGGAGGGGAGCGGCGGGCTGCCGGTGGCAGAGGTCCTCGACATCGTCAACCAGCTCCTGGATGCGCTGGCCTGCATCCACGGTCACGGCATCGTGCACCGGGATATCAAGACCTCCAACCTGCTCCTGCACCAACGCGAGGGCGGCGGTTTCACGGTCCGTCTCATGGATTTCGGTATTGCCCGCCAGGAGGATGGAGACCGGCTCACCCGGCTGGACACCCAGGGGCCGGGCACCCCCGCCTACATGGCGCCGGAACGGATCGATCCGCGGCGCTACGGCGCCACCGGGCCGGCCACGGATCTTTATTCCGTTGGTGTCATTCTCTATGAGATGCTGGCCGGCGCACCGCCGTTCACAGGCACCATCACCGAGGTCTTCAGCGGTCACCTCACCGGTAGGGTCGACATGGCCCGTCTGCGGCCCGGACTGTCGGGGGAACTGAAGAACGTCGTGGCCAGGGCCCTGGAAAAGGAGCCGGAGCGCCGGTTTGCAGATGCGCCTGCCTTTCAGCGCGCCCTGGCCGCGGTTCCAGAGGCGGCTGCTCCGGATGCGCCGGAAAGGGACTGCAAGCGGGACCATCGATCCGGATCCGGCGGCGGCGACCGGGAGGCTGCCACGGCCAGGACCCTGCTCGATCCCCTGGCCGGCCGTCTCTCCTCCGACCGGAACCATGGCCCGAGGCGGCGTCTGCTGCTCCTTGCCGCCGGCCTGGGCCTCCTGTCCCTCCTGGTGCTTATCTGGTGGCACTACCGGGACAACAGGCCGGTACCTGAGCCGGTGCCGCAGACGGATCAGCAGTTGGATCAGGGCCGGAGGCAGGACAACGGCATGGCAACGGCCGGCAGTGATCTGCGCAAAGAAGAGGAGAATACGGCCTCGGCCCTGAAGGTGCTGGAATCACGTCGTGGTGCCCCGGAGGATGGATCCGCGGCTGCAGGCAAGGGGCGGGAGGCCGGTTCGGACTGGGAGATCATCGAGGTGCGCGACCGCAAGGTGCGGTAGCTCCCATCGGCCCGGCCCGGTGCCGGGGAGGGGGCAGGAAACAGGGATGAGTCATGGACGGAAAACAACAACTGCCCCGATACCATCACGCTACTCTGGCTCTGCTGCTGGTCACGCTCCTGGGCAGTGGCTGTGCGCCGGTGCTGCTCGCGGCCGGGGCCGGGGCCGGCTACTATGCCGGCAACAAGAAGGCGGCCCGCAAGGTGGACCGTTTCTTCAGGGAGTTGACCGATTCCATCACCACTTCGTCCCGCCGCACCTCCGGGGCGCGGCAGACCGAACGTCTCCACGGGTACAGTCGGGGCTCGGGTGCCCTGGTGGAACTGCAGCAGAGCTCCCTGCACCCGAACAACGTGGCCAGGGGCGAGAAGGTGACCGTGACCATCACCTATGCGGTCATGGGAGCGCCCCAGGACGGGATCAGGGTCCGGGAGACGAGAGAGCTGCGCATGGGTGGCAGGCGGTTGTCCCTGCTCCGGCAGGAGAACCTGACCCGGAAGAACGGCACCTGGGAGAGCACCCTGGTCTTCAGGGTGCCTACCACGGCGCGCAAGGGGACCTACGATGTTCTCCAGTCCGTGCGCGCGGGAGAAACCGAGCTGCGGGCAAGGGATGTCTTCACGGTCGACTGACCGCCTCACTTCTTGCCGCAGAACTCCACGGTCTCCCGGTCCCGGTCGGCCAGGCAGGTGGCCAGCCGCCCCTTCTCCTCCTTGCTCACCTCGGCACCGTGCCGGATCATGGCGGCGATGGTGCCCTTCCAGGCCCTTTTTCCGGCCTTGTTCTTCAGCTTGCGGCATATCCTGGTCTCGTAGTGGCAGCTCAGGCACCTGCTCTTCAGCAGTTCCACGCAGCTCTCGCCGCTGCTGGCCTGGCCCGCGGCAGGCAGGAGGAGGACGGTGGCGAGCAGCATGGCCGGGATGGTGAAGGCTGTGGTTCGGTTCATGGATGATTTCCTTACGATGTGATAAATGATGGACTCGTAAAAAGTCCATCACACTCTAAAGATGGCTAAGCATAAAAGTTCGATATACAAGGCGTAGCGGTGTCGGCCAAGCGGAGGCGTACATGTAGTACGTCGAGCATTGGCCGTACCCGCTACAACGCAGTAGATCGGACTTTTTGCGACGCCATCATAAATGGGGAACGCCTCAGAAGGCGAACCATCGTTTTTTCTTCTTGGGATCGTACATGGCCACCTGGTTGCGGCCGTTTTTCTTGGCCTGGTACAGGGCCTCGTCGGCCAGGCCGATGAACTCGTTTTTCCTGAAGTCCGGCCCGGTGGGCCGGGCGCTGGCCACGCCGATACTGATGGTGACGTGGTAGACGTTGTCGCCGTCGTCAAAGGCGTACTCGTCCACGATGGCGCGGATCTTCTCGGCCACGGTGCGGGCGTCCTCGGGCTCTGTTTCCGGCAGGACAAAGATAAACTCCTCGCCGCCGTAACGGGCCAGCAGGTCGTACTCGCGGATCTGTTCCTTGGTGATGCGGCAGAACTCCTTGAGGATGAAATCGCCGGTCTGGTGGCCGTAGGTATCGTTGAATTTTTTGAAGTTGTCGATGTCGGCGAGCAGGATGGAGATGGTCCGCTGGTTGCGGATGGAACGGTTGATCTCCTGGTCGAGGAAGTTCTGGAAGAAGCGGTGGTTGTTGACCTCGGTCAGTCCGTCGATATTGGCCAGGTTTTCCAGCAGTTTGTTCTTCTGCTCCAGCTCCCTGGTCAGTTTTTCCAGCTCCATCTTCGAGCGGATCAGCTCCCGGTTCATCTCCTCGTAGGAGAGATTCAGCAGGCTGAGCCGGAGGTTCGCCTCCTGGAGGATCTCCTCCACCGACTTGGTGGGGCTGATCTTGAGGCCGAAATAGTCAGCGGTCCGGTCCACCTGGTTGTGCACGTCCTTGAGGATGGTGTTGATGGCCAGGACCTTGAGGCCCAGCAGGTCCCGTGCCCGCTTTCTGAACAGCTTGTGGTATTTCTCCGGGGTCCCGGAATAGAGGATCTTCACCAGCAGGTCCGAGAGATGGACCGTGTCGATGGACAGGGCCGCATGGCGGTCACCGCCGTCATACTCCTCCGGCCTGTGGTGGTACCGGATCGGCAGAAGCAGGCTCTCGGGAAATCCCCAGTGGCGCGCCACCTCGTAGCCCACCAGGGTATGGGGGGCACCGATCATCTCCTCTTCCAGCTCCTCGGCCGGAACCTGCTCGTCCTCCTCCCGTGCCAGCACCGCGTTGTACTCCTCGGCCATGGTGGAGGCATAGACGAGCTGGCCGATGTTCTGCAGCAGGCCGGAGATGAAGATGTCCTCGCTGTCCGTACCCGGGATCTGTTCCATGATCAGCTTGGCGGCCACGGCGCCGGCAAGGGAGCGCTCCCAGAATTTTTTGAAGTCAAAGCGGGTATTGCCGTTCTTTCCCTCCATGGAGAGAAAGGAGAAGGAGAGCACCAGGCTGCGCACCGCGTTGGTCCCCAGGATGGAGACCGCCTGGTTGATGGAGCTGATCTGCTGGGGGAAGCTGTAGAAGGCGGAGTTGGAAACCTTGAGGATCTTGGCGGAGAGCGACATGTCCTTGGAGACCAGCTCGGCGATGTCGGAAAGCGTGGTCTCCTCCCTGGATGTCAGGGTAATGAGCTTGGAGGCCACAATGGGCAGTGTCGGCAACTCTTCCGATTCGAGCACCTTCCGGAGAACTTCATCCTGGCTCATCTTCATCGCCTTTCCCCCGCATCGGCCTGGGTGGCCGGGCATGCTGAATGGTAACAGTTCGCTGCTGGCGGCAACTGCTGTGAACTCCTGGTATTCACATACGACAACGGCTGATCGCGACATCTGCCGTCGGTCGGCAGTGCAAGTCGCTCCCCGGAGACGGTGTTCAGGGGGGGCAGACACCTGTCCCTCCGGTGATTCCGGGTCGACTGTCCTACTATATCGCAAATTTTCTGTTCTGTACAAGTCAAGAAGATTCCTGGAACGTTTTTTTTGCGCTATGCCACGATGTGGCCCTGGCGGCTGCTTGCCGCTCCTCCTGCTGTCGTCCATTGGGATAGGTGGCTGTGGAGCCGCGGTAGGTGGTGAAACGCAGCAGCTCGCCACGTTCGGTGACATAATCCGGGGTGAGCGGGATCTTGCCGCCGCCGCCCGGCGCGTCCAGGGCATAGGTGGGAACCGCCATGCCCGAGACATGGCCGATCAGGCTGCGCATGATGGCAAGACCGCACTGGATGCTGGTGCGGAAGTGGCCGGTTCCCCTGGTCAGGTCGGCCTGGAACAGGTAGTAGGGTTTGACCCGGGCGGCCAGCAACCGGTACATCAGTTCCCGCATCACCGCCGCATCGTCGTTGACGCCGCGCAGGAGCACGGTCTGGCAGCCCAGCGGGATACCGGCGTCCGCCAGGCGGCCGCAGGCGGCCACGGCCTCGGGGGTGAGTTCGGCCGGATGGTTGAAGTGGGTGTTGATGTAGAGCGGATGGTAGCGCCGCAGCATGGCCGCAAGCCGCTCCGTGACACGCATGGGCAGGGTGCAGGGGATGCGGCTGCCGATCCGGATCACGCTGATGGACGGGATGGCGCGCAGGGCGGCAAGGATCTCCTCCAGGTGATCGTCGGCCAGCATGAGCGGATCACCACCGGAGAGCAGGACTTCACGGATCTGCGGGGTGCGGCGCAGATAGTCGAGACCGGCGCGGATCGTTTCCCTGCTGATGATCATCTCAGGCCGGCCGACCTTGCGTTTCCTGGTGCAGAAACGGCAGTACATGGCACACTCGGAGCAGACCAGGAACAGGGCCCGGTCCGGGTACTTGTGGACCAGGTTGGGCACCGGGCTCAGTTTCTCCTCGCCCAGGGGATCCACCATGCCCTCCGGATCGTCCAGCTCGCGGATGTCGGGGAGGGCCTGGTGCAGGAGCGGGGCCCCGTGCCGGCGGACCAGCTCCAGGTAGTAGGGGTTGATCCGCATGGGATAGACCGCGCAGACCCGGCGGACCGCCTCCTCGTCGACCGCCGGGTCGCCGGCAAGTTCTTCGGGCCGGGTTATGCTCTTTTTTATCAGCTTCTGCCAGCTTGTCATTGCCTGCCCCTGGTGAGAATGCTACAAGAAGAAAATCAGGTACCAGGTGCCAGGTACCAGGTGCCAGGTGCCGTGGATGCTCGTGGTACCTGTGGCGGATCGATGAAGAACAGTTCACGGCCATCGGCAACCACCTTGAACCACCGGTGCTTTTGGTACAAATTCAGCTGTGCCTCAGTTGTACGTGCTCGCGGCTGGCCGGCCATGGGTGCCATTGTGCGGTCAGCCGCAAGCACGTGCGGGTAAGCGCAGACTCCGGATGGCGTGCTGCTGAACTTTCACGAATTTTTTCTGCCTGCTATTTCTACCGAGGAGGACTATAAAGAATGTCGGAAAATTCTGCCATGTTCAAGTACGACGAGTACGGCAATACCCGGGAGATCTATGTCTATGACTCCGGATCGGCCATCCACGCCAACGCCTTCATCAACAAGGGTACAGCCTTCAGCATCGACGAGCGTCGTCGCCTTGGGCTTACCGCCATGCTGCCGCCGGCGGTGCGCAGCCTGGAGAACCAGGTGGCCAACAGCCGGGTCAAGGTCCGGAACAAATCCACCGATATCGAGCGGTTCATCTATATCCGCTCCCTGTTCGACCGCAACGTCACCCTGGCCCACGCCCTGATCAGGAGCGACATCGCCCGCTACATGTCCATCATCTACACCCCCACCGTCGGCCTGGCCTGCCAGCACTTCTCCTCCATGTTCCGCTCCGCCAACGGTCTCCACTTCTATCCCGGCAACATCGACCAGGCCGAGAACGTCCTCCGCCGCTTTCAGCCCCGTGATATCCGGGTGGCGGTGGTGACCGACAACCAGGGCATCCTCGGTATCGGCGACCAGGGTGCCGGCGGCATCGCCATCTGCCTGGGCAAGCTGATGCTCTATACCCAGGGTGCCGGCATCGCGCCCTGGCACTGCCTGCCCATCTCCCTGGACGTGGGCACGGACAACGAGGCGCTTCTCAATGACGACGAGTATCTGGGCTGGCGGCACCGCCGCATCACCGGCGACCAGTATATCGACTTTGTCCAGCGTTTCGCCCGTGCCTTCAGAAACGTCTTTCCCAACGCGCTGTGCCAGTGGGAGGACTTTTCCAAGCAGAATGCCTTTGCCATCCGCGACGCCTACCTGCATGATCTGATCTCGTTCAACGACGATATCCAGGGCACCGGCGCCATCACCCTGGCCGCCATTCTCACGGCCATGAAGATCAAACAGGAAAAGCTCGGTGACCAGGTCTATCTCATCCACGGCGCCGGCGCCGGCGGGGTGGGGATCGCCGAGCAGATCGCCACCGCCCTCTGCGAGGAAGGGATGGACGAGGATTCGGCACGGGCCAGGATCTTTACCCTCGACTCCCGGGGCCTGATCACCACGGATCGCGATCTGCTGCCCTACAAACGGAAATTCGCCAAGGACCCGGCAGCCCTGGACTGGCTGCGCGACGAGGCCGACCTGCAGCTCGACCGGGTGGTGCGCAAGGCAGGAGTCACCGTGCTCATCGGGACCTCGGGCCAGGCCGGCTGTTTCCATCGCGATGTGGTCCGCGCGGTCCTGGAACATACCGCCCGGCCGGTGATCCTGCCCCTGTCCAATCCCACCGAACAGGCCGAGGCCGTGCCAGCGGACATCTATGCCTGGACCGGCGGCCAGGCCCTGGTCGCCACCGGCTCGCCCTTTCCGGACGTGCTGTTTGAAGGCGAGTCGTTCCGGGTGGGCCAGTGCAACAATGTCTTTGTCTTTCCCGGTGTCGGCCTGGGCGTGCTGGCCTCCGGCGCCCGCGAGGTCCTGCCCCGTTTCTTCACCGCGGCGGCCAAGGCGGTCTCCTCCTGCGTCAGCCGCGAGGAGATGGCACGCGGCGCCCTGGTGCCGCCGGTGACCACCCTGGCCGATGTCAGCCTCAAGGTGGCCCAGGCCGTGGGCGAGTCGGCTATTGCCAGCGGTGTGAGCCGGCCCTGCGCCTTTTCCAGTTTTCAGCATCAGAACGATGCCAGCCGCCTCAAGGAACTGATCCGCAAGATGCGCTGGGAGCCCGACTACCTGCCGCTGGTGGCCATGTAGGATTGGTGTCGCCGGCAGGAGGTGGTATCGATTTCGCCTGAAGGATGATGGGTGAGCGCAGAGGGATACGGCCCGGTCTCCTTGGTGCCGCTGCCGCCAGCCTGCTGCTGCTTGCCGCCTCGCTCTGGCTGGCCGGGCGGCTCACCTGGCAGCGGGGCCTGGAGGACCTGGCCGAAGATGGATCCTTCCGGCTCGAGCTCTACGTGGCCTACCTGCAGGGCGTGCTGGAAAAGTACGAGGGACTGCCCGAGCTGCTGGCCACCAACCGGCGGCTGGTCACCTTTCTCCAGAATCCCGGCGGCCGGGAACGGATCGAGGCCTTCAACCGCTATCTCGAGACCATCAACCGGATCAGCGATGCCGCCGACACCTATCTCATGGACCGGGAGGGGCTGACCATCGCGGCCAGCAACTGGCAGGCCGAACGTCCCTTTGTCGGCCGCAACTTCAGTTATCGTCCCTATTTCCAGCAGGCCATGCAGGGAAGACTGGGCCGCTACTTCGCCCTTGGCACCACCTCCAGCCGGCGGGGGTATTATTTCGCCTATCCTGTCCGTCAGGGAGATACCATCCTGGGCGCGGTGGTGATCAAGATATCCATCGACCAGGTGGAGCGTGACTGGGGTCATGAAAACGATATCTTCCTGGTCACCGATCCCGACGGTGTCATCTTCATTACCACCCGGGCCGCCTGGCGGTTCCATACCCTGGAGCCCCTGGCAGACGAGGTGCGGCAGCGGATCGTCACCAGCCGCCGCTATCCCGGCGCCTCCCTGACCCCGCTACCCATCGAAAGCGAGAGCGGAAGCCGGTACGGCCGGATCATCACCCTGGCGGAATCCGCAGAGGGACCCGGCCGGAGGTATCTGCTCCAGTCCGAGTTCATGCCCCAGGCCGGCTGGCAGGTGATGGTGCTCTCCGACATTGCGGCGGCGAAGAGGAGGGTGGTCCGGGCTCTGGTCGGCGTGGGTGGCGGCGCCGCCACCCTGCTTCTGCTCCTGCTGCTCGTCTGGCAGCGGCGGCAGCGGCTGGCCGAGCGCCGCTGTCACGAGGAAGAGAGCCGGCGTCTGCTCCTGCAGGCCAATGAGGACCTGGAGACCCGGGTGCAGGAACGGACGGCCGCCCTCACCGAGAGCAACCGGCAACTGCGCCGCGAGATCGAGGAGCGGCGCCAGGCCGAAGAAAAGCTGCGCCGTACCCGGCGCGAACTGATCCATGCCGCCAAGCTGGCCGCCCTGGGCCAGATGTCGGCGGGTATCAACCATGAACTGAACCAGCCCCTGGCCGCCATCAGGACCTATGCTGAAAACACGGTGGCGTTCCTGCGCCAGGAGCGGCTGGACAATGCCCTCTGGAACCTGGAGCAGATCAAGGAACTCACCGAGCGGATGGCCCGGATCGGCGCCCAGCTCAAGATCTTCTCCCGGCGCAGCAGCGGCCGCATGGAGGACGTCCCCCTGCACGGTGTCATCGACGGGGCCCTGGAGATCCTGACCCCGGCCATCCGCAGGGGGGATGTCCGGGTGGATGTCCGGCTGATACCGGAAGACCTGCAGGTCCGGGCCGACAGCGTCCTCCTGCAGCAGGTGCTGGTCAATCTCATCGGTAACGCGGTCCAGGCCGTGACCGGCGGCGATCGCCGGGAGATCCTGGTCCGGGCGGAAGCAGTGGCAGGGGAAGTGGTTCTCCAGGTTCACGATTCCGGCCCCGGCATCGGGCCGGAGCATCTCTCCCGTATCTTCGAGCCGTTTTACACCACCAAGGAGCCGGGCCAGGGTCTGGGCCTGGGGCTGGCCATCAGCCAGCGGATCATCCGGGAGATGAACGGGACCATCAGGGTCGTGCCGAGCCGGCAGGGCGCCTGTTTCGAGATCAGACTGCAGCCGGGCAAGGGGTAGATGATGAAGGGAGAGGGAAGAGTTCTCTTTGTTGACGATGAGCGGCACATCCGCCAGGCCAATCAACAGACCCTGGAGCTGGCCGGCCTGCAGGTGACCTGTATCGACCGGGCGGAAAAGGCCATTGAGATGGTGAACATGGAATGGCCCGGTGTGGTGGTCTGCGATATCCGGCTGCCCGGGATGGACGGCATGGAGCTGCTGTGCCGTCTGCGCGGCATCGACCCCGACCTGCCGGTGATCATGATCACCGGTCACGGCGATGTCTCCACCGCGGTGCAGGCCATGCGGGACGGGGCCTATGATTTCATCGAAAAGCCCTATTCCGCCGAACGTCTGGTCAAGACCGTGCAGCGGGCACTGGAAAAACGGGCCCTGACCCTGGAGAACCGGAGTCTGCGTACCGAACTGGAGGCGCACAGCGCGCCCGGGCCACGCCTCATCGGCCGCACCCCGGCCATGCAGCGGCTGCGGGCCACCATCGCCCATATCGCCGACACCGGCGCCGACGTGCTGGTGATGGGCGAGACCGGGACGGGCAAGGAGCTGGTGGCCCGTTCCCTGCACGAGCACAGCCGCCGCAGGAAACACAACTTCGTGGCCGTCAACTGTGGCGCCGTGGCCGCCTCCCTGATCGAGAGCGAGCTCTTCGGCCACGAGGCCGGCGCCTTCACCGATGCCCGCAAGGCGCGTATCGGCAAGTTCGAGTTTGCCAGCGGCGGAACCCTCCTGCTTGACGAGATCGAGAGTATGCCCATGCAGGTACAGGTGCACCTGCTGCGGGTCCTGCAGGAACGGACCGTGGAACGGGTGGGGTCCAACCGGCCCATTCCGGTGGACCTGCGGGTGGTGGCCGCCACCAAGATCGACCTGCGGGAGGCCGTGGACCGGGGCAGCTTTCGCGAGGATCTCTACTACCGTCTCAACGTGGTCTGCCTGGAGATCCCGCCGCTGCGCGCCCGGCGGGAGGATATTCCGCTCCTCTTCCATCATTTCCTCCTCGTTGCCGGCCACCGGTTCCAGCGGGAGGTGCCCCTGCCCGACAGTCGGCAGATGAACATGCTCATGGCCTGTGACTGGCCGGGCAATGTCCGCGAACTGCGGAACCTGGCCGAGCGCTATGTCCTCCTGGGCCACCAGCACGACTGGTCGCTGGAACACCTGCTCTCCGGCGGCGAGACCGGGCCGGCGGGGAGTCTGCCGCAGCAGGTGGAGTCCTTTGAGCGTTCCCTCATCGAACAGGCCCTGGCCGCCAGCCGTGGCAGCATCAAGGGGGTCATGCAGGCGCTTGCCGTTCCGCGCAAGACCCTCTATGACAAGATGCGCAAGTATGGTCTGGACAAGAACAACTACAAGTGATCCGCCGGCAGGGGGGATGGGTGAATATCCAGCCATCGGCAGGGCCGGATGGGTGGGATTCCGCCGATTTTTCATGGCCCACGGGGCAACCATTTTTTTATCTCCATGTTCTTGCGCCTCATCCATCTCCCTGCTGCCCTGGCCTCAGTCTTGCAAGGCAGGGGGCAGGAAGACCCTTGTCAGGGGCAGGGGGCTCCGCAGCTCCCCTGCCTGCATACTTTTTTTACAGAGGAGGTACCATGTTCGGAAAGCTCACCACCACCCTGACGGCCATCGGCCTGTCCGCACTGCTGCTCGCCGCACCGGCCCTGGCCGGTCCCATTGTCATCAAATTTTCCCATGTTGTGGCCGAAAACACGCCCAAGGGGCAGATGGCCAACAAGTTCCGTGACCTGGTCAAGGAACGGCTGGGCGACAAGGTCCTGGTCGAGGTTTACCCCAACTCCCAGCTCTTTGGTGACAACAAGGTGCTGGAGGCGATGCTGCTCGGCGACGTGCAGATGGCGGCGCCCAGTCTGTCCAAGTTCAGCCGCTACACCAGGAAACTGCAGCTCTACGACCTGCCGTTTCTGTTTGAGAACATGGATGCCGTGGACCGGTTCCAGCACGGACCGTATGGTCAGAAACTGCTGCAGTCCGTCAGCAGCAAGGGGCTCATCGGCCTGGGCTATCTGCATAACGGGTTGAAGCAGCTCTCGGCCAGCAAGCCGCTGCGGGTTCCCGCCGATGCCCGGGGACTCAAGTTCCGCATCATGTCCTCGGATGTGCTTGCCGCCCAGTTCAAGGCCCTGGGTGCCACCCCGCTCAAGAAGCCATTTTCCGAAGTCTTCACCCTCCTGCAGACCCGGGCCATCGACGGCCAGGAGAACACCTGGTCCAACATCTATTCCAAGAAGTTCTACGAGGTGCAGCCCTATATCACCGAGTCCAATCATGGCCTGCTGGACTACATGGTCGTGACCTCGGCCGAGTTCTGGAACGGCCTGCCCGCCGATGTCCGTTCCGGGCTGGAGAGCGCACTCAGGGAGGCCATTGCCTTCGGCAACCAGGTGGCCGCGGACAAGGCAAAGAGCGACAAGCAGAAGATCATCGATTCCAGGCGCAGCGAGATCATCGAGCTGACCCCGGCCGAGCGCGCCCAGTGGGTCGAGGTGATGAAACCGGTGTGGAAGCAGTTTGAAGGCGAGATCGGCAAGGAGCTGATCGATGCCGCCTACGGCGCCAACCAGGCCGGCAAGTGAACCTTGACCGCGGGCCGATACCGGGGAACAGGGCTCGCCCCTGTTCCCCGGTTCTTGTCGGCCTGCGTGGCCGGACCGTAAGAGTTCGCCGTTATCGTCAACCACGTTGAACTGCCGGCACTTTTATGCCGGGTCCCTTCCGGCCGTCCGGTCATCTGATCTTCTGATACAAGGGAAAAATATGCTGCTGCGTATCCTGAACCGGACCGAGGAGGCTGTCATCTGCCTCCTCCTGGTCCTGACGACCCTGCTGGTCTTTGTCGATGTCATCATGCGTTTCGGCTTCAATTCCGGATTCATGTGGACCCAGGAGCTGACCCTGCACATGTCGGCCTGGTTCGTCCTCTTCGGGGCCTCCTATGGCATCAAGGCCGGATCCCACATCGGTGTCGATGCCTTTGTCAGGCTGTTTCCGCGCACCGGCCGCAGGATCCTCACCGGTATCGGTGTCCTCCTCGGCCTGGTCTACTGCGGCCTGATCCTGTACGGCTCCTGGATCTACCTGGGCAAGGTCAAGCGGATCGGCATCGAGCTGGAAGACCTGCCCATCCCGGCCTGGATCGCCCACTCCATGCTGATTGTCGGCTTCACCTTTCTCTCCATCCGGCTGCTGATCCTGCTGCGGGACATCATCACCGACCGCGCCGACGGATTCCGCCATGCCGACGAGGCCAGGGATTCCATGGAGATCGTCAAAGAGCTGTCCGGCGAGGAGGTCCGTTCATGACCACCGCTGCCCTGTTCATCATCCTGCTTGTCTGCATGCTGCTCGGTATGCCCATCGCCCTGGCCCTGGGCCTGTCCAGCATCACCACCATTCTCTTCTTTTCCCACGATTCCCTGGCCTCCATCGCCCTCAAGCTCTTCGAGTCCCTCTCCGAGCACTACACCCTCCTGGCCATCCCCTTTTTCATCCTCTCCTCGGCCTTCCTCTCCACCGGTGGAGTGGCCAGGCGGATCATCCGTTTCGCCATGAGCCTGGTCGGCCATAT
>JALSNC010000182.1 GCA_026987195.1 Desulfobulbaceae bacterium | reverse complement strand
AGGAGGAGGGTGGCCGGCACACACCGTTCTTCAACGGCTACCGTCCGCAGTTCTACTTCCGGACCACGGACGTGACCGGGGTCTGTACCCTGGAAGAGGGAGTGGAGATGGTCATGCCCGGCGACAATATCCATATCACCGCCGAGCTGATCACGCCCATCGCCATGGAGGAGGGGCTGCGTTTCGCCATCCGCGAGGGCGGCCGCACCGTGGGTGCCGGCGTGGTCACCGAGATCATCGAGTAGGCCTCCAGCGATTCCCGGCTTCTTTTCCCGGAGCACACAGGAAGACGCAATCTGCAGCCGGACCATGTCCGGCTGCAGTCAATATATCAGGACCCTGTCATGAGAGACATCATTACCCTTGCCTGCACCGTCTGTAAGCAGCGCAACTATACGACCACCAAGAATAAACGGACCATTCCGCACAAACTTGAGCTGAAGAAGTTCTGTCCCTTCTGCAGGACCCACACCCTGCACAAGGAAACCAAGTAGGCATTGCCGGCAGGCGATGCCATCCGGCGGGGACAGACGCGGTATGCAGGGCATGCCGGCCCAGAGCGGAGATCATGGGCAGGCCAGTAGCTCTAATTGGTAGAGCATCGGACTCCAAATCCGAGGGCTGGGGGTTCGAGTCCCTCCTGGCCTGCCATCCACCAACACGTGGAATGGTGGTCGCCCGGTTCCCAGGATGTGATTCTGACACAGGTCCAGTTGACGATGGCAAGCAAAAAGAAGACACGCAGCAGCAAGGGCCGGCAGATGGAATCTACCGCCACACCAGGGAAGTCGCCATACTCGCCGTCGGCTATCCGTGAATTCGTACTCGAGGTCCAGGCGGAATTCAAGAAGATCGTCTGGCCCAACCGGAAGGTGACCGCCGGCCTGACGGCCTTTGTCATCGTCCTCGTCATCATCCTGTCGCTTTATCTCGGTTCCGTCGATCTTCTTCTCGGCAAAATCGTCTCCTCCATCCTCAAATAGGACGGCCTGCTGCAGGCAGATTCCCATGGCAAAACAATGGTACATTGTCCACACCCACACCGGGTTTGAGAACAAGGTCAAGCTGAACCTGGAGGAACGGATCCGGGCCGCCGGCCAGGAGGATCTCTTCGGCGAAATCCTCATCCCGACGGAGCAGGTCGTCGAGATGGTCAAGGGGAGCAGAAAGACCACGGAACGGAAATTCTTTCCCGGGTATATCCTGGTCAACATGGAGATGAACGAACATACCTGGCACACGGTCCAGGAGACGCCATGGGTGACCGGGTTCGTCGGTGTCAATGCCAACCAGGTCCTGGCCGGTCAGGAGCTGCACAAGCTTATCCCCTCGCTCACCGACGAGGAGGCAATGAAGATCATCGGCCGTATCGAAGAGGGAGCCTCCAAGCCCAAGCCCAAGGTGGTTTTTGAAGAGGGCGATGTGGTACGGGTCATTGAGGGGCCCTTTGCCAACTTCCAGGGCGTTATTGAAGAGGTCTATCCCGACAAGGGTCGGGTCAAGGTCATGGTCTCCATCTTTGGCCGCTCCACTCCGGTGGAGCTTGAATACATACAGGTGAGCAAAAACTAGACTCCTGGCGCTGATCCATGGAGGAGTGAATAATGGCTAAGAAAATCCAATCCTATATCAAGCTGCAGATACCGGCCGGCAAGGCCAACCCTTCTCCGCCGGTGGGACCGGCCCTGGGCCAGCACGGTGTCAATATCATGGACTTCTGCAAGGCATTCAATGCCAAGACGCAGTCGGCCGGCGACACCATCATTCCCGTGGTGATCACGGTCTATAACGACCGTTCCTTCACCTTTATCACCAAGACCCCGCCCGCCTCGGTCCTCCTCCTCAAGGCGGCCGGTGTGGACAAGGGCTCCAGCAATCCGAAAAGGGAACGCGTGGCCGAGCTGAGCCGTGACAAGATCAGGGAGATCGCCGAGATCAAGATGCCGGACCTCAATGCCTATGACATCGAACACGCGATGCGCATCGTCGAGGGGACGGCCAGGAGCTGCGGAATTACCGTTCTGGACTGAGAGTTTTCCGGAGGGGTTCCGCCGCAATCATTCGCTTACCTGCACGGCCACCCACCGTGCCAGGGAGAACTGACAGGGTAGTGATCATGCCGAAACATGGAAAGAAGTACCGCAACGCGGTTGCGGAGATAGATCGTTCCAGGCTCTACGAACTGGAAGAGGCGGTGGGGCTGGTGCTCCGCAGCAAGTATGCCAATTTCGACGAATCCGTGGATATCGCCGTCCGCCTCGGCGTCGATCCGCGCCATGCCGATCAGATGGTCCGCTCCAGTGTCCTGCTGCCGCATGGCACCGGCAAGCTGGTCAGGGTCCTGGTGTTTGCCAAGGGCGAGAAGGAGAGCGAGGCCCTTGCTGCCGGCGCCGACTATGCCGGCAGCGACGAGCTGATCGCCAAAATCAAGGAGGGCTGGCTCGAATTCGACAAGACCGTGGCCACCCCCGACAT
>JALSNC010000181.1 GCA_026987195.1 Desulfobulbaceae bacterium | reverse complement strand
AGGTGATGGACGGGCTCGGTGGTCGCGACGCCATCCTCCACCTGGCGGAGGAAGCGACCAGGATTCCGCAGATAGAGGCCATGCGCAAGGCCTTTCCCCTGCCCATGGTCGACCTCCTCACCCGGATGGAGGGCAGTATCGCGGCCTGCATGGAAATAATCGAGCGCAGTATCGCCCAGGGGAAGATCAGCGTCGAACCGGTATAGATCCGGCCTGACATTCCGCTGCGGCAACCACCGGAGAAATTCCTGTCACGACCGGGCCGGCTCCCCTGCCCGGCCTGAATCAAACTGGAGAAGATCGTGGGACGAACCATCGGCATAACCAGTCACCTCGGCGGTGTGGGCAAGACCGTCACCACGCTGAATATCGGCATGAGCCTCGCCTCCATGGGCCATTCGGTCCTGCTCCTGGACGGCGATCCCCTGGCTGGCCTTTCCCTGGCCGCGGGCCAGGGACGACGCACCGACCGGGGCCTGTACCAGTACCTGCAGGGCAGCCACTCCCTGGAGGAGATCATCCATACCGCCAAAGACTCCGGCCTGGCCCTGGTGCGGACGGGTGTCTCGGAGCCGGCGCATATCTTCGCCCTGGAACAACGGGCCGCCTGGGAGAAACTGTGGCAGGCGGTACGACAGCTTGCCGACCGGTACGACTATGTCCTCATCGACACCGCCTGCGGCCAGTCGTCGCTGACCACGCTCCTGCTCGGCAGCGCCGATGCCGTTGTCATGCCATTGCCCTGCCGGACCCTGGCGGTGAAGTCACTGCCGCTCTTCCTGCAGTTTCTGCTGCGGCTGCGGCAGACCATCCAGCCCGATCTCCGGTTTGCCGGCGCCATCTTCTCCATGGTCGACAGCCTGAATCCCTACGAGATGGATATCATCGCCGACCTGCGCCAGAGCTTTCCGGCCTCCACCTTTTTTTCCACCGTCATCCCACTGGACCGGGCCTTCGAGAAGGCCGCGGCCCATGGCGTGCCCGTGGGGATGTTCAGGGAATATGACGACCTGGCCAGGGGCTACACGGACCTGGCCACCGAACTGGTCCAGCGTGACCGGAAACTGCAGAACAAAGGGGGTTCCAGTGAGCAGCCTGATCCACTCTTCTGAACTGAAGGAAAGTATCGCCCTCATGCGGATGCTGCTGGGCGAGGATGCGGCAGGTGAAACGACGGAACACGTGGTCTCCGCCGCCGGTGCCGGCCCGGCCCCGGCAGCATCGCCGGAGCCGATCTTTGCCGACGAGAGCACCGCCACTCCGGCACCGACGCCGGCCGTGCCCCCGCAGTCCGCGCCGGCAGTCCCGGCCCCCGACGTATCCATTGAACCACCCGAGGCCAGCGAATCCCTCTATCGCGGCGACCAGCTCGAAAGCTGCCTCCACGCCCTCTGCCACCGGGGCGGGCTGAGCGGGGCCATGATCGCCGACGACAACGGCTTTGCGGTGGCCGCCTACAACAGCCCCGTGGAAAGCGAAGTCTTCGCGGCACTGGCCTCGGTCCTGGGGGAAACCATCGACAAGGCGGTCTTTTTCCTGGGCCAGCAGGGTGCCAACAACATCTCCCTTGATGTCAACTACGCCGACAAGGTCGTGGTCCGTAAATTCTCCGTGGCCGACAATCCCTTTTACCTGATCATCGTCTGTCCCCAGCATATCGACGAACGAAGCGAGGTCGAGCTGTCCATCGAGCAGATCAAGTCCATTCTTGCCGTGGAAACCGCCTACGCCGGCATTACGGAGACGGCGGAGTAAGCCGCGCGTAAAAGCTCAGCAGCACGCCATCTGCACGCGCTCGCGGCTGGCCGCATAGCGGGCCATAGACGGCCAGCCACAATCACGCACAGCTGACGCACTGCTGAACTTTTACCAAAAGAGTCGGTCTTTTTAGCTGGTTGCCCATAGCGGTGAACTATTACAGCCGCGCAAGCCACCGGCGGACAGCTTCCTCCAGCAGCCTCTGGAACCCCCGGGTGCCGCCCAGCCCTGTGCGGCCAAAGGTATAGTTGATCTCGAGAAAAAGAGGCTCCCTGCTGCCCCGCGGAAAAATCAGGTCTATTCCGGCCAGGTTGATGCCCGTGCGCCTGCACAGGGCAGCCACCCGGTCCCGGCCGATGGCCTGCAGATCCGGGTCCTGTTCCCGCTCGATCCGGCCGCCCCGGGCAATGTTCTTGTGAAATCCCGCATTGACCCGCCAGTAACTCTCCAGCCGGTCACCGATCACCACCACCCGCAGGTCCCGGACCACTCCTTCCACATATTCCTGGACAATGAAGCCGAAATAGCCCTCAAGCTCCAGCCCCTTGAGCCTGTGCACAGCATCGGCCAGTGCCGCACTGTCACCGACCAGCCAGGTGTTGTGCCCTTCCCCGCCACGGTTCGCCTTGATCACGCAGGGAAAGCGCAGGGGAGGTGTTGCGTAGTTCACCGACGGATGGTCCTGCTCCAGGGCTTCCACCCGGGGATATATCCTTGTCCGGGG
>JALSNC010000180.1 GCA_026987195.1 Desulfobulbaceae bacterium | reverse complement strand
CGGATCGTTTTCCGCAAGAGGCCGCCACCGCCGTTGCCAAATCAAAAAAAGTTATTATTATTGATCAATGACGTTCCTTCTTCCGGGCGCTTCTCCAGAAGGTATGGCGTATCATCTGCGGATTTTTCGTCTGTTCCCGGTATCCACTGTTGGAGGTAATTATGCAGATTTCAGGGATTATCCTGCTGTCAACGGTCCTGTTTTTTCTTTTTTTCAGCCAGGCCGGGGGTACGGGTCCGCAACGGGCCATCTTTGCCGGTGGCTGTTTCTGGTGCATGGAGCCGCCCTTCGAGCAGATGGAGGGTGTCATCGACGTTGTTGCCGGCTATACCGGCGGCAAGAGCGAAAATCCCACCTACGAAGAGGTGAGCAGCGGCCGGAGCGGCCACCTGGAGGCCGTGCAGGTGACCTATGATCCGGCCCGGGTGAGTTACCCGCAGCTCCTCGAGGTCTTCTGGCGTCAGGTCGATCCCACCGATGATGGCGGTCAGTTCGCCGACCGGGGCAGCCAGTATGCCACTGCCATCTTCTATCTTGACGAAGAACAGAAGCGGCAGGCCATGGAATCGAAGAAGAGGCTGGACAACTCCGGGATCTTCGACCGGCCGGTGGTCACGGCCATCCTGCCGGCAGGGCCCTTTTACCCGGCCGAGGAGTATCACCAGGACTACTATCGCAAGAACGTGCTCCACTACACCCTGTACAAGAAGGGATCCGGCCGGGCCGGCTTCATCGAGTCCACCTGGAAGGACAGGGAGTTTCCCGGCGGACGGGATGGGCAGCCCTTTGTCCGGCCGACGGACGAAGAACTGCGCCAACGCCTGACTTCGCTCCAGTACAAGGTGGTGCGCGAGGAGGGCACCGAGCCCCCGTTTGACAACGCCTACTGGAACAACAGGAAGGCCGGGATCTATGTCGACGTGGTCTCGGGAGAACCGCTCTTTTCTTCCCAGGACAAGTTCGACTCCGGCACAGGCTGGCCGAGTTTCACCCGGCCGCTGGTGCCGGGGAACATCGTCGAAAAAGAGGACCGGCGGCTCTTCTCGGTCCGCACCGAGGTCCGCAGCCGGCAGGCGGACTCCCACCTCGGCCATGTCTTCGATGACGGTCCGCCGCCCACCGGCCTGCGCTACTGCATCAACTCGGCGGCCCTGCGGTTCATCCCGGTGCAGGACCTGGAAAAGGAGGGGTATGGCCGCTACCGGGCCCTGTTTACAGGCAGGGGGAAGCAATAGAAGGCATCACGCGGGCCGGTCCTGCTCCGCCTCCCGGCGGGCCGCCTCGTCGTAGCGGCTGAGGACGCCGTAGAGCATGTCGGGCAGGTCGTCCTTCTGGCGCGAGCTGCGCTTGATCTGCTTGAGGCACTTGGCGAATGTCAGCCGTTCGCCGAGGAAGATGTGCCTGAGGATGAGCGAGATCAGGCGGGTGATGGTGGTCAGGTTGGAGATGCGCGACTGGAGTTCGTGGTCGCGGTCAAAGGCGGTGGAGGCGAACACCTCCACCGGGTTGCCGTCCAGCTCGCTGATGGAGAGGTACCACTTGTTCTGCTCCCGGTCGATGGTGCGGTAGCGTTTGCCGTCGAGGACGTCGGGCAGTTCGGTCTCGCCGGCGGCCGGTGCGCTCCCCCCCCGGGGCAGGATCGGCTCGTCCTGGAACGTAAGCCATATCCTGCGCACCAGTTCGGGCTGGTTCCGCACCCTGGCGATCAGGGTCCGGCAGGCCGAACAGGCCTGGAAGCCATGGCAGGCCGAGGTCTTCTTCTCTGCCCCGCAGAGCTGGCAGCGGGCGGGTTGCGGCTGGTCGGTGGGCTGTTCGTTGGCCATGGTCTGCTTGGCGCTCCTCTCCGGTGGATGGTGTGTGTCCGGCGGCGCATCGTCTGCACGCGCTGCCTGCCGGCCGTACAGTCTGTGTGCAGCGACCGGCATGCCCTTGTGTTTTTCCGTCCGACAGAGTACAACGAGTCGGCAAAAAGAACAACCGGCAACTCCGGCCTGGCAGCGGCTGCTCGTTGCCGGATCCCTGAGGAACAGACACCCATGGCACGACGTCGCAATCGCTACCTGGACATGGAGAGCCGCTACGCCAGGGCGGTGCGGAGAAATCTGGTCTCGGCCCGGCCCGGCATCCACTCCTGTGTCCTGGTCCTGGACGGCCTCAAGCCGGATTTCAATATCGGCAAGATCTTCCGTTCCGCCGATGCCTTCGGCGCACGCGAGATCCACCTGGTGAACGTGGATATCTTCGATCCGGAGCCGGCCAAGGGCTCGGTCCGCTGGGTCCCCTTCACCCGCCACCCCGACTTTGCCGCCTGCCACCAGCTCCTCCGGCCGCAGGGCTACACCTTTGTCACCTTCGAGCCGGGCCGGGGCAGGCGCCTCGACCGGAGCGATCTGCCGCGTCAGGTCGCCTTTGTCCTCGGTCACGAGGAGTTCGGTCTCAGTTTCGATCCTGCCGGCTATCCCGATATCCTGCCGCTCTCCATACCCCAGTGGGG
>JALSNC010000179.1 GCA_026987195.1 Desulfobulbaceae bacterium | reverse complement strand
GGGCACAAATACGTTTCTTCTGCCGGCGGCAGGGGGAAATTATTTCCGCCAGGCGCCACGGGTTCTTGTGCGGAAAGTGTTTCATCAATGGGCAACAACGTACCAGTCCCCTTTCAACATGTACTTTCACATATGGGAACTGGATCCGGACCTTCCGGATATCTCTGCGGTAAGCTGGCTGACCCGCATCCGGATGTATCGAAACATTGACAAGGCGCTGGATCTATACAAGGAACTCTTGACCACATATAATTTTATCAGTATCGCTGACCATCTTCAGATCAGACAATACAAATTAAAAAAACAAAATGGGAATGCACTGAAAGAGGGAAATGGACCACCTGTTCAATCAGCGTATACAACAGAAATAATAAAAATTGAAAGCAGGGATAATCCTCGTCAAGATACCCGCCCACGCATCACAATCGTTATACCCTGTTACAATGAGGAGCTTGCCCTCCCTTATCTGGCAAATACCTTAAAAGAGGTAAAATCACGTTTTTCAAAACAATGGCGTCTATGCTTTCTCCTGGTAGACGATGGAAGCAGTGACAGTACCTGGGACTCCATAGAGAAACTGTTCGGGAACCAACCGGATTACAAAGCGGTACGCCACTTGAGCAACCGTGGTGTAGCCGCGGCAGTACTCA
This sequence comes from Desulfobulbaceae bacterium, assembly GCA_026987195.1. Lineage (GTDB taxonomy): Bacteria > Desulfobacterota > Desulfobulbia > Desulfobulbales > Desulfobulbaceae > DRKI01. The sequence goes on along the minus strand of JALSNC010000179.1, from coordinate 9,587 downwards.
CAGGAATTAACGAGGCAGAGACGGATATTGTCTGTTCCATAGATTGTGACTGCACCTATGACCCCCTTCAACTTGAAAGCATGCTTCCCCTGCTGAAAAAGGATGTCAGCCTGGTAACCGCATCTCCTTATCATCCCCTTGGCCAGGTTGTTAATGTTCCAGCCTGGAGACTCTTTCTTTCCAAGACCCTTTCCAGGATATATGGTACTGTTTTACGTCATAAACTTGCCACCTATACAAGCTGCTTTCGCGTGTATCGCCGCCAGGCTGTTGTCGGCCTCAAGCTGCGGCATGAAAATTTCCTCGGCATTGCAGAGCTTCTGGCATTGCTTGACCTGCGCGGGGAAAAAATCGTCGAATGTCCTGCTGTGCTGGAAGTGCGGATTTTCGGCGTTTCCAAAATGAAAACCTTGTGCACCATCTTTGGTCATATTGGCCTGGTTGCCCGCATCCTTTGTACCAGAATCCGTACAGGCAACAAAAATTCCGGTATTCATTCGCTCAGATAAGCTTGTCTTTTCAGTCTCGGGAAAATTTTTAAACATAATTCACATGATTATAGGAAGATATCAGCCGCGGACTGAAAATGCGCAAGTCATTTCCTTCCTGTTTTCTTCCAACCCTCCACGTTGTACATGGATATGGAACCGGGACGGATCCGGATCCATGTCGTAGCCGCCCGTAAAAGTACCCGTCTTTTTAGCTGGTTACCAATATCGGTGAACGCTTACTCTTCCTCCGGTCGGCTGCCTGTGCCGGCGATGCCGTGGAGGAACAAGGTGCTGACCAGATGGCCGTATTCTCCGGTTGACAGGGTCTGTTCGTCCGGGCCGAGATGCTCCATGAGGGGGGCAAAGAGAAAGCGGGAGGCCATCATCGAGGTGAGCATGGGGCCGACGAGGCGGGGCGGGAGACGTCTGCCGCCCTGGTCGGCCAGGGGCATGCAGACCTCGCGGTCGATGATCGCCATCATCTGCCGGCCCCAGGCGGCCTTGTACTCGATGATCTCCGGATCATCCCGGGGCAGCTCGGTGATGGTGACCAGCAGCGCGTCCGGATTGGCATCGAAATAATCCACTGCCCGGCGGATAAACCGCTCCAGCCGCAATGTCAGCGGTTCATCTCCTGCCAGTTCCTGCCGGGCCACGGCCAGGTACCCTTCCAGAAATCCGTCCAGGATCTCCTTGAGCAGCGCCTTTTTGGAACCGAAAAAATAGTTGATCATCGCCAGGTTGACACCTGCTGCCGCGGCCAGCTCCCGCAGGCCGGTGCCTCCATAGCCCTGGCGGGCAAAGAGGTGCACCGCCGCCGCGATGATCCTCTCCCGTGAGGGGAGGTCCCCCTGTTGACCTTTCCTGTTGACTTTTTTTCCCACGATGGTAACCTTGATTAAACGTTTGTTTAAGATTCGCTCTCATTCAAACAGAATTTTTCCTCTCTGTCAAAGCAATCGACATGGGCACGATCAAATTTTTTCTTGTTGTCGTCATACTGCCGTGTCTCTCTGTGGCAATGATCCGACCGGTGGCCGCCATGACCCTCGAGGAATGCGTTGCCATTGCCCTGCGCAACAATCCCGGCCTGCAGAAGGAACGTATCGGCGTCCAGTGGGCCGACAGGGAGGTCGCTGACCAGAGGTCCCGGGATTTCGGCAGTCTGGACCTGGTCTCCACCTACAACCACTACAACCTGCCCCGCACCCTGGCCCCCCTCACCCCGTCCTCCTTTGCCGGTGATCCCTCGTCGGTGGCGACCACCCGCGATCTCTTCACCTCCGGCATTGTCTACGAGGTGCCGCTCTTCACCGGCTTTGCCCGCACCAGGGCAGTGGAGATCGCCGGGCTGCAGAAGGAGATGGCCGCGGCCCGGCTGCGGCTCAGCCGTGAACAGCTGATCTACAATGTCAGGTCCCTCTACATGAACATCCTCTCCCAGCAGGCCCGGGCCCGGGCCCAGGACGCATACGTCCGTGCCCTCCGGCGGCTGTACGACGATATCGAGCGGGAACTGCAACAGGGCAGAAAGGCCCGCATCGACCTGCTCAAGGCCGCGGCCGACCTGCAGAACGGTGAGGCCGGACTGGCGCGGCTCAGGAGCAATATCTCCATCCTCAGGAGCTCCCTGGCCAGCCTCATGAACAGTGAGCCTGGCAGCGAGCTGGAGGAGATGGAGATTTCCGCCACCGAGATGGCCGAGGCGCAGGACACCTTCTCCCGGCACCTGCCGGAGCTGGCGCGTCTGCGCACGGCCCGCCTGGCGGTGGAAAAGAGTCGCAGGCTTGCCGAAAAGGAAAGAAGCAGCCTCTATCCGCAGATCGTGGCCAGCGTCGCCTACGGCCAGAACTACGGCCCCAACGATTCCACCAATCTCCATTCCGGTGACTGGCAGGCCGAGGAGGTGTGGCAGGCCGGCCTGAACCTGCGCTGGAATATCTTCGATTTCGGCTCCAGCAGGGCGAGGATCCAGAAAGCCCGCCTGGCCGCCCGTCAGAGTGTGCTTGCAGAGAAGACCACCGAGCTTGAAATCAGGAAATCCCTGCACGAGGCGGTGAGCCGGATCAACACCGCGATCAGCGACTACACCAGTGCCCGGGCCGAGGTCACCATGACCCGGGAGACCCAGGCCATCGAACAGGTCCGCTTCGACCGGGGTGCCGCCGACATCAACGATCTTCTCACGGCCCGGGCCCGGAACCTGGCCGCCGAGGGCCGTCTCATCGAGGCAGGCTATCGCTACAGAACCGCACGATTCTACCTCGACTACCTGCTCGAGAAAGGTGAAAAGCAATGAAAAAATATCTCCTTGTCCTCCTGCTCGTTCTCCTGATGGCCGGCGGCGTGGTCCTGCTCAGGAAACGGAAGGCCGCCATCGAGGAGGCCCCGACGCCGCGCTCTCTCGCCTGCACCGTCCGCACCGTCCAGCCGCAGACCAGGAGCGTGACCAGCACCATGTCCTTCCTCGCCCGGATGGAGGCCGTGGACTCCGCCGCCATCTCCTCCAAGCTCTCCGGCCGGATCCTGGAAATGCCGGTCCGCGAGAGCGACCGGGTCGGCCGCGGTGACCTGCTGGTCCGCATCGACGACCGGGAGCTCAGGGCCACCCGCCAGGCCCTGCAGGCGCAACTGGCAGCCGCGCAGGAGGAGCTGGACTACAGCCGGACCCTGGTGGAGCGCGACCAGGCCCTGTATTCGGCCGGTGGCCTGGCACTGGAAAAGCTCCAGGCCTCGCAGGTGGCCCTTGCCCGGAGCCGGGCCACGGTCCGGGATCTGCAGGAAAAGATCCGCTCCCTGGACAGCCAGCTCAGCTATCTCAACCCGATCGCCCCCTATGACGGTATCGTTGGCACCGTCTCCCTGCGTCCCGGCGACCTGGCCTCCCCGGGCCGTCCCATCCTGACCCTCAATTCCCTGGCCCGGAAGCTGACCTTCCGCTTCATCCCCGGCGACGACACGATCCGTATCGGCATGGAGGTCCGCTGGCAGGGGGACAGGATCGGCACGATCGCACGAATCTACGACGATGCCAGCAACGGCCTGTCCGTGGCCGAGGTCCGGCCCGGTCCGGAACACCGGCCGGACCTGCCGGCGAAAAGCTACCTGACCGTCACCGTTGTCACCGGCAGGGCCACGGGCTGCAGCGTGCCCCTGGCATCCCTGCTCCACCGGCCGGAGGGCACCACGATCATGGTCTACCGGCAGGATCATTTCGAGGAACAGTCCGTGCGCGTCACCGTGCAGGGCCGTACACATGCCCTGATCGCTCCCTGCACCGACGCTCCGGTGGCCGTGGGCCCGGAGGCCAGGCTGAGCCTGCTGCCTACCTATGGCCACCACATCAACGTCTCTCCGGCCGTATACCATGAATAGTTCCTGGATCGAACGCCTGCTCGGGCGTCCCTACGTCATCTTCTCGTTCCTGGTCCTGTTTCTGTTTCTCGGCATCACGGGATACAACAGGATCGACCGCAAGCTCTTTCCCGACTCCAACTATCCCGAGGTGGCAGTGGTCATCGTCCAGCCGGGCGGCTCGGCCTCCACCATTGCCGCCAACATCGCCGTGCCCGTGGAAGAGGAGCTCTACACCCTGGACAGGATCCGCCGGGTCTACTCCACCACCATCGACGAGGTCAGCGTCATCCGGGCCGAGTTCGAGTACTCCAAGGACCTGGAGATGGCGGCCAGTGACGTCGCCACCGCGCTGGGCAAGATCCGCTCCTCCCTGCCCCGGGACATCCTGGAGCCGCAGATCCACAAGATCTCCGCCGCCACTGCGCCCGTGGCCGTCATCGCCGTCAGCCCGGGCAACGGCGCCATGCCGCTGGAGGATATCCGGCAGCTGGCGGACAATGTCCTCAAACAGCGGCTGCTCAGGCTGCCGGGCGTGGCCAATGTCGATGTCTTCGGCGGCTTCCGCAAAGAGGTGCAGATCATTGTCGACAAGAACAGGCTGGACCGCTTCGGTCTGGGCATCGGCCGGGTCCTGGCCGCCATCCGGGCCGACAACCAGGACTTTGCCATCGGCTTTCTCACCGGTGAGAAGAGCCGCTACCTCCTCAAGTCCCCGGCCCGGGAAGCGACCATTGCCGGCCTGCGGTCCCTGCGCCTGGGCCCGGACGTCACCCTGGCCGACGTGGCGGAGATCTCCTTTGGCCATTATGAAAACAGGGCCGGATACTACGGCAACGGCCACGAGGCCATCGCCCTGGCCGTGCAGCGCGGCCTGGATGCGGACGTGGTCAGGACCATAGACGCGGTGGAAGGCGAGCTGGCACGGATCAGGACAGAGCATCCGCAACTGCGTTTTGCGATCACCGATACCCAGAAGGACACCATTGTCCAGTCCACCCGCAACATGTTCGAGTCCCTGCGCGACGCCATCCTCATGTCCACCCTGGTGGTCTTTCTGTTCCTGGCCAGCTTCCGGCAGGTGCTGGTGGTCCTGGTCACCATTCCCCTGGTCTATGCCTCCACCGTTGCCCTGATGTGGCTGGTGGGCCTGGAGTTCAACGTCGTCACCCTGACCGGCATCATTCTCGCCCTGGGCCTTCTCCTCGACGATGCGGTGGTGGTGATGGAGAACATCGAGCGTCATTACCGGGTGCCGGGTTCCGGTATCCGCCAGGCGGTGCTGGAGGGCACCAGGGAGATCATGTTCGCCGATCTCTCCGGCACCGTCACCACCATGATCGCCCTGGCACCGATCCTCTTTGTCGGCGGCTATCCCCAGACGGTCTTCCGCCCCCTGACCTCCACCCTGCTCCTGGCCCTTGCCGCCTCCTATGTCATCTCCATCACCGCGGTGCCGCTGCTCTCTCTCAGGATCCTGACCCTGCGTCATCCCCTGCTCCTGAAGACCGAAGACCTGTTCCACCGTCTCACCAGCCGCGGCAACGAGGCGATCCAGGGGTTCTTTGCCGGCCTGGTCACCGCGGCCCTGGACCGGAAGCCGGTCGCGGTGATCTTCTTTGCCCTCCTGCTGCTCTCCTTTGCCGTCAGCATGCGCGGGGTCATGCCCACGGTGGGCCGGGAACTGATGCCGCCCATGGACACCGGCGGCGTCCAGGTCAAGATCACCACCGACCCCAACCTGCCCATCGACGCCAGTCGCCGCATCGTCGAACAGGCCAACCGGATCCTGGCCGACAGCGGCCGCCTGGACTATCTCTCCGTGGCCATCGGCAGCGAGCCCGGGGTGCTTGGCATCGGTTCCGGCTCCGGTGCCGACCACATTGCCATCACCGCCACCTATGTCAACCGTTTCCAGCGCTCCGATTCGATCTGGGACATCGAACACCGCCTGCGGCCCCGGCTTGCGGCCATTGAAAACATCAAACGGCTGGATGTGGTGGACTATGGGGCCACCGCGCTCTCCTCCATCCGCGCCAACGTGGACATCATGCTCTCGGGTCCCGACTTCGACGACCTGGCCCGGGCCGGCGACCTGGTGGAAAAGGCCCTTGCCCGCACCCGTGGTGTGGTGTCGGTGGGCAGGACCTGGGACCGGGACACCGCGGTCTACAACCTGGACATCGACCGCGAACGGGCCGCATTCTACGGCCTGGCGGTCTCCGACATTACCGCCCAGTTGCAGGCCCTGCTCCGCGGTGCCCTGGTGGCCACCTTCCCTGCTGCCAATGCTGTCGATTTCGGGGTCCGGGTCTGGCTGCCGGCGGATCAGCGTGACCGGTTGGGCCTGCTCACCACCATCCTCATCGACACCCCCGCCGGGGACAAGGTGCCGCTCGGCATCCTGGCCTCGGTGAGCCGGGATTACCAGCCAGGCGTCATCACCCGGGAGGATCTGAACTACACCCTCAATGTCTACGGATACCGGGAAAAAGCCGCCATCTCCCACATCATGGCCGATTTTGACCGCAACTTCCGGGGCACACAACTGCCGCCATCGGTGCGCATGGAACAGGTGGGTGATGTCAGGGAGTTCACCAATTCGGCCGGCCGGATGGCCCGGGCCATCGGTTTCGCCATCATCCTGATCTTCTTCACCCTGATTGCCTTTTTCGACTCGATCCGGGTCTCGCTGATGATCATCCTCTCCATCCCGCTCACCATCATCGGTGCCTCCTGGACCCTGCTCCTGCTCGGCTACCACGTCTCCATGCCGGCGATGATGGGCTTCATCCTTCTTTCGGGCATTATCGTCAACAACGCCATCCTCCTGATCCATTTTGCCCAGGAGAAGATGGCCGAAGGGCGCAGTAAACGGGAGGCCATGCTGGAGAGTATCCGTATCCGCACCCGGCCGGTCCTGATGACGGCCTTTGCCGTTGCCGCCGGCATGCTGCCGGTGGCGCTCGGCAACGCCATCGGTCTCGAACGGCTGGCACCGCTGGGCGCGGTGGCCATCGGCGGCCTGCTGGTCGGGACCTTCCTCACCCTGGTCTTCATACCACTGATCTTCACCTGGACCACCCGGGACCATTCCCGCCAATCGCTGAAGCATTGACGGACTCGTACCAAGTCCATCACACGTTAAAGATGGCCAGACATAAACGTTCGTTAGCCATCCCGTGAGGGATTACGGCCACCCGGGATACCAGCCGGACAGGCAAAGGAATCGCGACATGACACGATCCGGAACCTATGCTCACCGTCGTGGCCGTGCCCAGGTAGCACAACTCCCCTGTTCTGCAAAAAAACCGTAATAGTTCACCGCTATCAGCAACTACCTGAAAATAACGACACCTTTGGTACAGGGCAATCGCATGAAAAGTGCAATGAATTCGGGGAAAAACTGTGAAAAGAAAGCTAACTCCTCGCCTCAAGGATACCGAGAGATGGAAAAAAGGTCCCCAAATGTTGAAAACCGCGACTCACCACTTGGGCCACAAAACAGTCTTTCTTGTAATCTCTTGATATTGCATGTATATTTCGTGCGTTTGCCCTGGCCTTTGGTACAAGTTCAGCAGTGCGTCAGCTGTGCGTGATCGTGACTGGCCGTCTATAGTACGCTATGCGGCCAGTCGCGAGCGCGTGCAGATGGCGTGCTGCTGAACTTGTACAAAAAACCTTGACAGCGATCCGGTTCAGAACCAATTGTTATATACAGAGACGACAAGCGGCACCGGCCGATCCATGGCCTTCGCTATGCATCTCACACCGGATGCCGTCTCTTCCCCCGCATCGCCATCTTTTCCAGGAGCCGGATCATGTCACAACGCAAACGGGACGACAGGTATCTGGATGCCGCCCGGCAGGTTCTGGAACATATCGCCGAGATCGCCGACGTCGCATTCTGTGTCGAACTCTGGGACGGCTGCATCGTGCCACTGGGGCGGAGCGCCGACTCCCACTTCTGCATCCGCATCCGCGATCCGGGGGTCCTCGGCTGCCTCCTGCGGCGGCCGACCCTGGAGACCCTGCTCCTCGAATACGCCACCGGCGGCATCACCTATCGCGGCGGCGACCTGATCACCTTCTATGAAAAGGCGCTCAAGCTGGATCACCCCACCGAGGGCATTACCTCGAAAAACCTGCGCCGACGCCTCAACCGCCTCCTGATCCTGCGCCGCGGCCTGCCGCTTTTCCTCGCCAACCGCGACAGACCCCGTCTCTCCTGCTACCAGGGAGATGCTGTTGGCCGCAGGCCATCGAAACGGGACGAGAAGGCCTTTGTCCAGTTCCACTACGACCTGTCCAACGAGTTCTACCGGCTCTTTCTCGACCCGGAGATGCAGTATTCCTGCGCCTATTTCACCGACTGGGACAATACGCTCGAACAGGCCCAACTCGACAAGCTGGAGATGATCTGCCGCAAGCTGCGGCTGCAGCCCGGCGACCGTTTCCTGGACATCGGCTGCGGCTGGGGCGGTCTGCTCTGCTACGCGGCCCGGAAATTCGGGGTCCGGGGCCACGGCGTCACCCTGTCGGAAAAACAGTATGAATATGCGCGGGAAAAGGTGAAGCGGCTGGGACTGGAAGACCGGGTGAAGATCGAGCTCCGCGACTACCGGGAACTCGACGGCGAGTATGACAAGATCGCCTCCATCGGCATGTACGAACACGTGGGAATCCCCAACTACCCCACCTATTTCGGCAAGATGCGCGATCTGCTCAGGGACCGCGGCATCTTCCTCAACCACGGCATCACCAAGCCGGCCCAGCGCAGCAGGCGGGAATTCAACCGCATCTCGCCCGGCCGCCGCATCATCCTCAAGTATGTCTTTCCCGGCTCGGATCTGGACAGTATCGGCCATACCCTGGAGGTGATGGAGGCCTGCGGGTTCGAGATCCACGACGTGGAATCCTGGCGGGAGCACTATGGTCTCACCACCAGGATGTGGTGCCAGCGGCTGGAGGCGGAAAAGGAAAAGGGCATGGCCCTTGTGGGCGAGGAACGGTTCCGGATGTGGCTGGCCTACCTGGCCGGGGTCTCGTTCGCCTTCTACGACGGATCGCTCGGCATCTTCCAGGCCGTGGCCACCAAACGCGACGGCCGGCCGGCATCAAGGATGCCACCCACCCGGGCCGACCTGTACCGGGACTGGCCTACGCCGGTGGAGCATCCTGACCGCCGGTCTGCCTGAGGGTGGCCATGGCCGTGGCCACCATGGCCGAGACATCGGTAAGGTTGGACGGCAGGATCATGGTATTGTTTTCCCTGGCCAGTTTGCCGAACTGATCCAGGTATTTCTTGGCCACGTCCAGGTTGGCGGCATCATGGCCGCCGGGTGCGGCCAGGGCCGATGCCACCTTGCGCAGCCCCTCGGCCGTGGCGTCGGCCACCTTGAGGATCTCCTGGGCCCTGCCCTCGGCCTCGTTGATCCGTTTCATCTTCTCGCCCTCGGACAGGGCGATGGCCTCGGCCCGTTCGCCCTCGGCCCGGTTGATGAGCGCCTGCTTCTCGCCCTCGGAGCGGGCGATCTCGGCCCGTTTCTCCCGCTCGGCCCGCATCTGTTTCTCCATGGCCTCCAGCACCGAGCGCGGCGGCTGGATATCCTTGATCTCGTAGCGCAGCACCTTGACACCCCAGTTCTGGGCCGCTTCGTCCAGGGCATCCACCACCTGCTGGTTGAGGGTCTCCCGGGCCTCGAAGGTATTGTCCAGGGTGATCTTGCCGATGGCCGAGCG
>JALSNC010000178.1 GCA_026987195.1 Desulfobulbaceae bacterium | reverse complement strand
TGATGAGTGTCATCGCCCTGTCCCTGCCGGAGATGGTGATCCTGCGCAAGGTGCTCAAGCCGAAGCTGATCGCGGTCTTCATCGCCGTTGTCGGCTCGGGCATCCTGTTCACCGGTTTTCTGTTCAATCTCATCATCTGATACCCGGCAGGGCAGATGGCAAAAGTGCAGGTCTGGCGTGGATTTTGCGATAACCGGAATCATTGACCCGCAATGTTGCCGGGCACTTGGGGCGCCGGTTTTCCTTTTCCCGTCAATACCTTTTCCCAAAAGGAGGAAGTTCCATGGAAATCAAGATATGCGGCCCGGGATGCGCATCCTGTGAACAGGCCAGGAAGGTGGTGGAGGCAGTGGTGGCGGCCAGGGGACTGGACGCGACCATAACCAAGGTAACGGATTTCCAGGAAATGGCCAAGCTGGGAGTCTTCTCGACCCCGGCGGTGATCATCGACGATCAGGTCCGCTGCGTGGGACGGGTACCTAACCAGAGTGAAGTGGAATTATGGCTTGGCTAGATCGGCGTCCCGGGTTTTCGGCAACGACATATGGTGGCCACGCCATTGCCGGCATGCCCGAGACCCGAGGACAGGCAGCGAGACGGTGCTGTGCAGGATTACGGTTTTCTTTTCTGGCCGGCTGCGTCGTTCTTTTGCTGTGCCAGGTAGCGTACGTTGCGCAGGCCATGGATCTTGGCGACCTGCTTCGAAAGGTGGAGAAGAACACCCCTGCCCTGAAAGCGGCCCATGCCAGGGCCTCCATGCAGAGATTCATGCTACGGCAGGCAAAGAGCAATTACTTCGGTGAGATCGATGCCGTGGCGCGTAACAGCAGCTACGATGCTGATCGTCTGATCAATCCGATCAGTTATCCGGCACACTTGGAACCGGACCTCTTTGCCGAAAACCAGATCGGTTATGGTTTCAGCGGCCGCCTGCCCCTGGATATCAATGGCCGGATCAGGGCCAGGGTGCAGGCTGCAGACAGAAAACTGGAAGAGGCACTGGCCCGGGAACAGGAGGTGAGGCTCAAGGTCTTGCATACGGCGGCGGACCTGTACCACGATCTTGAAGGGGTCAAGGCCGTTGAAGAGGCCAGGGAGAAACAGCTTCAGGCTTTGGCTGCTCACGTCCGGGTCGCCGGAGTTGCGGTGGAGGCGGGAAGGATTGCGCCGGTGGAAAAATTGCGCCTTGTTGCCGATCTTGAAAGTGTTCGGGGAAAGCTGGCTGTACTCAAGGGGCAGGAAGCGGGCATCCGGGCCCGCCTTGCAGCATTGATGGGCAGCGAGTCTTTTCGCGACCAAGTACAGCCTGTGACCGGGCCATGTTCCATGGGCGGTGAGATAAATCATTCTCTTGACGACCGTCCGGATGTACATGCTCTGGAAGCTGACCGGAAGGCGGCAGATGCCGAAGTGCGGGAAGTCTTTGCCAGCCGCCTGCCGGACCTCCACTTGACCGGGAACTGGATGCGGAACCAGGGATATGATGGAGCGGGCGACGAGACCTGGGCCGTGTTTGTCCAGCTTCAGGTGCCCCTCTGGGATGGCGGTAGTCGTCGGGCCGCGGTTGCCAAGGCGGAAGCAGGAAGAGATGCCGCGGTCTATGAGCTGGCCGACCTGAAGAACAGAGCCCGGGCCGATATCGCTTCTGCGCGGGCGGACATCGTGGCTGCGGAGACCGGTTACCGGGCAGCAGTGGCTTCGGTGGCGGCCGCGAAAGAGACGGCCTGTATCCAGTCGGATCGGTTTGGCGAGGGGCGGCTTTCCGCGGCTGATCTCGTTGATGCCGAGGCGGCACTTGCCGCCGCCCGCTCGGAGAAGGCCCTGGCCCTGGCCCGATGGCTGCAGGCCGATGATCATCTTCGGCTGGCCGTAGGTCTGGAGCCCCTGGCCTATGTCAAGCCAGTAGGCCCGTCCGGGCAGGCGCGACATGCCAGACAGACAAGATGATCCGGGAATCAGAGGACAGAGGGCCGGGGACGGAAGACAGAAGAGCGTGCTGCCTGCGGCAGTGTTCTTGTCTCATTACCCTGTGCCTCTGCTTTTCATAATTCCTTGTGGTTGGTTCACCGTGGCACCACATGTGAATAATGACGTTTTTTGTAATCCTTCAGTTGTACGTCTGCCGTGGGTGATTGTGACTGACCGTTTATAGTCCGTCAAGCGGGCAGTTGCGAGGGCGTGCAGGTAAGCGTAGACTCCGGATGGCGTGCTGCTGAACTTTTACGAACAGTTACCGGGAATGGAGCAAGAGGAGAGGGAATCCCATGCCTGCGATACAGAACAAAGTCCGGCATCTGTTGGTGCTGTCTGTCCTGATTGTACTTGTCGGTGGGGCTGTTCTGCTCCATGTGAAACGATCCCGGGAGCTGTCCCGGGTGCCAGCCATGGAGGCGGCACCGTGGGCGCTGCATACAGCAGATGTTACCAATGAGCCAGTGGAGCTGGGGTTCCCGGCCCTGGCCAGGGTCTCCACCAGGGCGGCTGTCACTGTCATGGCAAGGATATCGGGCAGAATCCTGGCAATGGGGCCCCGCGAGGGAATCCATGTGCATAAAGGTGAGCTGTTGGTTCGTATAGACACCCGGGAGATCCGGGACAGGATTCGTGCTCTCCGTGCCCGTCTGGTGGCTGCCCGGGCCGAGAAGCTCCGGGCCAGAGACGAATTCGCCAGAGAGAAGAAACTTTTCAAGGGCGGTGGCAGCAGCAGGAGTGCCGTGGAAGCACGGAGGACCGCCTTTGTGACTGCCGGTCAGCAGGTCACAGCCCTGGAACACGAGATGGGCGCGCTTGAGGTCCAGCGGAGCTATGGCACCATTACCTCCCCGGCTGATGGCATTATAGCTGAACGGATGGCCGAGCCTGGAGATATGGCCGTGCCTGGCCATCCCTTGTACAGGTTGACCACCAACGGGGGAGCGCTCGTTCGTGTCGGCCTTCCCCAGACCGTTCTTCATCAGGTTCACCCCGGCACGCCTCTTGTCCTTTTGCACGCCGGCCGGAAGATCCGCTTGTCCATCAGTCGTGTTTTTCCAACCGTGGATGCCAGGGCGCTCGGATATGCGGAGGCCGATCTGCAAGCCATCCCCTTTGATCTTCCCAGCGGCAGTCGGCTGGGTTGCAGGGTGATTCTCGATCAGGCCCGTCAGGGTGTCCGCATCCCTTATGGCTGTCTGCTGTGCGATCAGGACAGGATATCGTGCCGTCTTGCCCGGGTCGTGGCGGCCAAGGGAGAGGAAAGGATTGAAATAGTTCCCGTGCAGGTGATCCTGAGGGGTCGAGGGGGGATCAGTGTCAAGGGGGAGCTCCATCCGGGGGATCGGGTGGTGCGTGCCCATGAAAGTGTGCTGCTCAAACTGCACTCCGGTGACCTTGTCACCGTTGTCGGGGGGAAGCGGCCATGAGTCCCATGGAGAAATTTCTTCGTTATCCCCATGCCATCATCGCTGTGGTCATGGTAGGAGTGGTGGCCGGCCTGCTGGCCTATGTCAGCTTGCCGATGAATCTTTTTCCCGACACCAATCGTCCCGTGGTTTCTGTAGTTACAACATGGCCGGGGGCAGCGGCAAACGATGTGGCAACGGACGTAACGCACCCCATCGAGGTGCGGCTCAGTGCCATTGACGGGGTACGGAGGGTCACCTCGACCTCCCGCGACCAGGTTTCTTCGGTACAGGTGGAGTTTGAATATGGTAATGATATCAATACGGCCGCAAACAAGGTCATTACAGAGCTGCCACGGGTGAAAAGCCTCCTGCCCCGGGGCGTCGGCGAGTCGTTGGTCTTCAAGATCACCGATGCCGCCCATCCCCTTATGGTCCTGGGGCTGACCTCGGCCGGCAAGACAAAACTGGATTCCGGTCGGATACGGCGTCTTGCGGAGAATCAGTTGCGCGATCGGCTACTGGCCATCCCCGGAGTTGCGGAGGCCGAGGTGTTCGGTGGAGACCGGATGGAGGTCGCGGTCTCCCTTGATCGTAACCGGCTGGAGGCCTACGGTGTCACCCCGGCCGAGGTGGCGGGCGCCCTTGTTGGCAGTAATATCTCCATTCCCACCGGTCTTGTCCATCGGGAGGGAAACCGGTATCTGCTGACGGCCGAATCTCTGGCCGCCGGTCCCGAGGACATTGCCGCCATCATGGTGCCAATATCCGGTGGAAACTATGTCAGGGTGGGTGACCTCGGCACCGTCAGTTGGGGGAGGGCGGATGCCACATCCATCTACCGCGGCAATGGCAAACCGGCGGTGGCCATTTCGTTGCTTCGTAGTGAAAAAGGACACGCAAGGGAGGTGATTGCGGAGATATTGAAAGAGCTGCCCAGCATCAGGAAACAGTTTCCTATGCTCCACATGGAGATCACCGATACCCAGGGGCGTCTCATCGACCTGACCGTGGACAATATGCTCAGCTCCTTGCGCGATGCAGTGATCATGACCCTGTGCGTTATCCTGCTTTTTCTCGGCAACACCCGTGCGTCCATTATCACAGCCCTGTCTCTGCCCTTTACCTACCTGCTGACTTTTGCCTTCATGAAGCTGCTGGGCTTTGAGTTCAATATGGTCACGCTGACTGCAATTATCATCGCCGTGGGGCTGCTGACCGACGATGCGATAGTGGTCATTGAAAACATCGAACGGCATATTCGAGAAACAGGTAAAGGCGGCCTCAGGGTAGCGGCAGAGGGGACAATGGAGATCCTTCTTGCCGACACCGCCGGCACCCTGAGTGTTATTATTGTCCTGTTGCCCATCATGTTCATCGGTGGCTATGTGCAGACCGTTCTCCGGCCCCTGACTGTTGTTTTGGCCATATCCCTGGCCTCGTCCCTGATCGTCTCTGTCACGATTATCCCTCTTCTTGTGCCCGCCTTGCTCAGGCCCGGGGCGCCGGATCCGGTGGCCCGCATGCTCAGGCCATTCGAAGATTTCATATTGAATCCGCTCAGGCGTGGCTATATCAGCCTGGTGGATTGGGGGCTCGATCACCGTATCATTATTCTGCCCATCATTGCCATGACCTTGGCGTCCGCCCGTCAGATGCCCCTTTTGGGACGGGAGTTGATGCCGCTTATGGATACCGGTGTCATTACTGTTGATTTTGAGGCCCAGCCGAATACGGATACCAGCGTGATGAAAGCATTGGCCCGGCAGGTGGAACGAGCGATTACCGACAAGATTCCCAGAAAGTGGATGCTTTCCATGTCGACGGTGATAGGCGCAGAGCCGGGCGTCAAGTCCTTTGGTGCCTCCAGGTTGCTGACCCAAGGCACGATCACTGTGAACATTGTGGATCGATTTCGGCGTAACCGTACCATCTATCAGATCAATCAGGAGATCAGGAGGCGTCTGAAAAAGATTCCGGGTCTTATTTCTTCCACTGTAAGCGTGTTCGGAGCCACTCCGCTTTCTTCTATTCGTTCAACTGTGGATATCATGCTCAGTGGCCCTGATATCTCGGTGCTGGATCGCCTGGCGGATAAAGTGATGACGCTTCTGAAACCGGTACGGGGGTTGACCGGCATCCGACGGACCTGGCAAGGGGATTCGCAGCGGATCAATCTTCATGTTGATTCGGCAAAGGCCAGGTTGTATGGACTGACAGCGGCAGAGGTTGCCCGCCAGGTAGCGGCTTCCGTCGGTGGCATCGTCGCAGGCCGGGTCCGGGTTACTGGTGAGAATCCCATTCCGATCCGGGTGCGGCTGAAAACCGGGCAACGTGCCGATCCTGAACAGTTGCGCGCGCTGCCTATCCAGGACCGGAATGGCAAAATTATCCCTTTGGCTGCATTGGCCACGCTTGAAGCCGTCACCATTCCTACGGCGGAGACCCACCAGGCCCTGGTGCCCACGGTGGACGTCCTCGGTTACCGCAGGAACATCGCCGTTTCTCATCTCCACGAGAACGTCAAAGCTGCCTTGGCTGGTCTGCATCTTCCGCGGGGATACACCTTGAGTTATGAGGGCGAAATCAAGCAGATGAACGAATCCTTCGGGCGCCTGGGGAAATCTCTGGCCCTGGGCCTGGCCTTTCTTTTCCTCATGCTGGCCATAGCCTTTCGCTCTTTTCTCGATCCCCTGGCCATCATGGTCAGCCTGCCCATGGCCATTATCGGCGCGGCCTGGGCCATGATGCTGGCGGGAAAACATGGCTGCATGCCTTCGTTCATGGGGTTTATCCTGCTCATGGGCATCGTGGTTAATAATGGTATCCTGCTGGTTGACTTTACCAAAAAGGGATTACATGCCGGGTTGGAACTCCGCGAGGCATTGCTCGATGCGGTTCGTCACAGGACCAGGCCCATCCTGATGACAGCCGGGTCCTCGGCCGTGGGCATGCTGCCTATTGCCCTGGAATGGGCCGTAGGGGTCGAACGTCTTTCACCCATGGCCGTGGTGGCCATCGGCGGGCTGATTGCATCAACCTTCCTCACTTTGCTGGTGGTGCCCATCCTGTTTTATTCCCTGGAAAACGGACGGAACCGGGTCAGGGAACGGATAACACTTCACCGCTCACGGCAACCACATTGAAGTACAGTTGATGGATTTGTAGAAAGTTCATCACTCTTTAAAGATGGCTCAGCATAGCCGTTCGATATACTACAGGTTACAGGTAAGCGAACGGAGTGAACCTCCGAGGCGTAGCGGTGTCGGCCAAGCGGAGGCGTACATGGAGCACGTCGAGCAGTGGCCGTACCCGCTACAACGCAGCAGGTCGGACTTTTTGCGGCACCATCTTACAAAAAAAAGCACCCGCTCTGTATGGAGCGGGTGCTTTTTTGGTCTTCTGGTGGGCCGTCAGGGATTCGAACCCCGGACCAATTGATTAAGAGTCAACTGCTCTGCCAGCTGAGCTAACGGCCCTTGAGTGCTGTCTGCTGAAAGCGGTCTCTTACTTAGCACATGCGACCGGGGCCGTCAAGGGGAAGCTGGGGAAAAATTCAGCCTACATCCGTGCCATGCGGCCGCCGCACATCAGGTCGAAGTTTCTGCATTCGCGCTGGTTGATAAACGGGCAGGGCTCTTTCATGAACCACCGCTGCTTGGGGCACCAGAAACGGTCCCTGAACGGCTCGTTGCAGCCGTTGCGGGTGAGCTGCCGCCGCTGCCGGCCTCCATGCCGGACGACCTTGCCTTTGACTGAAAAACGCCATATCGCCATGGTTGTCCCTCCTCTTCCCTGAGTGAAACAACACAGCCTTTCTGTGTCTTGCCTTCTTCCTTTTCTTATCGGCAGAAGCCGGCAGGATCTTTATGTCACCCTGTGGGATTCTCGGCCGGTGGACAGGGGATTGCGGAGAGAGACGAGGCAGGAGGAGGCGAAAAGATTGTCTTCTTCCGGGTGGCGGTTCGTAACTCCTCACGGGATAACCAGCCATCGGTTTTCTCGGCCACAATGGAGCACGCGCTCTCAGGGGCCGCAGATTTGTGCAGGCGTGCCTGACCGCAGGTAAGCGAGCGCAGCGAGACTTCGATAGCCTGCCTGTGCGGGCAGGCACGACCGCGTAAAGATGCGGTCTCTGTGAGCGCTTACGGCGGTTCCCGCGGCACCGGCATGCAGCGTCAGGGGCATGTGCGGAATTGTGATAGAACACCGCTAGCGGCAACCACATGAAAATATCGCTACTTTTACGTGGAGTTTACGGAACCTGCGGCACGGGGACGACTACCGGTAATAGAGGCTCGGGCTGCCCATGGTCTGCAGGGCCTTGTAGAGGTTGCGGCGGAAGTCGCGCCGGTCCCAGATGCCCTGGATATGGCCGCGCTTGAGGGCGTTGCGCGCCTTGTGGTAGTCCGGCGGGATGTCCTGGCCCGTGGTCTCGCGGATGACCCGTTCGCCGGCAAAGCCGATGCGGCAGGAGCGGATGGCGAACTGGTAGGGCGAGCAGCCCAGGAAGCTGGCCACCGGGCCGGCATAGGAGTTGTTGTCATAGACCACGATGTAGAGACCGCCGGCGTCGATGTACTCCCGCACCGCCATGGTGCACTTGGGCATCTGGATCACGCCCAGGGTGCCTTCCTGGATGCGGATGCCGCCGGTGGTATGGACATAGGCCAGCAGGGGACGCTTCTTACGCTTGGCCAGCTCGCAGGCGAGCACGAACTTCTCGCCCTCGGCCGCGCCCACGGTGCCGTTGCGGAAGTCGGCGATCAGCATGGTCACCACCAGGTGGATGTCCATCACCCGGGCATGGAAGGTCAGGTTGGCGCTGCCGAGCCCGGTCTTGCTGCGCGCCATCTGCAACCGCTCGTCAAAGCCCTCGTACTGGAGCGGGTTGCGGGAGTAGATATCGGTGTTGAAGGAGCGGACCGAGTCCGGATCAAAGATATTTTTGATATACCACTGGTACTCCAGCGGGAAATGGTGGCCGCAGTTTTCGCACACCCCGCAGAATTCACCATACAGGTCCGGTACCCAGAGGTCCTTGCAGCCGTATTTCTCGGCATTGGGACAGGTGACGGTCCGGTCCTCGTTGGCCAGGGGGCTGGTATAGGTATCGGTCAGTTCCAGGGGGTCCTGTTCCTGGGTCGTACCCGGCGTGGAGATCAGGGGCACCGGCCTGGCGGTTTTTTTCTTTTCCTTGCGCCGGACAAAGGCGTAGGCCGAAACAAAAGGTTCGGTCAGCCGCTGGATCAGGACCGATCCCTCGCCGCTGACCTCCTTGAGTTTCTTCTGCATCTGCTTCTGCTGGTTCTTGACCACGTCGTAGCGGAAGGTGTAGTACAGCTTTTCCGACGCCGCCAGCAGGGACTTGAAGATATTTTCCGCCGGCATGGCCTCGCCGCCGAAACCCTCCAGGGCCATCTCCCGGTACTTTTTCGAGCGCAGGGCCAGCAGGCGTCGCCGTTCCTTTGGATCAAGGTCCCAGGGAATGTCGATCTGCGGCGCCTCCTCCGGTTTGACCGCCTTTTTCCTCTTGACCTCGTAGGCGCGGAACCCCCGCACGCTCTTGGTGCGCAGTACCACCTCGTCGGTTGCGCGGATGATCTCGGAGCGAATGCGGGCAAAGAAGGCAAAGTCGTCGCTCTTGGCGCCCAGTGCTGGTTCCTGGATGATGCGGTCGATGGTGCCAAGCCGAAGGTTGTCCTCAGCCGTGATATGGAGCTGGCGGGCGCATTTCTCGATCAGCGCCGCCGGCACCTTCTGGCCCTCGCCCACCCGGCCCTCGATGGCGGCCGCGCCTTCGGGTGAGATGACCGAGTAGTAGCCGTGCGAGAACATGATCCGGAAATCGCTCAGGCCGATGGCCTCGGCCCCGCCCGAGCCACCTTCGGAGATCACCGAGATGATCGGCACGCCGAGCTTGGTCATGGCGTAGAGATTGCGGGCGATCTGCTGGGCAGCGCCGGGATACTCCTCGATGGGATAGGAACCGGGGGTGAAGATGTAGAAATGGATGGGGATACCCTCGGTCTCGGCGACCCGCATGTAGCGCAGGGCCTTTTCGTTGCCCCAGGGTTTGCAGGAACCGCCGTTGCGGAACTCCTCGCCGTGGCCCACCTCCTGGCCGATGACCATCACCGGCGAGGTGTAGGGCTTTTTTTTGATCCGGCGCACGATGTTGGCCTTGGCCACCACCATGGCCGGGTCGATGTTGGCCTCGCCCTCGCCGCCGAGTTCGGTGTATTCCTCGTAGACGTTTTCCAGGAGATCCTTGAGGGAAAAACGCAGGGGGCTGCGTACGATGCGGACCCGCTCCATGGGGGTGAGGCCCTCTTCGCAGCGCACTTCCAGGAAACGGATGGAGTCTTCCAGCTTGGCGATCTGTTTGCCGAACTCCGCCTCCTCCATGTCGTAGACCGTCTTTCTGAGCTTGGCGCAGGCCTCCTTGAAGACAGAGAGGTTGCCCCAGTCGTCGGTGTCCTTGATATGGATGAGGTAATCGATGCGTTGCTCGATGTTGTGCAGTTGTTTGAGAAGATCGTTCATAACATGTAATCGTGCTGCCGGACGACGCATTCACGCACGGTGCCGGTCATGCCGGCGGCGGCGCGCTCAGAAGGTCAGCAGCCGGTCGAGATTGTCGCGGAGATACTCCAGGTTGGTGATGATGCCGTCTCCGGAGCTGTCGGTTCCCTCGATCCTGGCCTGGTCGATGAATTCGAGGGCCCGCTGTTTGGCCTGGTTCATGGAGTCGCCCCAGACCAGGGCAAGGGCCAGGTTGGGGTCGTATTCGCTGGGAATGGGATAGGGGCGGTCCGAAGGGACATGGGTATAGACCGCCGACCAGTCGTGTTCCGGCAGGTCGAAACGGGTGATGGTGCCGATCCAGGGGGCAAAATCGCGCCTGGTGTCCTCGGCCACGATCCGCAGCTCAATGGAGGCGCCCCGGAACTCGATGTCCTCCTGGGTGTAGCCCATGGGCTCGCCCAGGGCGAGCCGGATCTGCTCGCGGATCAGATTGGGATGTTCGTTGTTCAGGTAGCTTATCCGGGCCGAGACATCGTTCTCGACCTGGATGCGGGTATTGACCTCCAGCAGGTAGGGCCTGCCGCTGCGGCTGACGATCCACTCCCAGGTGCCGACATTGTCATACCCGACATGCTCGGCCAGGCGCAGGGAGTATTCGACGATCCGGTCGAGGACCTCGCCGGAGTCAAAGGCATAGACATAGCAGGAGTCGTCAAATCCGGGCGCGGCCTCGATACGTTTCTGTCGGCCCGTGGACTGGATCGTACAGTTGCGGGAGCTGAAGTGGACCCGCTCGTTGTGCCGGGAGCAGAGGAGCTGCACCTCGAGATGGTTGAAGTCGCACAGCCTCTGTTCGATGAGCACGCCGCCATCGCCGAACTGGCGCTTGGCGTAGTTCTGCACCTGGCGGTAGACCCGGCGGAACTGTTCGATCCGGTTGACCTCCTCGATGCCCATGCCGCCGCCGCCGGCGGCCGCCTTGATGAGTACCGCCGGCTGTTCGATCTCCTCGTCTTCCTGGACATCAAAGAGATGCTGGGCGATCTCCTCGGCCTCCATCTCGTTGTAGATGGGTGCGTCGGTACCGGGAATGGTGGGGATGCCGAGACGGTTGGCCACCCGTTTCGTATTGATCTTGTCGCCCAGGTTCTTGATGACCTCCCAGCTCGGACCGATGAAGGTCAGGGGCCGGTCGCGGATCGTGACCCGGCGGGCAAAACGGAAATCCTCGGAAAAAAAGCCGTAGCCCGGATGGATGGCGGTGCAGCCGGTATGATCGGCCACGGCCAGGATATCGTTGGGATCGGTATAGCTGGTGATTCGCCAGGCGTTCTGGTCCGGACCGTGCAGCCGGTTCTGCTGCACATGCTCGGAGTCACGGTCGGCATCGGTGTAGACAACGACATATTCCAGGCCCAGGCTCTGGCAGGCCTGCATGATCCGGATGGCGATCTCTCCGCGGTTGGCGATCAGTACTTTGCCCTGCACGCGAAAACCTCTTATATATATGCTGCCGGCAGCGAAAGCTGACCGGACCGGAAATTTCCGGTCAAAATCCTCTCTCTGCACTGCCGGGTGGTGTATACTTCAGGATAACAGTTCAGCGGCACGCCATCTGCCCGAGAGCGGGCCATGGACACCTGTGACGATCACGCACAGCTGGCGCACTGCTGAACTGTTACAAAAAAAATGTCATTATGCAAACCTGTTGCCGCCAGCGGTAAACTGTTACGTTACGCCTGCTGCACTTCGACCGTGCGAAGGCCGCTGATCAGCCAGTGGCTGGCTGTGACAACGGCGCGGAAGCAGGTTGGAACGATTCAGGCGGAATCAGGGGAAATTCAGTTCACAGATCAAAGAATCTACTGTACTCTACCTGGTGCGACTTGCAAAGTCAGAAAGTGAAAAAAAGAGTAGATTCACCCGGGTATGAACCATTCTGATCATGGATAACCTGTCGAAAGAGCAAGGCGGACCAGGAGAGGGCATGGGGCTCTGGCAGCGGCTGCGCTCCCTGCTCCGCCTGCGGGCGGCGCCGGATACCACCGAAGAACTGGAACACGAGATCCAGGAACTGCTGGAGGAGGGGGAGGAACAGGGGTTGATCAGCCGCCACGAGGAGCGGCTGATCAACTCGATATTCGACTTCCGCGAGACCGTGGCATCGGAGATCATGACGCCGTCGGCGGAGATGGTCCTGGCCGACCGGTCGGCCTCGGTCAAGGACCTGATCCGGCTGATCACCGAGGAGGGCTATACCCGGATCCCCATCTACGAGGAGACCCAGGATCATATCATCGGGATTCTCCATGCCAAGGATCTGCTCCGTTTCTGCGTGGACGATGTCGGCGACCGTCACGGGGCGGAAGAGTTCTTCAATCCCCCCTTTTTCATCCCCGAGTCCAAGCCCATCACCGAGCTGTTGCGTGAATTCCAGGCAAGAAAGACGCACATGGCCATTGTTACCGACGAGTTCGGCGGTGTGCGCGGCCTGGTGACCCTGGAGGATATCATTGAGGAGATCGTCGGCGAGATCGACGACGAACACGACCAGGAGGAACGCGAACTGCGGGTGGTGGACGAACGGACCGTCATCGTTGATGCCAAGATCGACATCGAGGAGGTGGAGGACCATTTTTCCGTGACCCTGCCCGAGGGCCCCTATGCCTCCGTGGGCGGCTTTATCCTGCACACCCTGGGCCGGGTGCCGGAGGCGGGCACGGTGATCAACGTGCCGCCGCTCTCCTTCCGGGTCATGACCGCCGATCCGCGGCGGATCAGGACGGTGCGGATCAGGAAGACCGGATGAAGCTCGTGCTGCGAACCTATCAGCCCTCGCGCCTCTTCTCCCTGTCCCTGGCCCTGGCCACGGCCCTGCTGCTCTCCCTGGCCATGCCCGGCCTGGTGGGCTGGTGGCCGCTGCTTTTTGTCGCCCTGGTGCCGCTGCTCCATGGCGCCCTCTACCTGCCACCCCTGCGCAGCGGCTGCATGGGGCTTTTCGCCGGCCTGCTCTATCACCTGATCCTGCTCTACTGGATCGTCATCGTCCTTGGCCGCTACGGCGGTCTGCCACCCTGGATCTCGGTGCCGGCCCTGGCCCTGCTGGCCCTCTACATGGGCGCCTATACCGGCCTGTTCTGCCTCCTGCTCAGCCTGGTGGCCGGCCGTTACTGGCACCGGGAGCGGTGGGTGGCGACTCTGGTCTGGACCGCGCCCGTGCTCTGGGTCGGGCTCGATTACCTGCGCTCGGTGCTCCTGACAGGCCTGCCCTGGATGGATCTCGGCTACGGGCTCTACAGTCGGCCGATGCTGATCCAGGCCGCCGATCTCGGCGGCCATCACCTGGTGAGCTTCTGGCTGGTGCTCGCCAACGCCATGGTGGTGGCGATCATCGACCGGCAGCGGCGGGACGTCCGCTGGAACCAGCGCCGCGAGAGGATGCTGCTGTTGGCCGCCGGCTGCCTGCTGGTTTTTGTCTTCGGCTATTCCATGCTCCGCTACCGGACCATGCCCGCGCTCATGCGGCACGCCCTCCAGGCCCGGGTCACCGTGGTCCAGGGCAATATCGACCAGAGCGTCAAGTGGACCCCGGCCGCCCGCAGCCGCACCGTGGAGACCTACACCCGGCTCTCTGCCAACGCCCTGCGCCAGCGGACCACCGAACTCCTGGTCTGGCCGGAGACGGCCCTGCCGTTCTACCTGCAGCGCGATCCCCTGGCGGAGCGGATCGCCTCCTTTGTCCGCAACCAGAATGTCTGGCTGCTCACTGGCGCGCCCTCCTTCGATGTCAGCGAGGGCCCCGGCGGCGCTCGCCGGGTACGCTACTTCAACGCCGCCCTGCTCATCGACCCGTCGGCCCGGGTGGCGGGGCAGTATGCCAAGCAGCATCTGGTGCCCTTTGGCGAATATGTCCCCCTGCGACGCTGGCTGCCCTTTCTCGAGCCGCTGGTGGTAAGCGTGGGCGATTTCTCGGCCGGTGATTCGTCGGCACCCCTGGTGGCGGGCCGGATGAAGCTGGGGGTCCTGATCTGTTTCGAGGCGATCTTTCCCGACATCGCCCGCCTGGAGGTCCGCCAGGGCGCCAACCTGCTGGCCAACCTGACCAACGATGCCTGGTACGGCCGCTCCAGCGCTCCTTACCAGTCCATGGCCATGGCCGTGTTCCGGGCCGTGGAGAACAAGCGCTCCCTGATCCGTGCCGCCAATACCGGTATCTCGGGCTTTGTCGATCCCGCCGGCAACATCATCAGCGCCACGCCCATTTTCAGGCCCATGGCCCTGACCGCAGACGTCCCCATGCTGGATGTGGAGACCGTTTTCACCCGGGCCGGGTACCGCTTCGGCGCCGCCTGCCTGGCCCTGGCTGCGGCCCTGGTCCTGTTCCGCAGGCGGGGATGAGCCGGCAAAGGGTCGTGCTCCGCATCTTTCTGCCCGCAGGGCAGTGTTTCGGTAATTCAAAGGAGTTGCCGATAGCGGTGAACTGTTACGAGGTCAGGGGTAACCCCTCACGGGATGGCGAAACATCGGTTTGTCCGACCACAATGGTGTAAGCGCTCTCAGAGGCCGTGGATTCGGAGTCTACGCTTGCCTGTGAGGCGTGCCTGGCCGCAGGTAAGCGACCGTAGGGCGACTCCGATAGCCTGTCTATGCGGGCAGGCACGACCGTGCAAAGAGGTAAGCGGAGCGCAGCGGAGACTCCGTGCGGCTCCTGCGAGCGCTTACGGTCAGGGGTTGACCGTGGCCAGCCACTTGAACATGCCGTTCTTCACGGTCAGGATCACTGCCGGCTTGATCATGTCGTGGTCCTTCATGGTCATCATCCCGGTGACGCCCTTGAAGTTTTTTGTGTCCTCCAGTTCGGTCCGGATCTTTTCCCGGTCCGTGGAACCGGCCCGCCCGATGGCATCGAGAAGGATGTTGTAGGTGTCATAGGAGAGTGCGGATACCGAATCCGGTGTGGTGTCCGGATAGGTGGCACGGAAGGTGCGCACGAATATCCTGCCTGCCTGGGTGGTGACGCCCTGCTCATCGAAGTGGGTGGTGAAGGACAGGCCTTCCACGGCCTTGCCGCCGATCTTGATCAGGTCGTCGGCCTGGGCCGCGTCACCGGCGAGAATCGGAACATCGAGGCCGATCTCCCTGGCCTGACGGGCAATGAGCGCCAGTTCCTTGAAATAGCCCGGGCAGTAGAGCAGGTCCGGATGTTTGGCCCGGATGGTGGAGAGCTGGGTCGTGAAGTCGAGGTCGCCCGTGCTGTACTGGAGTCTGGCGACGATCCTGCCGCCCATCTTCTCGAAGTTCTTCATGAAGTAGTTGGCAACGCCAACGCAGTAGTCCTGGCTGACGTCGATGAGCACGGCGGCGTTATCCGCCCTCAGGTTTGCGCGCGCAAACTTGGCGCCCACATACCCCTGGAAGGGATCGGTGAAACAGGCACGGAAGATCCATCTCTTTCCCCGGGTGACCTGCGGATTGGTGGCCCAGGGCGAGATCATGGGCACCCCTGCCTTCTCGGCCACCGGTGCCCCGGCCAGGGTATTGGAAGAGGTGAGGCCGCCGATGATAGCGTCCACCCTGTCAATGTGGATGAGCCGGGAAACCGCACTGGCACTCTCCTGTCTGTTCGATCTGTTGTCAGCAAGAAAGATCTCCACCTTCCGCCCCAGGACAGTAGGCCGGCTCTTGCGGGCCAGTTCCAGCCCCTTGTACCCGATCTGGCCGTAGGTCGCGGACGGACCGGTCAAGGGATAGCAGACGCCGATTCTTACCGGCTCCAGGGCCATGACACCACCGGCGGGGAGGACGGGGAGGAAGAGGGTGAGGGCTATGAACAGGGGCAGGCATTTTTTCATGGCATGCTCCTCCTTGGCAAAAAGGTGCCGGCGATTCGGACACCGGGGAAGGCGGGACACAAACAAATGGGCCATGGGCTCATTGATATTGGTTTTTCCTGCCCGGGTCAAGCAGTATGCATGTCCTGTGGTGAAATGATCCCCGGCTGTACCGCAATTTTCTGGTATCGTTTCCGGGATGCCTGCAGGTCAGGCATCGGAGGGCGGGGTGATACCAGCGGCACCGGCACCAAGAAGTTCCATGACATCGGCCGCCGGCAGCGGCCGGCTGAACAGGAAGCCCTGGGCACCGCTGCAGTAACGGCCGCGCAGCAGTTCGAGCTGTTGCCTGGTTTCGACCCCTTCGGCAATCACGGCCAGGCCCAGGCTCTCGGCCATGGTCAGGATCGCCTCGAGGATCTTGATATCTTCCCTGCGCTCGGCAATGCCGGTGATGAAGTTCCGGTCCACCTTCAGACAGTCCAGGGGCAGGATCTTGAGCCACTCAAACGAGGAGTAGCCGGTTCCGAAGTCGTCCACCGCGATGCGGATGCCCAGGTCGCGGAGCCTCTGGAGCAGACGCACCGCCTTCTGCGGATCCTGCATGACTGCGCTTTCGGTCAGCTCCAGTTCGAGAAACCGTCCGTCCAGGCCGGTCGCGGTCAGGACGGAACCGATCATTTCCACCAGGTTGTCGCGGGTGAACTGGAGGTTGGAGAGGTTGACCGCCATCCGCATCTGCGGGTATCCCGCGGCATGGATTTCCATGAGCTGGCGGCAGGCGGTGCGCAGCACCCACTCGCCGATCTGATGAATGAGCCCGCTCTGTTCGGCAATGGGGATGAAATCCAGCGGTGGTACCAGGCCTCTATCCGGGTGCTGCCAGCGAACCAGCGCCTCGAAGCCCTGGATCTCCAGGGTGGTCAGGCTGACCTGGGGCTGGTAATGCAGGACAAGATGGTTTTCTGCCAGGGCCCGGCGCAGGTCATTTTCCACGGTCAGCCGCTCCCGGGCCAGCGCATTCATCTCCCTGGTATAATACTGGTACTTGTTCCTGCCGAGGCTCTTGGCATGGTACATGGCCAGGTCGGCATTCCTGAACAGGGTGTCGGCATCGTCTCCGTCCATGGGGAAGACGGCGATGCCGATGCTGGCGGTGACCACCACCTCGTTGCCATCCAGGAAGAAGGGTGCCGCCAGCTCACTGAGCAGCCGGCCGGCGACCATGGCCGCGTCATCGACCTTGCCCATCTCGTTGAGCAGGATGATGAATTCGTCGCCGCCAAGCCTGGAGATGGTGTTGCTGACATCGGATCTGAATCTGGCCACGCAGTCGCTGCTGCGCAGGGCAAAACGCAGTCGCTTGGCCACTGACTTGAGCAGCGAGTCACCCACGGCATGACCCAGGGTGTCGTTGATGCGCTTGAAAGAATCGAGATCGATAATCATGGTCGCCATGATCCGGTTGTGGCGCCGGGCGTGGTCCAGGGCGCGGGAAAGGAGTTTCCGGTAATAGGTCCGGTTGGGCAGGCCGGTGAGAGTGTCGTAGTAGGCCATGTGCCTGATACGCAGTTCGTCCTCTTTCCGCTTGGTGATATTGCGCGAGATATGGACAATCTGCCTGATCCGGCCCTCCCTGTTCCTGACGGGAACCGTGTGGATCTCCACGTAGTGCCGACCGTCGGCCTCGGACCGATGGCGGTGTTCGCACATGGCGGCCCTGCCGGTTTGCAGTGTCTGCAGCATGGGGCATTCGTCGTCCGGTGGCGTGCAGGGGGCCTGCCGCCGGTGGGTGACCGCAAAACATTTTCGGCCGATGACCTCATCCTCGGTCAGGCCGAATTCCTCGAGAAAGGAGGCATTGACGTTGTCGATGGTGTGATCGTCCACATTGATGATGGCGATGGAGTCCTGCAGGCTGTCGAGAACGGTTTTGAGGAACTCCGAGGAACGCTCCAGGGCCCTGGTCCGTTTTTCAACCTGCCGTTCCAGGGTCTCGTTGAGGAGCCGCAGCTCGCTGTCGGTCTGCCGGAACCAGTGCAGCGACTGGTTACAGAGATTGATGACGATGAAGACGAAGATGGCGCCGCCCGCAAAGACGAGACCGGTGACCAGTTCCAGGGGAAAGGCGAGACCGGTGAGGAGGATGAGGTCAAAGAGCAGGTAGCCCAGGCAGAAGAACAGGATCAGGAACCCCAGGATCCGCCACTGGAGATGGAAGTTGGCTGGCACCGTGTCCATGGCCTGGCGTACCGGCCGCAGGGAAAGGACGAGGAAGAAGAGCCCGGCCAGGACCAGGATGATGGCAATGGTATTGACAAGCTGCATACCGGGTGTCGCGCGGTGATGGTGACCCGGAGACGCATGGGGCTGTCTCGCGGGGATGTCTCCGGCTATGGCGGAATGCCGTGTTTTCCGGCCAGGTGCCGGAAAATCAGCAGGCCGGAAGGCCGGAAATGCCAAACATTCAGCAGTGCGCCAGCTGTGCGTGATCATGGCTGGCCGGCAGGCAAGCGAGTGCAGCGGGACCCGCTATGCGGCCGGTGGCGAGGGCGTGCAGCTGGCGTGCTGTTGACCCTGTATCCCTATTGTATGGAACAGGGCTGAGAGAAGCAAGCCGCAATGGGGGAAATGGCCACGGATCCGGTTTTCTCCCCTTGAGACTTCCTGCCGGAAAGATTACTATACAGACCACCTAACCCCCTCCCGGGATGACGCATCATCGGTTTTTCCGGGCATCATGGTGTAAGCGCTCCCAGGGGCCGCAGATTCGGCGGGTGTGCCTGATCGCAGGTAAGCGACCGCAGGGAGACTCCGATCGCCTGCCTGTGCGGAGAGGCACGGCCGTGCAAAGAGGTAAGCGAAGACTCCGTGCGGTTCCTGTGAGCGCCTGCCAGAGCACCCTGTCCGCGGGAGGCAGGCAGGACAGATGATGACAATCCGCCGGCCGCGGTGTCTGCTCCGCCACAGGGTGATGGAACGGGAAAGATGGGAACGGTTCACCGCTGTCGCCTGCAGATGGCGTGCTGCTGAATTTTTACAGAAGATGTACGGCAGACTGCGGTCTGCCGGTCGAATTTCGATGGAACGTAAGAAACGAGGTTTTCCCCATGGCTGAAGTAAGCGAGGCTGCCGAGGCAAAACAGAAACTCAATGCCCTCAAGGGCCGGATGCTGGCCCTGAAGGAGCATCTTTGACTTGGATGGCAAGAAGGAAGACATCGCCCGTCTCGAACACCAGACCCTGGCGCCGGAGTTCTGGAATGACCAGGTCACGGCCAAGAGGGTGCAGAAGGAGCTGGGCCAGCTCCAGGATCTGATCGGCAACTGGGAGAAGAACTTTGATGACCTGGAGGAGGCGGACATGCTCCTCGACATGGCCATTGAGGAGAACGACGACGAGACCTACCAGGAGGTAGTGTCCAGCCTGGACGAGCTGGGCAGGCGCATCGACGTGGTCGAGCTGGAGTGCATGTTCAGCGGCGAGCACGACGCGGGCAATGCCCTGCTCACCATCCATGCCGGCGCCGGCGGCACCGAGGCCCAGGACTGGGTGAGCATGCTGACGCGCATGTACCTGCGCTGGGCCGAGGACAAGGGGTTCAAGGCCGATATTCTCGATCTCCTGCCCGGCGACGAGGCCGGCACCAAGAGTGTCACCATCCGGATCCGCGGCAAGTATGCCTATGGCTATCTCCGTTCCGAGGTGGGGATCCACCGGCTGGTGCGGATCTCGCCCTTTGACACCTCGGGCCGCCGTCATACCTCCTTTGCCTCGGTCATGGTCCTGCCCGAGCTCGATGACACCATCGAGATCGACATCAACGAGAAGGACCTGCGCATCGACACCTATCGGGCCAGTGGCGCCGGCGGTCAGCATGTCAACAAGACCGATTCGGCCATCCGCATCACCCACCTGCCCACGGGTATCGTGGTCCAGTGCCAGAACGAGCGTTCCCAGCACCGGAACAAGGACATGGCCATGAAGATGCTCATGGCGCGGCTTTACGAGAAGGAGAAGGAGGAACAGGCCCGCGAGCAGGAGAACCTGCACGGCGACAAGAAGGAGATAGCCTGGGGCAGCCAGATCCGTTCCTATGTCCTTCAGCCCTACCGGATGATCAAGGACCATCGGACCGGCCTCGAGGAGGGCAACGTCGACGCGGTGCTGGACGGCCGTCTTGACCCCTTCATCAAGGCCTTTCTGCTCTGGCAGCCGCCGGCCTGAGTATGGTTGCGGCCGCACTGTAAGCGCTCACAGGGCGCACGGAGTCTTCGCTTACCTCTTCGCACGGTCGCTTCTGTCCGCATAGCAGGCTATCGGAGTCTCCCTGCGGTCGCTTGCCTGCGGCCAGGAGCGCCTGCACGAACCTGCGGCACCTGGAACCGCTTCCAAAAACGAGGTTGAAAAATCGTGACCTTGCATACCCTGTGATCAGTAACCCTTCCTGTGCCTGGTGCGGTGCCTGCACCGTGGTCTGCCCCGTGTTCAGGGTCGATGTCCGGGAGTCGCTGACCGCCCGCGGCAAGATGCACCTCCTGGGATCGCGTCTTGCAGAGCGTCCATCGGCCACCTTTCAGGATATCTTTTCCCGCTGCCTGCTCTGCGGGGCCTGCGAGGATACCTGTCCCCGCCATCTGCCGATCAGGGAACTGGTCATCGGGGCCCGCAGCGGTTTTTCCGCCTTTTATGGCCGGCACGGGGTGCGCAAGACCCTGGCCCGGCTGGCCCTGTCGCGTACGCCTCTGCTCGAGGGACTGGTGCGGGCAGGGATCGTGCTGCAGCTCCTTGATGCCCTGCCGGCGGACAGCGGCCTGCGTCTGAAACTGGGTCTGCTGGAACCGCGGTTCGTGTCTGCCGGCCGGACCCGGGCCACGGCCCTTCCGGGCGACAGGACCTGTCGTCCCGGTTCGGTGGGATACTTCACCGGTTGCCTGGCCCGTCACCTGCAGCCCGCCGTGGCCCGGGCCACGGTCCGGCTCGCCGGGGATCTTGCCGGCCGGCGCTGCTTCGTGCCGGCAGATCAGGGCTGCTGCGGCCTGGCCGCCCTCTCCGCCGGCAGAAAGGATGAGGCCCGCCGGCTGGCCCGGCGCAACATGGAAGCCTTTGCCGGTGCCGACGGGCCGATCCTGACCTCCTGCGCCTCCTGCTCCGCTCACCTTGCCACCTATCCCGAGCTCTTTCGTGACGACCCGGTCCTGCAGGACCGGGCCCGGGCCTTTGCCGGCCGGGTGCGGGAGTTCAGCGAGTTTTTTCTCGGGCCGGTCGAGGCGGCCGGGCCCGGGAGGGATGAGCAGGTTCGGGTCCATTACCATGACCCCTGTCACCTCCGTTTTTCCGCCCGGGGCCGGTCGGCCCCCCGGCGCCTGCTCGATGCCATCGGCCGGGTTCAGCGGACAAGGCCGGCAGCGGGTCCGCTCTGCTGCGGCCAGGGCGGGCTTTTTCACCTGGGGTACCCGGAGTTGTCCATGGAGGTGTTCCGGCGATGCCTGGAGGCCGCCATGGCCGAAGAACCGGAACTGGTGGTGACCACCTGTTCCGGCTGCCTCATGCAGTGGCAGCAGGGGGCTGTCCATGAGGCCGTGACGGTGCGTGTGCTTCATCTCGCTGTTTTCCTGGACGAATGCCTGGGGCAGGGTGGCGGAAGTGTTGCCGGTACGGCCGAGGCCGGGTCCTGAGAAAAGAAAAACCTTGTTTCGTCGGTCTGTTACTGCTAAAAAGAGCCGCATTGACAGGGAATTCAGGTGCTGCCGTCAGGAAAGATGTTTCGGAAGGGGGCAGGCGCATCGACCGTAACAGTGCACCGCTATCGGCAACCACCTTGGATGAGCGCTGCTTTTGGTAAAAGTTCAGCAGTGCATGATCGTGACCGGCCGTGAGGTAAGTGAGCGCAGCGAGACTCCGATAGTCCGCCATGCGGGCAGTCGCACGCGCGTACAGGTAAGCGTAGACTCCGGATGGCGTGCTGCTGAACTTTTACCATCGACCGCATCTGCCGGAGAAGACCATGAGCAAGAGCATCCGACAGCAGCTCGAAGAGCAGGAGCGACAGGTCCTCTCCAGCCACGCCTGCCTGAGCTGCGAGTCACGGGGACGGCTGCGCGAGGAGCCGGATTTCTGTGATCTGCGCACCGTATTCCAGCGCGACCGGGATCGGATCATCCATTCCAAGACCTTTCGCCGTCTCAAGCACAAGACCCAGGTCTTCCTGGCCCCGGCCGGGGACCACTACCGGACCAGGCTGACCCATGTGCTGGAGGTGGCGCAGATTGCCCGGACCATTGCCGTCTGTCTCCGTCTGAACGAATATCTCACCGAGGCCATTGCCCTGGGGCACGACCTGGGCCACACCCCGTTCGGCCATGCCGGTGAGTTCAGTCTCAACCAGCTGCATCCGGGGGGCTTCAGGCACTACCACCAGAGCCTCCGGATCGTGGATTTCCTGGAGAACCACGGTCGCGGCCTGAACCTGACCTGGGAGGTTCGCAACGGCATTGTCAAGCACTCCAAGGGGTATCGTGACATCCTGCCCGACGACTCCGTCGAGCTGCCGGCCACCCTGGAAGGCCAGGTGGTGCGGGTGGCCGATATCATGGCCTATGTCAACCATGACATGGACGATGCCCTGCGTGCCGGCATGATCCGGGAGAGCGACCTGCCCGCCCATCTGCGGGCCGTGGTGGGCGACAATTCCTCCCTGCGCATCGACGCCATGGTGCGGGACCTGGTCTTCAATACCATCAGAGAGGATGACGGCCGCCTGCACCTGAGCAGCCTGATGACCGAGACCATCACCGAGCTGCGGGCCTTTCTCTATGATCATGTCTACCGCAACTGGCGGGTCCATGCCGAGTTCGAGAAGGCGCAGCGGGTGATCAGGGACCTGTACGGGTTTTTCCTTGAGCACGAGTTCCCTGACGGTTCCGTCTCCACGTGTAGCAGGAGGCGTCCTCTCGCCAGCAGGGAGGAGGAGAAGAAACGACACCGCCGGGTCTGCGATTTCATCGCCGGTATGACCGACCGCTATGCTCTGGACCTGTATGAGCTGATCTTCATCCCCAAGCCCTGGTCGGTGCTGTAGGGAGGATCAGGTGCCAGGTGTCAGGTACCAGGGGACAGGTGGCAGGGGGCAGGAGCGTCGGCTGTCTGTGGTAGTGTTGTGGTATGTCCTTGATATTGGTGGTTTGTCGCTGCCGTCAAGGTATGAACGTTTGTCCGAAAGTTGCTGCCCGCAGTGAATGGGGTGGCATAACTTGTATATTTTGTTGTGGCTGTGACGGCCCAGGCCGGTCCCGCCATGCTGGTTTATCACACAATGTCAGAGAAATACGATCTGCCCAAGGGCTATGAGTTTGACGAGGTTGAGGAACGCTGGTACCGCCGCTGGCTGGAGCACAAGACCTTTGCCGCCACCATGGAGGAGGGCAGGGAATCCTTTTCCATCGTCATTCCGCCGCCCAATGTCACCGGTGTGCTCCACATCGGCCATGCCCTCAACAATACGCTGCAGGACATCCTGGTCCGGTACCACCGGATGAGAGGTGACAATACCCTCTGGGTCCCGGGCACGGACCATGCCGGCATCGCCACCCAGAACGTGGTGGAGCGGCAGCTGGCCACCGAGAACCTGAGCCGGCATGACCTGGGCCGGGAGAAGTTCATCGAGCGGGTCTGGCAGTGGCGCCGGGAGAAAGGCGGCACGATTATCAGCCAGCTCAAGCGGATGGGCGCCTCCTGCGACTGGGACCGGGAACGGTTTACCATGGACGAGGGACTGTCCCGGGCCGTGCGCGAGGTCTTTGTCCGGCTCTATGAGGACGGCCTGATCTACAAGGGCGACTACATCGTCAACTGGTGCCCGCGCTGTCATACCGCCCTGGCCGACGACGAGGTGGAGCATGATCCCACCGACGGCAAGCTCTACCACATCCGATACCCCTATGCCGACGGTTCCGGCCATGTGGTGGTGGCCACCACCCGGCCTGAAACCATGCTCGGCGACACCGCCGTGGCCGTACATCCCGACGATGAACGCTATCGGGGCCTGAAGGACATCGGCGTCAGGCTGCCGCTCACCGGCCGCGTCATCCCGGTGGTCTACGATCACCACGTGCAGCGGGAATTCGGTACCGGCGCCCTCAAGGTGACCCCGGCCCATGACCGCGACGACTACGAGATCGGCCTGCGCCACGACCTGGAACGGATCAAGGTCATGGATGATCACGGGATCATGAACGAGGCGGCCGGACCCTATGCCGGCCTGGACCGGTTCGAATGCAGGGAGCGCATTGTCGCTGACCTGGAAGAACAGGGTCTTCTGGAGAAGGTCGAGGCCTACCAGCACGCGGTGGGTAAGTGCTACCGCTGCGGTACCGTGGTGGAGCCGACCACCTCCAGACAGTGGTTTGTCTCGGTGCGGCCCCTGGCCGACAAGGCGGTTGCCGCGGTACGCGAGGGCAGGATCCGCATCTTTCCCGGAACCTGGTACAATACCTTCTACGCCTGGATGGAGAATATCCGCGACTGGTGCATCTCGCGCCAGATCTGGTGGGGGCACCGGATCCCGGCCTGGACCTGCAGGGAGTGCGGAGGGCTCACTGTCGCGGTGTCGGATCCGGACGCCTGCCAGCACTGCGGTTCCCGGGAGATCGTCCAGGAGGAGGACGTGCTCGATACCTGGTTCTCGTCCGCGCTCTGGCCATTTTCCACCCTGGGCTGGCCGGAGAAGACCCCGGAACTGGCGCTTTTCTATCCCACCTCGGTCCTGATCACCAGCTTCGATATCCTCTTTTTCTGGGTGGCGCGGATGATGATGATGGGGCTGCACATCATGGAGGAGGTACCCTTTCGTGACGTCTATCTTCATGCCCTGGTCCGCGACAAGTACGGCAAGAAGATGTCCAAGTCCACGGGCAATGTCATCGATCCCCTGGACATGATCGAAAAATTCGGTACCGATGCCTTCCGCTTCACCCTCACCGCCTTTGCCGCCCAGGGCCGCGAGATCCGTATGGACGAGGAACGGGTGGAGGGCTACCGGCGGTTTATCAACAAGCTGTGGAACGCGGCCCGGTTCGCGCAGATGCATCTCAGGGACGAGGATCCCGGCATCACTGCGGTCACGGACCTGCCTGCCCGCCTGGCCCTGCCGCACCGCTGGATTCTCAGCCGCACCAACGAGACCGTCCGCCAGGTACTGGCTGCCATCGAGGGCTACAACTTCAACGAGATCGCCTCGGCCATCTACCAGTTCACCTGGCACGAGTTCTGCGACTGGTATCTGGAATGGATCAAGGCGGACCTCTACGGAGACGACGAGCAGGCGCGACGGGATGCCCGCGGCGTGCTGCTGACAGTGCTGGAGCATATCCTCAGGCTGCTCCATCCGGTGACGCCCTTTGTCACAGAGGAGATCTGGGCCCAGCTTCCGGGTGAGCGCTCCTTCATCATGACCGAGCCGTTTCCCGAACCGGTCACAGCCTGGGAGGACCAGCGGGCCGAGGCGGACATGGAACTGCTCATGGGGATCATCTCCGGCCTGCGCACCATCCGCAGCGAGGCTGAACTCCATCCGACAGCGAAGATCGAGGCCACTGTCATCTGCGCCGACACGGACAGGCGGGCCCTGATCGAGTCCTTTGCCGGGTCCATCGCCGCCATGACCCGGGCCAAGCGTCTGGATATCGTCGAGCGCAGCCCTGTACCCGATGATGCCGGCCATGCGCTGTTTCAGGACGTGGAAATGGTGGTGCCCCTGCGGGGGCTCATCGACGTGGAGGCGGAGCTGGACAAGCTGGCCCGGGAACGAAAGAAACTCGAAAAGGAACTGGCGCGGGTCACCGGCAAGCTGGCCAATGAAAAGTTTCTTGCCAATGCCCCGGCAGCGGTGGTGGACAAGGAACGGGCCCGGGAGGCGGAGCTGCGGCGGCGCCTGGAGAAGAATGCCGAGTCAACGGCCCGGCTGAATAGACTGAACTGAGATCATGGAACTCGATACCTTTCTCCTCGACGGACAACTGCGCCGGTTCCTGCGGGAGGACCTGGAACACGGCGACATCACCACCGAGGCCCTTTTCGACAACGAACAGACCGCTCTCGCCACCATGGTCGCCCGCCAGGACCTGGTGGCGGCCGGCATGGAGCGGGTGGCGGCCCGTGTCTTCTGTCTGCTCGGGGGCGGCACCATCACCTTCGGCCAGATGGCCGCTGATGGCGAAGAGAAGAAAAAGGGCGAGGTGCTGATGACCATCAACGGTCCGGTCCGTACCCTGCTCCGCGGCGAACGGGTGGCCCTGAACCTGGTGCAGCGGCTGTGTGGCATCGCCACCCTGACGCGCCGCTTCGTGGAACGGGTGCAGGATCTGGAGGTGCGGATCGTCGATACCCGCAAGACCACTCCCGGCCTGCGGATGCTGGAAAAGTACGCGGTCAGGGCCGGCGGCGGTGCCAACCATCGCTACAGCCTGGCCGATGGGGTGCTCATCAAGGACAATCACATCGCCGCCTGCGGTTCCATCAGCGAGGCCCTGCGCCGTGTCCGCACCCGGGTGCCCCATACCATGGCCGTGGAGGTGGAGTGCGACACCCTGGAGCAGGTGCGGGAATGCCTCGACTGCGGGGTCCAGGTGCTCCTGCTGGACAACATGGATGTTGCCACCATGCGCCGGGCCGTGGAGATGACGGCTGGCCGCGCCCTGCTCGAGGCTTCGGGCGGGATCAGCCTGGACACGGTACGGCAGATCGCCGAGACCGGGGTCGATATCATCTCCGTCGGCCGGCTCACCCATTCCGCCCCCGCCTGCGATATCGGCCTGGACTGGATGCACTGAATGTAACCCCTTGCGGGATAACCAACCGTGCGGTCCCTGTGAGCGCTTACAACTGAATTCCAGGCCGCCCGGAGCCATTTGCGGCGCATAATGGCCCGCTTCCTTGCATATTCACCTGTCTCGACATTCTCGGTGTACGAACAGTGCCGGGATTTAGGTAAAAAAACAGGGGGGCGAAGACCGGGTGAGCTGTTGTGTCCGGCCGGGCCACATGTCATCTACCGGTCCGATTCGTTCCGGCGCACCAGGGTGAGGTGCGGGCCTGGCGGCACATTCTCCTTTTTTTCCCTGTCAGGCCGGAGATTGTCACCCGCCCCCCGGGTTGCAGGGATGAAGCGGTTGACGATCTGGTCCCAGAACATGGCCCGGATCAGGGAAAACCGGTTCTCGGCCGATCCGGCATGCCGGAGGACCCTGTCCAGCTGCTGCTGCTGCCGCTGCAGCGATTCCCGTATACGCGGGTCATCATAACTGGCAATGGTCTCGCTGATCAGGCGTCGCCGTTCCCGTTCAAAGGCGAGCCTGTCTTCCTTGAACAGGGTTTTCAGCCGCCTGTGTTCCTCTTCTCCCTGCTCTCTGGTTTTCCAGGGTTTCATTGGTTCTCCCTTTTCTGATGTGTGGAAAGTGCAATGGGTCGCTCCGCCTTTTTCCGGGATCTTTGAGCCGTTCGGACGCAGGCGGGATCTTTGCAGGAAAATCCTTTGAGTATCTTTTCCGCGGGTAACCGCAGCAGGTCGGTCATCCGGCCGGCCGGTACAGGCGGACTGACCAGAAAACCCTGGATCAGGCGGCAGCCGTGCTCACACATGAAGTGGGCCTGCTCCTGGGTCTCGACCCCTTCCGCGATCACACCCAGGCCAAGACTGGCCGCCATGTTGATGATGGTGGCGGCAAGGACGGTGTCATCCTCGTCTTCAGGCAGGTTGCGGACAAAAGAGCGGTCGATCTTAAGGATGTCGATGGGGAGCTGTTTGAGATAGGCCAGGGACGAATAACCGGTCCCGAAGTCGTCAACCGAGATGGTGATGCCCATCTTCTTCAGCTCCCACAGCAGGCCGATGGCCAGGTCCTCCCGCTCCATCATCAGGGTCTCGGTGATCTCCAGTTCCAGGGCACCGGCGGGCAGACCACTGGCTAGAAGGGCCTCTCCCACCGAGGAGAGGAAATTCTCCTGGGTGAACTGTCGTGCCGAGAGGTTGACCGAGACCGTGAGGTCAAAGCCCATGTTGCGCCAGCGGACCGTCTGCCGGCAGGCATCGACCAGAACACGCATGGCCAGGGGAATGATGAGGCCGGTCTCTTCGGCCAGGGGAATGAATTCTGCCGGCGATATGACCTCACCCGGTTCCGGCTCCCAGCGGACCAGAGCCTCCAGGCCGACGATCCTCCGCCTGATCAGGTCCACCTTGGGCTGGTAGTAGACCAGGAATTCGTCATTGTCCAGGGCGTGCCGCAATCGGGTGCTCAGGGAGAAACGGCGGGTGATCTTTTCGTTGAGCTCGGTGGTGAAGAGACGGTAGGTGTTCTTGCCCTCTTCCTTGGCCCGGTACATGGCCAGATCGGCATTGCCGATCAGCGTTTCCTCGTCCTCCCCGTCATCTGGTGCCACGGCGACACCGGCGCTGATGGTAATGAAGAGCTGCCTGCCCTCGATGGCGAAGGGCGGCTGAAAACTCTCGCTCAGTCGCTGGGCCGTGTCGGCCGCGGTCTGCACATCAGTGATGTTTTCGAGAAGAATGATGAAATCATCGCTTCCCTGGCGAGCCACGGTGTCATTTTCACGCACGCACTTCCTGATACGCATGGCAGCCTGCTGCAGGAGGAGGTCACCGACAGTATGCCCCAGGGCATCATTGATCTCTTTGAAGTCGTCAAGGTCCAGCATGATCAGGGCCAGCTTCCTGCCCAGCTGCCTGGCATTGCGCAGGGCCACTTTGAGCCGGTCCAGGAGCAGGACCCGGTTGGGCAACCCGGTGAGGGCGTCGTGGTAGGTCTGGAACTGCAGCTCCTTTTCCTGGCTCCTGATCTCGGTCATGTCATGGAAGACAAAGATCACGCTGCTCAGGCGGCCGTTGCTGTCGCCCAGCGAGGTAAGCTGCATCTGCACAGGATAGATCTCGCCGTTCTTGCGACGGCTCCATATCTCGCCCTGCCAGAATCCCTTTTCCCGTACCGCATCCCACATCGACTCGTAGAATCCTTGAGGATGGCGGTCTGACTTGAAGACGGAGGTGTCCTTGCCGATAACCTCTGACGCTGCGTAGCCGGTTATCCGCTGCCCGGCCGGGTTCATTTCCCGGATGATCCCCTCGGCATCGGTCACCACGATACCCTCGATGGTATTGGTGAAGATCTTGTCAAAGAGCACGAGCTGCGACTGCGTCTTTCTGATGGCGCTGATGTCCTGGAAGCTGCCGTGCTTGCCGATGGAACGCCCCTCATCGTCCACGGCGTCTTCATACTCGACCCGCAGGCAGAGGAAGTGGTCTGCTCCGTCTTTTCGCACCCGGAATTCGATGCTGTCCCCTCCTGCATGATGCTCCATATCTGCAAAGAAGGATGCCACCTGGCGCCGGTCTTCCGGGTGCACCAGGTGGAGGATGGCGCTGCGGCTGGGAACAAAGGTCACCGGGTCCAGGCCGAGAACGGAGTAGACTGCCTCAGAGATATTGAACCTCCTGGACCGGCTGTCCCACTGCCAGTAGCCGACCTTTGCGATCTTCTGAGCATTTTCGAGTTGTTTTTCGACCAGGCGCAGGGCCTCCTCGTGTTCTTTCTGGCGGCTTATGTCCACGAGGTAGCCATGGTAGTGGGTGATCCGGCCCTGGTCATCACGGAGGATCCTGGTGGTGTCGTGAACCCAGCACGTTCTGCCGTCACCATGGATCAGCCGGTATTGCTGGACAAACCGATCCGCCTCCGGGTTGCAGTGGGCACGTACCTCCGCTGATACCCTCTCCAGGTCGTCGGGGTGGATGATATCCGCATAGGCAATACGATTTTCCAGGAGGTCTGCGGCCGCATAACCGAAGATCGTCTCAACGTTGGCTGACACGTATTCCACGGGCCATCCACGGGTGGCCTTCCACCTGAAGACTACGGTCGGACCGGCATTGAAAAGGCGCTGCTCCTGGCGCAATGCCCTTTCCGTTTTCCTGAGGCGGGTGATATCCCGATTGGTTGCTCTTCGGCCGAGCCAGCGGCCGTCATCAGCAACAATCGGCTGGCACTGGTGCCAGATCCAGCGTACCTCGCCCTGCCTGGTGACAATGCGGAATTCCAGCTCCGATTCCTGTCCCAGGCGGTCAAGATGCCGGCAGTGGTGATCCAGGAGCTTCTCCCTGTCATCAGGGTGGACGATTTCGAACAGGAGCTCCGGCCGGGCAAGCAGTTCCTCCCGGCTGTAGCCGGTGATCCGTTCGCATGCCGGTGAAATATAGGCCGGGCTGCCATCGGGCAGGATCCAGGTTTCCCAGTCAAAGGAAAAATCGGCAATGATGCGGAAGCGAAGTTCGCTGTCCCGCAACTCCGAGATAGGATGGTTGCTGGTCATATCTGCTGCGGTTGGTTGATGTATGGAGGTGTATCAGACTGTAAACCTGGCTGTCATGGCGCGGAGCTGTTCGGCAAGTTCTGACAGGGCCCGGACACTGTCCATGACCTGGAGGCTGGCATCGTTCATTTCGCCTGTAGCCTGTCTCACTTCGGCAATGTCCCTGGCGATCTCGCCCGATACCGTTGAACTCTGGGCGATATGTTCCGTGACCTCCTGCAGGCCCTGAGTGGCCTGGCTCATATTGGTGGCAATTTCTCCGGTGGTTGCGGTCTGTTCTTCCACTGCGGCGGCAATGGTGCCAACTATAGCGTTGATGTCGTTGATCACGGTTGAGATCCGGCTGATCTGAACAACCGCGCCCTGGCTCGAAGCCTGGATGCTTTCTATCCGGGATCGTATTTCTGCCGTCGCTTCAACGGTCTGTTTGGCCAGTTCCTTGATTTCATTGGCCACGACTCCAAATCCCTTTCCTGCCTCTCCGGCCCGTGCAGCCTCGATAGTGGCATTGAGGGCGAGCAGGTTGGTCTGGTCCGATATCTCGGCGATGGTTTCCGTCACCTTGCCGATCTCATCAGCCGCCTGGCCCAGTTCTCCGATCTTCTCCGAGGTGGTTCGCACATCGGTCACCGCCGATGAGGTTATGGCACTGGCCTTGGCGGTGTTGCTGGATATCTCGTTGATGGCGCCTGAGAGTTCATCCGTTGTTGTGGCAACAATGCTGATGTTGGCCGCAGCCTGTTCCACTGTAGCAGCAACGCTGGTCATGTTGGTGCTCATCTCCTCGGCCGCCGTGGCCACCGACTCTGCCTTGGCGGCTGTTTGCCCTGCCCCGGTCGTCACCTGTTCGGAGATGGCAGAGAGTTCGGTCGATGACGAGGCCAGTGTCTCGATGCCGTTGCTGATTTCCGACAGCATTTTGCCGGTGGCACCAACGATCTTGTTCATTGCTGCCGCCAATTGCCCGGCCTCGTCGTGCTGCCGGATATCCAGGGAGGAGGTGAAGTCGCCGGCTGCAACCTGGTTGGCGAAAGCAACGCCACGTATGAGTGGCCTCGAGATATGCCGGGCCAGGATAACAGCCCCCAAAACCAGGAGCATTGCCAGGACCGCAACGTCGATGAGAATGGAGCGGTGTAATGCCTGCACCGGCTGCCTGATTTCGTTTTCGTCGATCTCGGCCAGCAGAGCCCAAGTCACATCTCCTATATGTACAGGAGTAAAGGCGCTGAGGACAATGTCTCCCCTGTAACTTCTGGCGGTTTCCGTGCCCTTGAGACCATTGAGAGCGGCGCGGCTCGGCCCGGTGTCCACGCCGTTGTTCCGGACTGTGCCGGCAAGGGAGGCCCGAACAGAATGTTGCTGCGGATCCAGGCGCGAATCAGAAC
This sequence comes from Desulfobulbaceae bacterium, assembly GCA_026987195.1. Lineage (GTDB taxonomy): Bacteria > Desulfobacterota > Desulfobulbia > Desulfobulbales > Desulfobulbaceae > DRKI01. The sequence continues at coordinate 4,059 of JALSNC010000178.1, read as the reverse complement.
GCATTTTTTTGTCCGGCCCCACGAGATACGTCTCTCCTGACGCACCCATGCCGTCACGTTTCTGCATCATGGCGTTGATGCTGTCCGGAGAAATCTGGAGAGCCAGGACGGCCAGGATCTGTCCCTGGCTGTCGAGGACCGGTGTGCCGATAAAGGCTCTCGGTTCACCGGCAGCAGGGGCATAAGGGCTGAAATCCAGAAAGGATGTTTTCTTTTCCTTGACAACCTTGTTCCACAGCCTGGCCAAGGGACCGTTCCGGGAGGAACCATGGGCCAGATTGGTGCCCAAGTCGTTCTTCCTGGCTGCCGTGTACATGACATGACCATGACGGGCACAGATTATGAGGACATCCGAATAGCCATATTTTTTTAGATAGCTGGCAAGATCGCCACTCTTTTCCTGCCATATTTGCCGATAGGCTGGGGTGGAAACATCGTAGGGGCCATCCGGCCGGACATGGGTTGCAGTATGATAACGCCTCAACTCATGGAAGATGAGTGTGACGTCTGCGCTTTTTGAGAGGATCTCTGCATCCCGAAATCGGTCATTGAAGTACTGTTCAATCCCTTGTTTCTTAAGCGAAGCAATGGCTGTCAACTCGTTAATCGCCTGATGCTGGATGCTCCTGCCAGCCTTGCTTCCGGCTGACCAGCCAATGAGCAGGACCGGGGCAATGCCGGCGACCAGAAAGGCGATGACCAGCTTCGGAGTGAGCCTGATGTCTTGTATCAGGTGCATTGTTCCTCCCTTGTGTATTTTGCCTGTCTGATCTCTGCCCGGCCTTGCGCGAGGGCCTGGGAAAGATCCACCATGCTGTAAGGTTTTTTCAGAAATCCCGCCGCTCCCTCTGCCAGGGCCTTGTCGAGTTCATCGCTTTCCGAAAAACCGCTGACCAGAATGACAAACTGAGACGGATGCATGCGGATGATCTCCCGAAATGTCTCTGCTCCGTCCATGCCCCCCAGGACCATGTCCAGCAGGACCACGTCAGCCGTATGGTGGCGCAGGTATTCCACCGCTTCTTCACCAGAACTGACAGCGGTCACGCCATAGCCAAGGTAGGCGAGCATCTCGCCGGCGATCTCCCTCTGCAGAGCAATGTCATCAACGACCAGAACTGATCCGTTGCCCTGATGGCTGATCCTGTCCTCGGTGGAGGTCGCTGTTTCTGTATTGTCGCCCTCTTGACAGGCAGGCAGTCGGACCGTAAAGGAACTGCCCTGGTCACTGCTTTGCACCGTGATGGTGCCGCCATGGGCGTGGACGGCATTCCAGACCACGGCCAGTCCGAGGCCGGAGCCACTGCGGCCCAAAGTCTTGGTCGAATAGAATGGTTCAAAAATCTTTTCACGGTCTGCAGCGGATATTCCCGGGCCTGTGTCTCGAACCTCGAGCAGGACAGAGGCGGCGTCGGTCCCTGTCGCAGATTCGTTGGCCGTGCGGATGGAAACCTCCCCCTCTGTACCTGTTGCCTCAACGGCGTTGCTGATCAGGTTCATCACCACCTTGGTGATGTGAATGGGAGAGCATCGGCAGAGCCGCAGATTCGGATCCGGATCAAAGTTGAGGCGCACATCCGGATAGAGTGAAGAGAGTTTCCGCCGTTCCAGGGAGTGCAGGTATTCGCTGACCAGGTCATTGATAGACACTCTCTGTTTGTTCATGGCCACCCCCCTGGACATGGTCAGCAGATCATCGACCACCGCTGCAGCCCGCCGGCCTGCGGCGAGAATGGACTGGAGCGGTTTTCTGAGTTCACTGTCCGCTGGCAGCCTGGCGAGCAGCAGCTCGGGATAGTTGATGATACCGGAGAGGATATTGTTCAGATCATGGGCGACTCCTCCGGCAAGCAGGCCGATGGCCTCCATCTTTTCGGCCCGCTGCAGGCGGAGAAGCGTTTTTTTCTTTTCTTCTTCCGCCTGTTTCAGACTGGTGATGTCCCTTCCCATGAGCAGAAGACCGACAAAGGAGTGGTCACTGTCCCGCAGGACAGAAATCTGGATATCCAGGAAATGTCCCATGTGCCACATTTCGAAGTGATAGCGTCCTCTGCTGCGCAACCGGTCGATGACCTTCCGAAGCTCGCGTCCGCGGGAGGCGAACCTGTCATGGATCTCTTCCAGAGAGCGGCCAATGGCCTGCTGTTTCGGCAGGCCGAGGAGACGTGCGGCCTCGGCGTTGAAGTACTTGATCCGCAGCACCTGGTCCGTGGCCACGATCGCGGTATTGGTCGAAGACTCCAGGATGGACTCGAGATAGAGCAGGTGGTTTTTCTTCGGTGTCCCTTTTCTCTTGCCTGGGGGAATGGTTATGCGCTGGAAAAGGTCCACGAGTCGCTCTTTCCAGTGTGTACGCAGGACCGGTAAGAGCAGATTCGCCAGTGTAGCGAAGGTGTTGTGTCTGCAGGAGGGAGTGTGGCGCATCGTTGTTTTCTACCGGGCGGGACCGAGGAGACGGAGATAGTCGGCCAGCTTGATCCTGTTGTTGGTCAGGTCGAGTTTCTTCCGGATGTTCTGGCGGTACACGTCGACCGTCCGTTTGGAAATGTTGAGAATTCTTGCGATGTCACGGGACGACTTTCCCCGCTGAATCAGGTTGACAATCAGTGTTTCCCGGGGCGTGAGAAGGCCCAGGCGCTTGTCGCTTACCGGCCGTTTCTCGGTCCGTTCCCTGGCCAGAAGCTGAAGGTTCGCGGAGATGATACCCAGCAGCTCCCGGGCCGACTGCTCTTCGGTGATGGAGATCAGGTGGTCCAGATAGGGAAAGATCAGGGTCCTGATCTGTTCAGAGATCTCCTTTTCCGTCTCCCGGCCGATGTACTGATACTGTTCGAGGAGCACCTTGAGGGTGATGTTGGTTTTTTCCCGGTTTTTTATCTCTGCCCGCAGGGCCTCTTCCGCCTCGACCCGTTCAGTGACGTCCCGGCCCAGGATCACGAGCCCCTTACGTTCTCCGTCCGGGTGAAAGAGCGGCACCTTGATGACATCAAGAATCCTCCTGCTGCCGTCCGAACGGAGAATGATCTCGTCGCTGCGGCACACCTTTTTGCTTTGCCAGCAGATTTCGTCTGTCTTTCTGCAGCTTTGGAAAGCCTTGCGGTAGAAAGGACTCTGTTCCTCCAGGTCGCTGTCGGTGAGGCCCCTGTAGTCGATGGCCGTGATTTCAAAGAGTTCCAGAATGGCGTTGTTGGCCAGCAGCCATCTGCCGCGACTGTCCTTGAAACAGATGATATCCGGCGAGGCATTGACCAGGGCGTGGAGTTGCTCGTTTTTCTCCTGCAGGGCCTGTCGGGCAAGGATCTGTTCGGTGATGTCGGTCGATATGCCGGCCACCGCGTAGATGGAGCCATTGCCGTTCGCGAGTGGGAATTTTATCGACAGGTAGGTATGTTCCCCATCTTTCTGGCAGACCTGTTCCTCGAACCGGAGGATACGCTCCTCGGCCAGAACCCTGAGATCGTTTTCCCGGAAGCGGCGCCCGGTCTCCGGGGGAAAGAGATCACGGTCTCTCTGGCCGATCACCTCCTGTCCCCGGCTGGTAAAGAGTTTCCTGAACTGCCGGTTGACCAGCATGTATCTGCCGTCAATGTCCTTGACAGAGATAACCGCCGATGTGTTGTTGATAATGGAGTTGAGGAGGTTGTTTGCCTTTTTCAGGTCCTCCTCCATCCGTACCCGGGCCGTGATGTCCCGGAGAAAGACCATCTTGACCGGGTACCCAAGGGTATTTTTCAGTGGTGAATCATGGATCTCGAACTCCTTGTCGCAGGTGGTGCAGTAGACGCGGCGGCAGTCGTTTTCTCCCGCAAAGATCTTCTCGCTCCGGCACTCGGGGCAGGGCGTCGAGCGCTGCTGGACGTACTGGTAGCATTTGCGGCCCTTGACTGGGCCGAATTCGCGGATCAGCACCGGGTTGGCATACTCTATCTCGTGGCGCTGGTTGACGATGTAGACTCCCTCGGGTATGGAGCGCAGGACCGAGTCGAGCCGCTCCTGCTCGAGCTTTTTCTGTTCTTCGGCCCGGACCAGGGCGGAAATGTCGCGAAGGATGATGGTGGT
>JALSNC010000177.1 GCA_026987195.1 Desulfobulbaceae bacterium | reverse complement strand
TTGAACAGAAAACCGGTGAACAGGATGCCCGAGCCGACAACGGCGATGAAGACCGCGATCAGCTTCGGCTTGAGCACCTTGCGCAGGATCACCATCTCCGGCAGGGACAGGGCGATGACACTCATCATGAAGGCCAGCACCGTGCCCAGGGCCGCCCCCTTGCCGAGCAGCGCCTCCACCACCGGAACGATACCGGCCGCGTTGGAGTACATGGGAATACCCACCAGAACCGCTGCCGGCACCGACCACCAGGCATCCCTGCCCATGATGGACGCCATGAGGTTTTCCGGCACAAAGCCGTGGATCAGCGCACCGACGCCGATACCGGCAAGCACGTAGATCCAGACCTTGCCGACGATATCGCGCACCGCCTCGCGCCCTCGATCGACCCGGTCGCTCCAGCTCAGTTTCTCCTCCATGACGATGGCCTCCCCGGCCCGCAGTTCCCTGACCCAGTCCTCGATCCAGTTTTCCAGGCCCAGGCGGCCGATGACCCAGCCGGCGACAATGGCAATGAGCAGGCCGCTGACCAGGTAGATGGCGGCCACCTTCCAGCCAAGCAGCCCGTACAGCAGGACCAGGGCGATCTCGTTGACCATGGGCGCGGCAATGAGAAAGGAAAAGGTCACCCCCAGCGGCACGCCGGCCTGGACAAAGCCCAGGAACAGGGGCACTGCCGAACAGGAGCAGAACGGGGTGACGATACCCAGCAGGGCGGCCATCACGTTCCCCGCCGATTCCCGCCTGCCGGCCAGGTAGCGTCGGGTCCGCTCCTGGGTGAAGAACGATCTGATCATGCCGATGACAAAGACGATCAGGGTCAGCAGCAGCATCACCTTGGGACCGTCGTAGACAAAGAACTGGACCGCCTCGCCCAGGTGGCTGCCCCGGCGCAGACCCAGAAGTGTATAGGCGAAGTAATGGGAAAAGGGCTCCAGTTGCCGGTACACCACATACCAGAGTACCAGCCCGGCGAGGCCGATCCCCAGGGCGAGAGGCCTGCTGAATCGTGTCGTCCTGCGCTTTCCGGCCACCTGGCCGGAGTCTGTCTTTGCTCAGCCGCAACCGGCAGGTTGTATGGGTTCCATGGATCTCCTCCGTCATGCTCTGATCATCCTGACCGGGATTTTCGCCTGTTCGGGGCCAGAACCGACCGATGGTTCGTTCGAGCGCCCTGTGTTTTTCGGGCCGTGGCGACAGAAAGAGCCTGCCCCGCCCGAACTACGGATTCTTGCAGTTATCTACATATCGTCATTTAACGAAATGGTAACGCCTGCCAACACCTCTGTCAATGAAAAAAGAAAAACACGCCATACGATGAAAAGAGTTACAAAATATGAGCAGCGGGAAGATGACGGACCACGGCTGCGGCGCAATCCGTTGCCGTCATGGCCGGGTCAGCCTGCCACCGGAAGACGGACGAAAAATGTCGTCCCCTGTCCGGGCGTCGAGGTGAAGGAGATGGTACCTCCATGTTTGTCATGGATGATGGTACGGGCGATGGCCAGGCCCTGGCCCGAGCCGAGACCGACCTCCTTGGTGGTGAAAAAGGGATCAAAGATCCTGTTCCTGATGGCATCGGGGATTCCCTTGCCCGTGTCCACCACCGAGACCACGACCTCGTCATCCTCTGTTCGCGTCTCAATGGTGATCCGCCCTCTCTCATCGCCACTGCCGACGACATCGGCGATGGCATGGGCCGCGTTGACCACCAGGTTGAGGATCACCTGGCCGATATCACCGGGATGAGCCCTGATGACCGGCAGATCACCAAGCCTGGTCTCCACGTCGGCAACGTATTTATACTCGTTGCGGCAGACGACCAGCGTATTCTCGATGATGGCGTTGATGTCTGTCTCCTGTTTTGCCTCGCTCCGATCGGCGTGGGCGAACCCCTTCAGGCCCTGGACGAGGCGGGTGACCCTGTCCACGCCATCCTCGGTCTGTTCGAAGGCGCCCGGCACCTCCTCCTCCAGGTACTCCACATCGATCTCTTCCTCGAAGTCCGCCAGCTCCCTGCAGATTCCCGCATATTTTTCATCCCGGCCCATGCTCTGCCGGAATGCCCTGTAGCGATGGAGCAGCTCGAGGATATCGTCAAACCCCTCGCGGAGGAAGGTGAGGTTGCTGGCGATGAACTGCATGGGCGTATTGATTTCATGGGCAATACCGGCCGAAAGCTCGCCAATGGACTCGAGTTTCATGCCATGGATACGCTTTGCCTCCTGCAGGCGCATCTCGGTCAGGTTGCGGAAGGTCAGAACCGCACCATTGATCCGGTTACGTTCATCACGCGTGGAACAGGCAATATAGTCAACGGAAAAGCTTGTGCCGTCCTTGCGCCAGAAGATATCGCCATCAACATGGTGCGACGAGCCATCCTCAAGGGCGGCATAGACAGGGCAGAACTCCCGTGGATAGGGACTGCCGTCATCCAGGGTGTGATGGATGGTCTCGTGACAGCTCCTGCCGAGGAGTTCATCCTCCTTCCAGCCGAGGGCGGCGAGGGCGGCGCTGTTGGCCTGAATGATCCGTCCCCGACGATCTACCAGGAGAACAGCCCCTTCCACCCACTTCAGCATCATCTCGTTCTGATAACGGAGCTGATTGAGGGCCTCGCGGGCACTGTCCAGTTCCTGCTGAAGCGATTTTATGTCCTGATCTCGGGCCATTATCCTCCGACCGCCGTCGGCACCTGGAATCTCAAAGCCGCTCTGCGCATCCACTCCCATTATGGCATGCCGTGCCAAAAAAAGTCAAATCCGGGACCGGTTCAATCACGCACGAGCGATTCCCGGAAGGGTTGTGCAAGCAGGGGTAATGGGCTAGAGTGTGGCAATAGTTCACCGCTATCGGCAACCACCTGAACAGGCCGATACTTTTGATAAAAGTTCAGCAGTACGTCAGCTGTGGGTGATCGTGGCTGGCCGTCAGGCAAGCAAGCGTATCGAGACTCCGATCGCCCGCTATGCGGCCAGCCGCGAGCGCATGCAGAATGCGTGCTGCTGAACTTTTACAGAGTGTGAGATTAACTCCTCCCGCCCACATAGAGAAACATGCCAACTCCTGTACGATCCCGGAAAAAAAAACGGCCGCCGCTCTCCTTTGTCGCCACCTGCAGCGCCGGCCTGGAGGACCTGGTGGCCGGCGAGGTTCAAGGTTTCGGCGGCCGCCGTGTTCGCAGCACTCCCGGCGCAGTCTCCTGGCAGGGCGCCATGGAAAGCGCCTACCGGGCCTGTCTCTGGTCAAGGTTTGCTTCCCGTGTCCTGCTCGAGATCGCCACCTTCGAGGCCCCTGACACCGATATCCTCTACCGCAGGGCGGGCGAGATCGACTGGGACGATCATCTCGGCGCCGACTCCACCTTTGCCGTTTACTGTACCCTGTCAGAGGCCCGACTCGGCCACAGCCACTATGCCGCCCTCAGGGTCAAGGACGCCATTGTCGATCAGTTCCGCAGGCGGACCGGCCGACGGCCCAGCGTCGATGTCCGCCATCCCGGCATCCGTATCAACCTCCATGTCCGGGGCACCAGGGCCAGCATGGCCCTGGATCTGTCCGGCGACAGCCTCCATCGCCGGGGTTACCGGGTCGAGGCGGGCATCGCGCCGCTCAAGGAGACCCTGGCCGCGGCCATCGTCCACCTGGCCGGTATCCGGTCCGCGACCGGCATGCAGGAGATCTCCACCCTCCTCGACCCCATGTGCGGCTCCGGAACCCTGCTCATCGAGGCGGCCCTGATCCTGGGGGACTCGGCCCCCGGCCTGCAGCGCAGGACCTTTGGCTTCATGTCCTGGAAACGTCATAACCCGGGGCTCTGGGAACACCTGGTCAACGAGGCCCTGGAGCGGGAGGAGCGCGGCATGTCGGCAGCATGGCCCGCCATCATCGGCTATGACGCCGATCCGCGGATGGTGGCCGCGGCCCGGCGCAATATCGCCGCAGCCGGTCTCGACGACCGGATCATCGTCCACCAGCGCCAGCTTGCCCGCCTCGAATCTCCGTCAACGACAGGCCTTCTGCTCACCAATCCCCCCTATGGCGAACGGCTGTCGGACAGGGAGTCGGTTCGCTACCTGTACCGGTGCCTGGGCGGGAAATTCAGAGAAAAATTTCCCGGCTGGCGGCTCGGTTTCTTTTCCGCCAATCCTGACCTGGCCGACATGACGGGCCTCTCCTGGCAGGAGAAGTTCCGCCTCTACAACGGCCCCATCCGCTGCCGCCTGCTCATGGCGACAGCCCCCCCGGCGCCCCCGCCCGTCCGGGATTTCCGGTGGGAGCTGCAGCAGCATGACCTGGAGGGTCCAGGAGCCGACTTCGCCAACCGGCTGCGCAAGAACTGTCTGGCCCGTTTCGCCTGGGCCCGTGAAAACGGGATACAGTGTTTCAGGATCTATGATGCGGACATGCCCGAGTTCAACCTGGCCGTCGATATCTACGAACAGTGGGTGCACGTGCAGGAGTATGCCCCGCCCGCAACCGTGGATCAGGACAGGGCCAGGCAACGATTCGCCCTTGCCCTGCAGGTGATCCGCAGCCTGCTGGATGTGCCGCGCAACCGTCTCTTCATCAAGACCAGGCAGCGGCAGAAGGGGAGGCGGCAATACCAGAGAAAGGAACAGCGGAAAAGGGCCGGGAAAAAGGAGCCGCGGCCGCAACTGAAAGAGGTGCGCGAGGGCGGTCTTGTTTTCCTGGTCAACTTCACCGACTACCTGGACACCGGTATCTTCCTCGACCACCGCACCACGCGGCAGATGATCCGGAGCCTGGCCAACGGCAGAAAATTCCTCAACCTGTTCGGCTATACCGGCACGGCCACGGTCCATGCCGCGGCCGGCGGCGCACTGGCCACCACCACCGTGGACCAGTCCGCCACCTACCTGGCCCGGGCCCGGGCCAACATGGCGCGCAACGGTTTCGGCGGTCCCCAGCACAGATTCGAGCAGGACGACTGCATCAACTGGCTCAGAAACAGTCGCAACCGTTACGGTCTGATCTTCGTCGATCCGCCCACCTTTTCCAACTCCAGGCACAGGCGGCAGGTCTTTGATATCCAGCGCGACCATCCCCTCCTCCTGCACCTGGCCATGCAGCGGCTGTCGCGCAGCGGAACCCTGATCTTTTCCACCAACTTCCGCAGATTCGTCATGGCCGGGGATATCCAAGACAATTTTGCTCTCGAAGAGATCACGGAGCAGACCATTCCCGAGGACTTCCGGGGCAAGAGGCGCATCCACCGCTGCTGGCGCATCCGCCACCGGAACTCCGACCCCGGCAGTGCAACGGAGGACGTACCAGATGAAGGCGCATAACCCGGCCGAAGAACCGGTCCAGATCGTCGACCGGCAGAACCGTCCCGTCGAGGTGGTGCCACGGCACATCATGCGGCAGCGACGCCTGATCCACCGGGCCAGCTATATCCTGGTCTTCAACCGGGCCGGTGAACTCTTTGTCCAGAAACGGACCATGGGCAAGGATATCTATCCCGGTTACCTGGACGTGGCCGCCGGCGGCGTGGTCCTGGCCGGCGAGAGCTACGAGGATGCGGCTGCACGGGAACTGGCCGAAGAGCTCGGCGTCCGGGGCGTGGAACTGCGGTTTCTCTTCGACCAGTACTACGAGGACGCGGACAACCGGGTCTGGGGCCGCGTCTTCTCCTGTATCCACGGGGGCCCCTTCATCCTGCAGGAGGAAGAGGTCGAATCCGGCCGTTTCATGTCTCTGGAGGACCTGCGCAAGCTGAGCAGGAGCAGGCCCGTCACCCCCGACGGCCTGATGCTCCTGGACCGGTTGAGTGCACGGGAAAGCAGCGGCGGGCATTTTCCGAGATCACGGTGACCGCCGGGTGCCGGATGACCCGCTCAACGGAGATGGCGTAGAACCTCTCCCGGATCTCGTCGGTACGGCCGATCACCCCCACCCGGTACTGCTTCACGAACTCCTCCTCGAGAATCAGCGGCAGGGCAAAGATTCCGTCTCCCTCCAGGGCAAATGCCTTGAGCAGGGCGCTGTCGGAGAATTCGCCGATCACCTCCGGCACGATGGCGCGGGAATCGAACCACTGATCGAGCTGGCCGCGCAGGGTGGTCCGCTCCATGGGCAGCAGCATAGGCGCCCCGTGCAGGGAGGCAGGAAATCCCTGCCGCAGCGGTGCGGCCATCTCGGCGACGGCCATAAAACTCACCCCGCATTCCCCCAGCAGGTGGTTGTAGACCTTGACCCGAAGATCACGACCCGCCGGAGAATCGCTGAGCACGGCATCGAGCCTGTGCAGGGAAAGCCGGGCCAGCAGCTCCTCCTTCTTGTCCTCCACGCAGATCAGCCGAACCGGTTCCGGCAGCCGGAAGACCGGTTCCAGCAGCATGCGCACCACCATCTTGGGGAGCACATCCTCCACCCCGATGCGCAGCGGGATCCTGCCGCTGTCAGCCATGTTGTCCAGGCTGGCCATAAGTTCGCGGCCAATGGAGAAGATCTCGTCGGCATAGCGGTAGACATGCCGCCCCAGGTCGGTCGGCTCCAGGCCCCGGCCCGACCGGACAAAGAGCCTGCCACCCAGGGAGTCCTCCAGGCGGCTGATCTGGGAGGAAACCGTGGCCGGCACCAGGTGCAGCCGCCTGCCGGCCGCGGTGATGGACCCCTCGCGCATGACGGTCCAGAAATAGTAGAGATGGTGATAGTTGAGCCATTCCATGGTCTGTCTCAAATATTTGATTATTTCGAAAGATCATACAACTTTTTTCAAATTGTTCAAAACCGATTTCATGCTTATTCTGTGAAGCGATAACAAGTAACCCGTCAAAACCACAAACAACAGGAGCACAGCATGCAAATCAGCATCACAGGCCGCCAGGTAGAACTCCACCCGGATACGGTCACGGCCATGGAACGGCGTCTCCACTATGCCCTCAGTCGCTTCGACCACGCCATCGGCGGAGTGACGGTGCGGATCAGCGACATCAACGGCCCCAGGGGCGGACACGACAAGGAATGCCTCATCGTGGTCAGACTGCGCCAGGGCGGCGAGGTGGTGGTCCAGGGCAATGGCGGTGACTGCATGTCGGTCCTCAACCAGTGTGCCGAACGGGTGAGCCGTGCCGTTGCCCGCGAGCTCGACCGGCGCCGCTCCACGCCGATCCGCGCCATCCGCCGCCGGCAGACAGCAACGGCAGAGGAGCCAATGGACGCAGAGGAAGAGTTCGGGACGTGAGAGATAGGCCATGGCCGGTCCCGGTTATCCGGCCCGGCCCCAACCGGCAATCAAGACGGAAACCGCTGGCAGAACCTGTTGCCGCAAGCATCCGGATATGGTTCTCCGGTTTCCGTGTTCCAATCCAGAGGAGGTAGTTACCATGGGACGTGAAAAGGTTCTGTTCAAAAGCGAGGAAAAGAAGAGCCGAGTGGAGATCGTCTCCCTGCTGCGCTCTGTAGCCGATCGCATCGAGCAGGGACACATGACCCTGCGTCAGGGCGAAAAAGAGGTGGTGCTCGATTTTCCGCAGCACATGACCCTGGAACTCAAGGTCGAGGATGAGCAGAAGAAACGCAAAGGCACCAAGCGCCAGCTCGAGATCGAGCTGGAATGGTATCCTGGTGCCGGGGAAGAGCACGGCGGGGTGACCATTGAATGACCAGAACAGGACCCCGGGCCTTGCCATGAAGCTCTCCGAGAATACCCGCTGGCACAGCCTGCCGGCGGGTGATGTCATCGCCAGGCTGGAGACCGACCCGGACAGTGGGCTGACCGGAGATACGGTCCGGCAGCGGCAGGAGAAATTCGGTCCCAACACCCTGACGGCAAAACGCGGCCGGCCCGCCTGGCTGCGGTTCCTGCTCCAGTTCCACCAGCCCCTGATCTATATCCTCATCGCCTCGGGCATCGTCACGGCCGGCCTGCAGGAATGGGTGGACTCGGGCGTCATCTTCGGCGTGGTCCTGGTCAATGCAATCATCGGCTACATCCAGGAGGCAAAGGCGGAAAACGCCCTGGCCGCCCTGGCCGACACCATGGTGGCCGAGGCAACGGTACTCCGCGATGGCGAGAAACAACGGATCCCATCAACGGCACTGGTCCCGGGCGACATCGTCCTGCTCCAGGCCGGCGACAAGGCTCCGGCCGATCTGCGCCTCCTGCGCTGCAGGGAGCTGCAGGTGGACGAATCGGCCCTGACCGGCGAATCGGTGCCGGTGGAGAAGAGCAGCGAGCCCTTTCCGGCGGAGACAGTCCTGGCCGAACGGCGCAACATGGTCTACGGCTCCACCATGGTCACTTACGGCCAGGCCACCGGTGTCGTGGTCGCCACCGGCGACCGGACCGAGGTGGGCCGTATATCGCGGCTCATCTCGTCGGCCCAGGACCTGGAGACACCGCTGACCAAAAAGATCACCCAGTTCAGCCATATCCTGCTCTGGGCCATCCTCGGCCTGGCCGCGGTGACGGTGGCGGTCGGCCTGTTGCGCGGCCAGTCGCTCTTTGACATGTTCATGGCTGCGGTGGCCCTGGCCGTGGGCGCCATTCCCGAGGGACTGCCGGCCGCGGTCACCATCACCCTGGCCATCGGCGTGGCGCGGATGGCCAGACGACGGGCCATCATCCGCAAGCTGCCCGCGGTGGAGACCCTGGGCAGCACCACGGTGATCTGCTCGGACAAGACCGGCACGCTCACCGAAAACCAGATGACGGTCCAGGCCATTGTCGCCGGAGGCGTCCATTACGAGGTCAGCGGCGCCGGCTATGCGCCGCTGGGCCGCATCGTCCGCCAGGACGGCCGGGAGGAGACCATGGCGCCGGCCCTGGCCGAATGTCTGCGCGCCGGGGTACTCTGCAACGACTCCAGGCTCCTGGAACGCGACGGCGCATGGCAGGTCCAGGGCGACCCCACCGAGGGCGCCCTCCTGGCCGCCGCGGCAAAGGCCGGTATCGATGCCGGGGAAACGGCAAAATTTCCCCGCCTGGATGCCATCCCCTTTGAATCCATGCACCAGTACATGGCCACCCTGCACGACGCCGGGGTGGGCAGACCGCGACTGGTCTATCTCAAGGGCGCGGTGGAACAGGTCCTGGCCCGCTGCGACAGGGCCCTCGACCCGAACGGCACCAGTACGGAGCTGGACCGCGACGCGGTGCAGGCCCAGGTCACCCGGATGGCGGCCCGCGGCCTGCGGGTGCTCGCCTTTGCCCGCCGGGAACTGCCCCCGGAAAGCAGCGAGATCCACCACGAGGACGTGGCCTCGGGCCTGACCTTTCTCGGCCTCCAGGGGATGATCGATCCGCCCCGGGCCGAGGCTGTGGCCGCGGTCCAGGTCTGCCGCACCGCCGGCATCAAGGTCAAGATGATCACCGGTGACCACCCGACGACAGCGGCGGCCATTGCCGGCCAGATCGGTCTCTACAGCGGCCCCGTCGACGTCACCGGTCCGGGTGGTGTTCTTACCGGCAGCGAGCTGGAACAGATCCCGGACCAGGACCTGCCCATGGCGGCCGAGGAGACCAATGTCTTTGCCAGGGCGACGCCGGAGCAGAAGATCCGCCTGGTCCGCGCCCTGCAGTCGCGCGGTCACGTGGTGGCCATGACCGGTGACGGCGTCAACGATGCGCCGGCGCTCAAGCAGGCCGACATCGGCGTGGCCATGGGAATCACCGGCACCGACGTGGCCAAGGAGGCCGCCGACATGGTGCTCACCGACGACAACTTCAGCTCCATCGAGGCCGCGGTGGAGGAGGGCCGGGGCGTGTTCGACAACCTGACCAAGTTCATCGTCTGGACCCTGCCCACCAACCTGGGCGAGGGACTGGTGATCATGGCGGCCATCTTCCTCGGTGTCACCCTGCCCATCCTGCCGGTGCAGATCCTGTGGATCAATATGACCACGGCCGGCTTCCTGGGGCTGATGCTGGCGTTTGAGCCCAGGGAACCGGGGATCATGGAGCGGCCGCCACGTGAACCCGGCACCCCGATCCTGACCACCGAACTGATCATCCGCATCTTTCTGGTCGGCACCCTGCTGCTCATCGGTGCCTTCGGGCTCTTCGAATGGGAACGGGCCGCGGGCGCAAGCCTCGAGCAGGCGCGTACAGTGGCGGTCAACGCCTTCGTGATCATGGAGCTGTTCTATCTGTTCAACTGCCGCTCGCTCACCAGGTCGGTATTTCAGCTCGGTTTCTTCAGCAACATGTGGGTCTTTGCCGGCGTGACCTCCATGCTGCTGCTGCAGGTCGTCTACACCTACCTGCCGCTGATGAACCGCCTCTTCCAGTCCAGTGCCATCGATGCCGCCTCGTGGGGCAGGATCGTGCTGGCCGGTGCGGCCACCTACCTGATCGTCGAGCTGGAGAAAAAGCTGCGTCGCTCCAGAACGGCAGCAACCGGCGCCTGACGCCCAACTCTGTATTTCACCGCCAACCGGCAGGGAGGGAACTCCATGAAACGCTTCAAGAACATTCTCTTTGTCGTCGACGAGACGTGCCGACAGGATACAGCCCTGCGCCGGGCCCTCACCCTGGCCGGGCATAACCAGGCCGACCTGACCATGGTCATGGCCCTGGACCTGCCCAGAAGGGGGGGCGAGGGAGGCGACTCTCTCTATGCCAGGCTGCGGGATGCCCTGGTCCGGGACCGGCAGCAGCAACTCGACACGATGATCAGGGAGCTGGAAACCGATGTCCCGGTCCGGGGGAAGATCATCGAGGAAAGGGTCTTTCCCGGTATTGTCCGCGAGGTCCTGCGCGGCGGCCATGACCTGGTCATGAAATGCGCCGAAGAGGGTGGCGGTTTCCATGCCCGCCTGTTCGGCGGCACCGACATGCACCTGCTGCGCAAATGCCCCTGCCCGGTCTGGATCATGCAGGACGACGGCAGGGACAGGTATGAGCGGATCGTGGCCGCGGTCGATGTCGCCGACGCGGAGGAGGCCGACACCATCACCGCCCTGAACCGCCAGATCCTGGAGATGGCCTCATCGCTCGCCCTGTCGGAATCCGGCGATCTGCACATCGTCCATGCCTGGACCGCGTGGGGTGAAAGCCTCCTCAACACGCCGCGCTTCAGCTTTGCCGGGGACAGCGAGGTAGCCGGGTGGGTGGAACGGCAGAAGCAGGAGCACGAAATCAAGGTCCGGGAGCTGATGAAGGAACTCACCGCCTCGCTGGGAAGCGATACCCTGGACTTTCTCAAACCCGACATCCATATCATCAAGGGCGAGGCGCACAAGGTGATCCCGCAACTGGTCCGTGACGTGGACGCCGACCTGGTGGTGATGGGCACGGTGGCCCGGACCGGCATCCCGGGCTTCATCATGGGCAATACCGCCGAGAGCATCCTCCGCTCCATCGGCTGTTCGGTGCTGGCGGTCAAGCCGACGGGCTTTGTCACTCCGGTCACCCTGGAGTAGGCCGGCGGACCGGCATCGGGAAAAATATCCCTCAGGTGCGGAACAGGTGGTCGACCGCGGCAAGCTGCTGCGGTGAGGCGATGAGATAGAGGACGTCGTCCGGCTGCAGGGGCATGTCCGCGTCAGGGCTGGAAAAGGTCTCCCGGCCGCGTCGCACCGCCAGCACCGTCACCCCGTACCTGCGGCGAAAGGCGAGTTCGGCAAGTGAGCGGCCCGCCACCGCGGCCCCCTCCTCCACCCGCATGGAAGCGACCTCGACATCGGGCAGGTGCAGATGGATACCGGCCAGTGACGAGGTATCCCGGGACAGGTCGCGGAACATCTCGTAGCCGTCGGCGCGGAGCTCGCTGACGATCCTGTCGATCTCGGCCCGCGGGATGAGATATTTTGCCAGGACCCGGGAGAAGATCTCCACCGAGGTCTCGAACTCCTCGGGAATCACCTCGTTGGCGCCCAGATCGTAGAGCGCCTGCATCTCGGACAGATAGCGGGTGCGGATGATGAGATGCGCCCTGCCGGTCAGACGGCGGACGCTTTCGGTGATCTCCCGGGTGGCGGCCGGATCGTTGATGGCGACCACCACCACGGTCGCCTCCCCTACCCCGGCCTGGCGCAGCACCTCCTCGTGGATGGCGTCGCCGTAGAGGATCGGCTCTCCCTTTTCCCGTTCCTGCCGCACCGTATCCGGCGACATCTCGATGATCACGTAGGGAATTCCTGTCATGCCGGCAGAGCGGGCCACGTTCCTGCCGTTGAGGCCGAAGCCGATGATCACCAGGTGGTGGGAGAGCTCCTCTCCGGCCTCGGACCTCTCCGCCATGGGCCAGAGGCCGGTCCGCAGCCTGACCGGCAGAGGCAGGCGGGTGATCCGGTCGGCCAGGCGGGGTGCCAGGGTGATGATGAACGGGGTCGCGGCCATGGTCAGCACGGCCACGGCCAGGAAGATCTGGTAGTGGTCGGTGAGAAAACCGTGTTCCACCCCGGTCCGGGAGAGAATAAAGGAAAACTCGCCCACCTGGCAGATCCCCAGGCCGGCCAGGATGGCGCTGCGCAGGGGCAGGCCCAGGAGAATGGTGACGCTGCCGGCGATCACGCCCTTGAGCAGGAGCACCGCCAGGGAACCGATCAGGATCGCCGGCAGGTTCCCGAGCAGGAAACCGGTATCCAGCAGCATGCCGATGGAGACAAAAAAGAAGCTGGTGAAGACGTTGCGGAAGGGGAGAATATTGCCCAGGGCCTGATGGCTGTACTCGGACTCGGAGATGATCAGGCCGGCGATGAAGGCCCCCAGGGCCAGCGACAGGCCGGCGCTGGCGGTGAGCCAGGCAATGGTCAGGCAGATGGTGACCACGCAGAGGAGAAAGAGCTCCCTGCTGCGGGTGCGGGCGACCTGGCGCAGCAGCCACGGCATGAGCCACCGGGTGGCGACCAGAACCAGGATGACGATGGCGACACCCTTGGCTGCAAAGAGATAGACCGCCGAATCGATCCGGTCCGGCCGGTTGCCGGCCAGAAGCGGTGTCACCAGGATCATGGGCACGATGATCACGTCCTGGAAGAGCAGCACCCCCAGGTCGACGCGGCCATGGGGCGTGTCCATCTCGGCGCGTTCCTGGAGCATCCGCAGGACAATGGCGGTGCTGGAAAGGGCGACCAGGAACCCGTAGAAGACCGCCTCCGGCGCCGGCACCCCGAACCGCCGTGCCAGGAAGAACACGGCCAGCAGGGTCAGCCCCACCTGCAGCGAACCGCCGATCAGGAACTGTTTCCTGATCTCCAGGAGTTTTTTGAAGGAAAACTCGATACCGATGGTGAAGAGGAGCAGGATGACACCGATCTCCGCCAGGACCTCCACCTCGTGCACCGCATCGATGAGGCCCAGCCCGTGCGGCCCGGCCACGGTACCGGTCAGGAGCAGGCCGACCACGGCCGGCAGGCGGAGAAAATGGAACAGCAGGAGGACCGTGACCGCAAGTCCGAAGATGATGACGATGTCCGTGAGCAGAGGGATCTGCATAATGTATACTGAGCCTCGTGGCAGGCGGCGGAAGAGCAAGGAGACCGGCCCGTCGGCCGTTGCCGCGGCCGGACCATGGCAGCAACTATACCATGGACCTTAGGGAAGGGAAAGAAAAGGTGCGCGGAGGGGATGCCGGAGGGTTCCCGCTTACCTGAGAAGGAGTATATAGACTGGCTGCAGAGCCCGCTCCATGGCAGGCGGCGGCTGGTGGCCGCTGCCGCCGGAGCCCTGCGAGCCGCCACCCGATGTGTCCTCCGGCCGGAATTCATCCGGGCCGATGTCGACGCCGTCGCCCATGGGCCTGCTGTCGCCCTCCATGTCGTGATCGTCCAGGGCCGACGTCTCCCCGGCATCGATACAGGGGGAACCGGCGCGGAGATGGAAGTCACCGTTTTGCGGATCGACCAGGTGCGGATCGGCGGCAAGCGCGCCCGGCCCCGGGGTAAACCCGTTATAGTCCGTGCCGCTGTTCTGCCAGAAGAGATTGTACCGGTTGCCGCCGCAGGATCGTCCCCCCTGGCTCACCAGGCCATGGATGTTCCAGGCGATGATATTGTTGCTGATCAGCAGCGTGTCGATCCCCATGTTCTGCTGCACCCTGATGCCGGTGCCGACCACGCTTCCAGTGGCAACGGCATGGTGGGTGACGGCGTTGTGAATGATCACCGGCGCCGCGGTATCACGAATCGAGATGCCGGCGTTGAAATTGGCACGAATGGTGTTGTTGAGCAAGATCGGCGCTGCCTGACCGCTGATGCCGATACCCGAGCTGTCCACGAGGCCGGAACCGTTGTGATGGATATCGTTGCCATCGGCGGTGCCGGTGGCGTTGTTCATGAAACCGATGCCACGGGTGGTGTTTTCATAGATACGATTGTTCCGGATCAGGGGATTGCAGCTCCGGTTGCTGCCCAGGGTGGTGAGGTGGATGCCGATCCGGTTGCCATGGATGCGGCAGCCGATGACCTGAGCCGTGGTCACGCCGTCATCATCGCCGATCAGATTGATGCCGATGGCATCCGTGGCGCCGGTGATCTCCAGGTTCCCGATCCTGCCGCTGAAATCCCTGGCCACGATGACATGGCGGGACGGATCCGCGGAGACGAGGACCGGGTACTTCCCCTCCTCCACCACGCCGACCAGGCTGAGGCCGCGCCGGGACGGCCCCACCAGGGCCACCGATTCATGGTATGTGGCCGGGCGGACATGGATGACATCCGCCCCTGTTGCCGCGGTTACTGCACGGTTCACGGTCAGAAACGGATCCGTAAGGCCGCCGGTGGCATCGTCACTGCCGTTGAGGCCATCGACGTAGTAGTCCGTCCCCCTGGCAGTGACGGCGCAGAGGAAAAGCAGAAAGAACAACGCCCACCCGATCCCTGTCCTGACCATTGCCCTGCCCTGTGCCACTCGCCTGTCTCCTGTTTCATCTTCCTGGATCATCAGGTCGAATCCCTGACACACCACGCCAAGCAAATTCCGCACCATCCGGCAAGAAAGCACTGTTCCCGCCAGACGGGAGGTCCATCCGTCCAGGAGGCAGGACATTTCCCCGGGTATCGTTCCGCAGCACGTTCCGTTGCAGACCGCCTCCAGTCAATGCACCATGGAAAATTCCCGGGTAAAAACGTTTACCAAAGGTGTCGCTATTTTCAGGTAGTTGCTGATAGCGGTGAACTCTTACATTCCCGGCCTCCTGAAACGTCAGTTACAATACCGCAACTCGCCCTTCCACCAACCGGTCTGCCCATGCCGTTTCCGCATCGTGATCCCGGCAGGATACTGACCTTTCCTGCCGGTTGCCGACCATTCCCCTGCCCCGTGCCCCACCCCGGCCGGCTGTCTTGAAAAATCGGAACCCACCCTCTTATCACCTTGCTTTTTTGGTAGATATTTGCTACCTACTGAATAATGGTTCATTTTGCCGGTGTCGGGCCGATCCTGCCATCAATTTCCTGTGTCCTGCACTGCGGGCGGCCGGCGGCAAACCGTATGTCCCGAGGTTATGATTCATTTGAAGAGGGGGAGAGATGAAGAGAGTGCTACCAACACTGGTATTCTTCGGTCTTGTGACCATGACAACGGTCCCGGTTCCGGCCGCGGACGAGGCCGCCGGGGCCGCGCCTGCCGCCGAAGCGGTGACGGTCCAGGCTGCCGCTCCGGCCGAGGCCCCTGCCGCTGACCAGGAGACTGCCAACAACCGGGAGGCCACCGACCAGTCCTCCGGAGCCGGCGAGACCGCGGAGGACAGCGGAGACCTGCAACCGGTGCCGCTCACCGATGCCGACTGTGTCAAATGCCACTTCGACATCGCAAGCGATCTCGATGCCCATGGCGAAGCGCACCAGGAGGTCGGCTGCACCGGCTGTCACGAAGAACACCCGCCCGCGGGCACCGACACCATTCCGAGCTGTTCCAACTGCCATGATCCGGGCGAAAGCGACCACTTCGCCCTCCAGGGCTGCACATCCTGTCACAACCCCCACCACCCGCTGAACATCACCTTCACCACCGTGGCCGAGACAAAACCCGCCTGTCTCACCTGCCATCCCGACAAGGGAGAAGAGATGGCGGCCCATCCCAGCGCCCATGCCGACCAGGACTGCAACTCCTGTCACAACCAGCATGGCCTCGGCCAGGGGCAGTACCAGACCTGCCTCGACTGCCACGAGGGACACTCGCCCGACATGACCATCGACGACTGCCTCAAGTGCCACAAGCCGCACAGCCCCACCGACATCACCTATGGTGAAGACATTCCGGTGGACTACTGTGCAAGCTGTCACGAAGACATCTCCTCCACCCTGGCGGAGTCGGGCAGCAAGCACAGTGAGCTGAGCTGCGTGGAGTGTCACGACGGCCGGCACGGCAAGATCACGCCCTGTGTCGACTGCCACGACCAGCCCCACGACCCCTACATGCACGAAAAATTCCCCGAGTGCGTCACCTGCCACCGGGATCCGCACAACCTGGCCAGATGATCCCGGCCGCCAGGTCAGTGGATCATACCGTGAGCATGAACCTGTCGTCGGCCGGAGATTCGTCTTCCGGCCGGCGTTCCCACATGGTCCCACCGGTTACGCTCTCCGGCCAGACATGCGCCGGGGGACCTGACGATTCAACGCAAAACGAGGTCCGTCCAAGGACCAAGAGGAAGCAGGGATGAAAGGAAATCGACTAATCGCCGGTCTGTGTTTTCTGGGAGTGATATGGCTCGGGTCCGTGGCCCTGGCAGAGGTCCAGCCGCTGCCGCTCACCGAAAAGGACTGCATCAAGTGCCACTTCGACGAGGTCAGGGCCATCCACAGTCAGGAATCGGCCCACAAGAACGAGATCACCTGCCTCGACTGCCATGAGGGACACCCTCCGGCGGGCGAGGCCGTCATTCCCGAATGTTCCAACTGTCACGACCCGGCGGACAGCACCCATTTCTCCACTCCCGACTGTACCGGCTGCCACCAGCCCCATGCCCCCATCATCACCGACTTTGCCGTTCTCGGTGACGCCAGGCCGGTCTGCATCACCTGCCATACCGACATCAACAACCAGATGGAGGAGATACCCAGCGGTCATTCGCAGCAGGACTGCACCAACTGCCATCACCAGCACGGACTTGCCGAGGGTCAGTCGGATACCTGCACGGACTGCCACGAAAAACATGCTCCGGAACTGACCCGGACGGACTGCCTGCGCTGCCACCGCCCTCACCAGCCCAACCGCTACATCTGGGACACGGAGATCGCCCCCGCCCTCTGTGGCGCCTGTCACGGCGACATCGTCACCACCTTTGCCGAAAACGGCGCCGCCCACCAGGAGAATCTCGCCTGCACCGACTGCCATCAGGCGCATCCGCCGCGGGAGGAGAATGTGATTCCATCCTGCTCCCAGTGTCATGACCCGGCCGAGAAGCAGCACTTTGCCATGAAGAACTGCACCGGCTGCCACAACCCGCACGAACCGAAAAAGATCGACTTCAGCGGTGTCAAATCGGTACGCCCGGTCTGTCTTTCCTGCCATCCGCAGATCGGCAAGGACATGAAGAAGCACCCCACTGCCCATGCACAACAGGAGTGCAACCAGTGCCACAGGATCCATGGCCGGCACCTGAGCTGCCTCGACTGCCACGAGGGCCATGACGACTCCATGCGCTACGAGGACTGCCTCAAGTGCCATCGGCCCCATTATCCCCTGCCGCCGGCCTTTGCAAAGAAGGTGGCTCCCAGGCTCTGCGGTTCCTGCCACGAGGAGGAATATCAGGCACAGAAAACGGATACCAGGAGCAAGCATGGCCGGCTGCAGTGTATCTACTGCCATACCCGCCGGCATAAGGTCATCCGCAAATGCCGCACCTGTCACGGTGAGCCCCATGACGCACCGCTGCACCGGAACTTCCCGGACTGCCACAAGTGCCATGGCAATCCGCATCACCTGAAGAAATAAACCGCGGACCGGGTCAACATCCAGGAAGCACGAGGAGAATATGAGGAGAATGGAAGCAAGAGTGGCCGCACTGGTCACTGCCCTGCTGCTGGCAGGCTGCCTGGCGCTGCTGTCCCCGGCCGCCGCCGCGCCGGCAGCGGATGAGGATCCCTACAGTCAGGATGTGCAGCCGCTGCCCGAAGGAATGACCACCCTCGACTGCGCCCACTGCCATCACGAGATCTTCATGACCATCAAGACAGGCAGGGGTGCGCATCGGGTACCATGCCGCCAGTGCCACGAGACCTTCCACAGCTTCCGCCGCGGCCTGCGCTACGAGGATGTCCTGCCGCGCTGCACCAACTGCCACGATCACCCGCACGGCGATTCGCAGCAGATGACCGCCTGCAAGCAGTGCCATCAGAAACCACACGCCCCCCTGGCAAGCCTGGATATCGACCAGCTCCTGCCCTTCTGCGCCACCTGCCATGCGGAGCAGGCAGACCAGTTTGCGGAGCATCCGGGCAGTCACTCGGAGCTTTCCTGCAACGACTGCCACAGCCAGCGGCACGGCAACATCCCCAAATGCACCCAGTGCCACGAGACACCGCACACCACCTTTGTTGACAACAAGGGCTGTACATCATGCCATCCTGCGCACATGCCCCAGGAGCTGCATTATGGTCCCGGGATCGACAACACCATCTGCGCCGGCTGTCACGCCGGTATCGGAGCCAGGCTGCAGGAGGGCAGATCGGCCCACTCCATGCTGCGCTGTGTCTTCTGCCATTCCGATACCCACGGCGCCATCCCGGCCTGCCAGGACTGTCATGGCATCCCGCATTCCCAGGGCATCCTGCAGGATTTCTCCGGCTGTCTCGACTGCCACGGTGATCCTCACAAGCTCTCTCTGGGACCTCCCGAATGAGAACGACGTCGGACTTTTACCAAAAGTATCGGTCGTTGCAGGTGGTTGCCGATAGCGGCAAACTATTACACTGAACGATATACCTGGAACCGGTCGTCCGGTTCGTGACGGAGGATGCAATCCATGCGCAAGCTTGGCATAACTCTCGCCCTGGTACTGGTACTCACCCTGGTGATCGCCGGTCTCGTTTACCGCCAGGTCAGCTACAGGATCTGCTGGGACTGCAGTGGTGACGAATATTACAACCGCGCAATCGAATATGCCTGCAGCGACAGGCCCCGTTACCGTCAGACTGCCCTGGAGTTCCTTGATCAGGCGGCCGAGCGAAACCAGGTGCAGGCACTGCTGCTCCTGGCCGAGCTCTACATCGGCGAACTGCCCCCGGCCTACCGGCCGACCTTTCCGGAAAAGGTCAACTGTCTGCGCCGCGATGTCAACCCGGACCGGGACAAGGGTATCTCCTGTTTCCAGGCCGTGATCGATATCGTCGAGGAAAAACCGGACGGCGATCCGGACCTGCTCGCCAATATCGGTCAGCTCTACCTCCACTCGGTGATGCCGTCCGACGATCCAGAGGGCGAGGCCAGAAAATGGTTTGCCAGGGCAGCGGCAGAAGGCAACTACCCGGCCATGGTCCAGCTCGCCCGGCTCGCCGATTCCCGCGGCGACTATGGTGAGGCCATGAAATGGTTCCGGAAGGCGTCAGCCAGCGGCCAGGACGTGGAATCCCCGCTCAAGGTCGGGGACTACTACTTCTATGGCAAGGGTGTGGTAAGGAATGACCAGGAGGCAAGGGCCTGGTACCAGAAGGCCCTGCAGACGGCACGACAGCTCACCGCCGGCATGACGGAAGAAGAAAAGAGCAGAATAGAGGCAGCCCCCAAGGCCCGCCTGGATCTGGTGACGCGTCGTCTGGCGGGAGAGACCGGGGGTGAACAGGTGCGCATCAACTATCGCCTGCAGGGGACAGTGCGGGACTACACGGTCCTGGTGGACGGCCGGACCATTGGCACGGTGGTCAACCGGGATGGCGAGATCACGGCCCGGCTGAACAAGGACCTCGAGTTTGTCACTCCGCCGGAAACCATGGAAAAGAGCGGCTTCAAGTCCATGATCGCAGGAACCCACTGGCTGCTGCAGACCTATGGTGCCCACAGCCGGGAAAATCCCGGCGATACCAGGTTCGTCTTTGTCCTGACCAAATCCTAGAACGGCTCACATCCAGGGCAGGCAGCATTTCTTGAACTTCTTTCCTGAGCCGCAGGGACACGGCTGGTTGCGGCCCGTCTTTCGCAGGTCCACGGGCGGTTCGGGCAATACTTCGCCATCCAGGTAGAGCCAGGAACCCCGCTCGCGGACAAAACGGCTGATTTCATGGTGCAGCCTCAGGATATGACCGACAAGACGCCAGGCCAGGAACTCCACCACACCCCGGTCATCATCAACTCCACCACCATCCGTTGCCACCACCTGCAGGCGGCGCCAGGGAAAGGGCGGCAAGTCAATACGCTCCGGCCGGGTGTCCGGATGCCAGGTCTGGCGCAGGTAGCTGATGTTCCGCAGCACATTGGCCGTATAACGGGAGCGCATGAGCTGTTCCGCGGTCGTGGCGGTCTTGCCCGCCTCGAGAAACCGGCCGCAGCAGGCCACATAGACATCGCCCGATCCGCAGGGACAGGGCTGGTTGTCCGCCATCACTGCCACAGCCCCAGCAGTTGCTGTACGCCTGCGGTGGCCAGGTCGGCCATCCGCTGGAAGATATCCGGTGCAAAGGGCTGCCCCTCGGCCGTGGACTGGACCTCGATCCAGCGGCCATCAGCGGTAATGACAAAATTGGCATCCACCTCGGCGCCGGAATCCTCCTGGTAATCCAGATCCAGCAGGACCTCGCCCTCGACCACGCCGACACTGACCGCGGCCACCGGCAGCAGCCGTGGCATCCCCGGCAGTCTCTCCTCCGCCACCATCCGCTCCAGGGCCCTGCGCACGGCCAGGGCACCGCCGGTGATGGAGGCGCAGCGGGTGCCGCCGTCGGCGTTGATCACGTCACAGTCCACCCGCAGGGTATGTTCACCAAGCTGGTGCAGGTCCAGCATCATGCGCAGGGAGCGGCCGATGAGCCGCTGGATCTCGTACGTCCTGCCGGAACGGCCGCTTACCGCCTCCCGCCGGCCCCGGCTGTGGGTGGCACAGGGCAGCATGCCATATTCGGCGGTGATCCAGCCCTGGCCGGAGCCCTCGAGAAACGGGGGCACCCGTTCCTCCAGCGAGATACCACAGAGCACATGGGTACCGCCCATCCGGATCAGCACCGAGCCATGGGCGTGGGGCTGGACATCGTAGTCGATGGATGTCGGACGCAGCGCATCGGCTGCCCGGCCGTCATGACGCATCATCACCCCTCCTTGCTGAACTTTTACGAAAAATTACAGGACCACCAGGGTGATCCCCCGGTTACCGCGGTCGGCGTCGTGGTGGGAGGCGAGAAACGGGAACCGGCGGATGAGCTGGCGGCCATGGCCGCTCCTTCGGCCAAAGTCCTCCCCGGCCAGCACATCGTTGATCTCGCCCCGCTCCCTGAGATAGTAGAGATGCCTGCGGACCTCGGTGCGGATGGCCCCGCCGCGGCCACTGGAACCATAGCCGTGGATCAGGGTCAGAACCCGGTATCCCTGCAGCCGGGCCGAGGCCAGCTCCCGGCGCAGCCGTTCCAGGGCCTGGCGGACCGTGGGCAGTCCCTTTTCCAGGTTGACGGTCCGATGGCTGGGGCCCCGGAGAAACAGCGGATCAGAGGCCCGCTGAGCTCCGCAGAAGGGGCAGGTCACCAGGGCGGCCTCCATCTCGTTGCCGCAGATCTCGCAGATGATGAGCCGTTCCATGACAGCAGCTAGGGCCTGCGGACCTCGATCACCTCGGGCATCTGCCGCAGGTGCTGCTGGAGTCGCTGCAGGTGCTTGAGATCGTTCACCTCAAGGAGCACGGACAGCTCGGTAATGTTGTCCGCCGTGGTTCGGCCCTTGAATTCGACGATCTCGGCATCATCGGCGCTGATGGTGCCGCTGATGTCGGCGAGAATGTTCTTCCTGTTCTCGGCCCGGATCAGCAACTGGGAGCGGTGCATGGTGCGCGGTGAACCGGTCCAGGAGACATCGAGCCAGCGCCGCGGATCCGTGGCCCGCAGGTTGGGACAGTCCGACTTGTGGATGGAGATACCGCTGCCCGTGGTGATGAAACCGATGATATCATCTCCCGGCACCGGCCGGCAGCACTGGCTGACCTTGACCAGCATGTCGTCCACGCCGTCAATATCCAGGCTTTCCCACGCAGTTTTTCCGCCACGCTCGTCGCTGTCGTCCTTTTGCCGCTTCTCCAGCAGTTCCTGCTCGCGCCGCTTTTCCTCCTCTTCCCGGACCTCTTTGGGCATCAGGGCCCGCTCCAGGTGGGCGGTGGTGATGGCGCCGGATCCCACCTTGACCAGCATGTCATCCAGGGAGTTGCAGTGCAGCTCCCTGAGCAGCAGCCGCATGTGACCGCTCTTGATCAGCTTCTTGAGCGAGATGTCATGCTTTTTCAGCTCCCGTTCGCAGATCTCGCGACCGAGCCTGAGAGCACGTTCCCGCTCCTCCCGCCGCAGCCACTGCCGGATCCGGCTCCTGGCCCGGCCGGTCCTGACCAGTTGCAGCCAGGCCCGCTTGGGGTGCTGATTCTTGGAGGTGAGGATCTCGACGATATCCCCGTTCTGCAGTTCATACTTCAGCTGCACCAGCTGGCCGTTGACCTTGGCGCCGGTGCAGGTGTCGCCCACCGCCGTATGGATGGAGTAGGCGAAATCGATGGGCGTGGAGCCGCGCGGCAGCTCCCGCACCTCACCGTCAGGAGTGAGGACGTAGATATCGGGTTCGAACAGCTCGCCCCGCACCGACTCGAGGAACTCGGAGGGATCCTCCACTTCCTGCAGGCTGCGGACCAGTTTTTTCAGGTCCCGGAACAGACGGGCATCGCTGCCGCTGATCTTCTGGCCTTCCTTGTACGCCCAGTGCGCGGCAACACCCTCCTGGGCCACCCGGTCCATCTCCTCGGTCCGGATCTGGATCTCGATGAACTGGCCGCGCGGTCCGACCACGGTGGTATGCAGAGACTGATAGTTGTTGGACTTGGGCGCACTGATAAAATCCTTGATCCTGCCCGGTACCGGGGTCCAGTCGGCATGGACCGTGCCCAGGGCCTCGTAGCATTCCTTGACCGTGCGGACGATGATCCGGAAGGCCACCTTGTCGTAGACCCGTTCCAGGGGGATCTTCTGGGCCACCAGCTTCTTGTAGATCGAGTAGAGATGCTTGGGCCGGCCAATGATCCGCACCGGCCTGATATTGTTCTTGGCGAGCTTGTCGGAGAGGATGGAGATAACCTCCTCCACATAGGCCTGGCGCTCGTCCAGGGTCGATTCCAGGTGGCTGGTCAGGTCGGCATGCTCCAGGGGGAACAGGTACTGGAAGGCCAGGTCCTCCAGCTCCCGTTTCATCCAGTCGATACCGAGCCGGCTGGCGAGCGGCGCATAGAGATCCATGGTCTCCCGGGCCACGTGCCGCCGCATCTCCTCGTCAGCGCTGCCCAGGGTCAGCATGTCCTGGAGGCGGTCGGCCAGCTTGACCAGGAGCACCCGGATATCGGCGCCCATGGCCAGGAAGAGCTTGCGGATATTCTCGGCCTGGTGGGTGAGACGGGAGTTGTACCGGACATTGGTGATCTTGGTGGAACCATCAACAATATTGGCCACGTCATGGCCAAACAGTTTCTCCAGCTCCCTGGCCGTTGCCACGCCCTCCTTGAGCACGCCATGGAGGAGACCGGCGACGATGGTGTCCCTGTCCAGTTTCATGGAGGCCAGGGTCGATGCCACCTCCAGCAGATGGTTGACGTAGGGCTCGCCGCTGGCGTGTTTCCGGCCCGCATGCCGCTCGGAGACGAACTCCCAGGCCCGGCGCAGCGGCGCGAGATCGGCCTCGTGCAGATAGCTTGCCGCTATGGAATAGAGTCCGTTGAAGTCAGCCATTATTTTTTCCATGGGGTTGGTCGGAGCAATTCTTTACCGCTGTCCGGCCAGCTCGTCACGGATCATGGCGCTGATCCGCCCGACCGCCCCGTCATAGTCCATGGTGACGGTCTCGCCGGTGGCGCGCCGGCGCAGCTCGATCTTCCCCTCCTTCTCCCAGGTCCGGCCGACGGTGACACGGAAGGGGATACCGATCAGGTCGGCGTCCTTGAACTTGGCTCCCGGCCGTTCGTCGCGGTCATCGTAGAGCACGTCAAGGCCGGCTGCCTGCAGATCGTGGTAGATCTGCTCAGCGGCCCGGCTGGTTGCCTCGCTGTTGACCCCGAGGTTGAGAACGATGACCTGAAAAGGCGCCAGGGGCAGGGGAAAGATAATACCGTGCTCATCATGGTTCTGCTCGATGGCCGCGGCCACCACCCGGCTGACCCCGATCCCGTAGCAGCCCATGACAAAATGTTTCTCCGTGCCGTCCCGGTCCTGAAAGGTGGCCTTCATGGCCTCGGAATAGCCGGTTCCCAGCTTGAAGATATGCCCCACCTCGATGCCTTCGGTGAGGGTCAGGGAACCGCCGCACTCGGGACAGGGGTCGTCGGTGGTGATCTGCCGCAGGTCGCCGGTCAGATCGGGCTGGAAATCGCGGCCCGGGTTGACGCCGGTCAGGTGGTGCCCTTTCTCGTTGGCCCCGGCCACCGCATTGACCATCCGCATCACCTCCTGGTCGGCCACCAGCCTGATGCCGATATTCACCGGCCCCATGTAGCCGGCAGGCAGTTTTGTCCGCTGCCAGATCTCGTCATCGGGCATGGGCTCCACCTCGGTGGCGCCGAGCAGATTCTTCAGTTTCACGCTCTGGACCTCCCGGTCACCACGGACCAGGGCGGCCACCGGCTCCCCGTCGGCCAGGTACAGCATGGTCTTGATCACCCGGTCCGGGGTGGTCCCGAGAAACCCGGCCACCCGTTCCACCTTCTTCATCCCCGGCGTGGCCACCCTGGCCATGGGCGCCATCTCTTCCTGCGCCATTCCATCCTCAGGCAGCGCCACCCTCGCCTTTTCCACATTGGCGGCATAGTCGCAGTGACTGCAGATGACCAGGGTGTCCTCGCCGGTGTCGGCCAGGACCATGAACTCATGGGAAAAGGAGCCGCCGATGGTGCCGGTGTCCGCCTCCACGGCACGGAAGTCCAGGCCGCAGCGCCGGAAGATGCGGTGATAGGCGTCACGCATGACCTCGTAACTCTTCGAGGCCGCCTCGTCGCTGACATCAAAGGAATAGGCGTCCTTCATCACGAACTCGCGGCAGCGCATGAGCCCGAAACGGGGCCGGATCTCATCCCTGAACTTGGTCTGGATCTGGTAGAGGTTGACGGGCAGCTGGCGATAGGAACGGAGCTCCCGCCGTGCCAGGTCGGTGATCACCTCCTCGTGG
This sequence comes from Desulfobulbaceae bacterium, assembly GCA_026987195.1. Classification (GTDB taxonomy): domain Bacteria; phylum Desulfobacterota; class Desulfobulbia; order Desulfobulbales; family Desulfobulbaceae; genus DRKI01. The sequence goes on along the minus strand of JALSNC010000177.1, from coordinate 10,377 downwards.
GTGGGGCCGAGGCAGTAGTCCCGCTGGTGCCGGTCCCGGAAGCGCAGCAGCTCGGCGCCATACTTCTGCCACCGGCCCGACTCCTGCCAGAGGTCGGCCGGCTGGACCATGGGCATGAGCAGTTCCTGGGCCCCGGCCCGGTTCATCTCCTCGCGGACAATGGCCGCCACCTTCTGCAGGGTCAGCAGTCCCAGTGGCAGGAAGGTGTACAGGCCAGAGGTCAGCTTGCGGATAAAACCGCCGCGCAGCAGAAGCCGGTGACTGACGACCTCGGCCTCGGCCGGGTTCTCGCGGGTGGTGGGAATGAGCATCTGTGAATAGCGCATGGATCTTTTCCTTGTCGAATCCGGATTTCAGGGGCTGCATGAAAATGCAGAGGCCCCCCGGATCAGTTACATACCGGGAGCATACGTCTCAGCTCCCCTGTTGTTTCCTTTCCTCTTCCATCTTGTGCAGTTCTTCCAGGAACACGGGCAGCAGCTCGGCCTCGGGCAGCTTCCTGAAGATCTCGCCCTTCTTGAAGATGATCCCCACGCCATGACCGCCGGCAATGCCGATATCGGCCTCCCGCGCCTCGCCGGGCCCGTTGACCACGCAGCCCATGACCGCCACCTTGAGGTTGGTCTCCATGGTCTGCAGGTGCCGTTCCACCTCCTCGGCCAGGGGAAAGAGATCGATCCGGGTCCGGCCGCAGGTGGGGCAGGAGATCATCTCCGGTCCACGTTCACGGATGCGCAGGGAGCGCAGGAGTTCATAACCGACCCGGATCTCCTCCACCGGATCACGGGTGAGGGAGATACGGAAGGTGTCGCCGATGCCCTCGAAGAGCAGGATCCCCAGGGCGACACTGGACTTGACCGTGCCGGCGATCAGGCCGCCGGCCTCGGTGACCCCGATGTGGAGGGGGTAGTCGGTCCGGTCGGCGAGCTGCCGGTAACCGGCAATGGTGGTCAGGGTATCGGAGGACTTGATGGAGATCTTGATCTCGAAAAATTTCTGCTGCTCCAGCAGCCGCACGTTGCGCAGGGCGCTCTCGATCAGCGCATCGGGTCGTTCGGGCGTGGGATAGCCATACCGTTTGAGGAGATCCTTTTCAATGGACCCGGAATTGACCCCCACCCGGATCGGCACGGTGTGCGCACGGGCCGCATCCACCACCCGCCGCAGTTTGTCCACTCCCCCCAGGTTGCCGGGATTGATGCGGATGGCCTGGGCACCGTGTTCCACTGCGGTCACGGCCAGGCGGGAATCGAAATGGATATCCGCGATCAGCGGAATCCTGATCCGCTCCCGGATGGCGCGGATGGCCACCGCCGCCTCGGGACCGGGCACCGCCACCCGGATCAGCTCGCAGCCCGCCTCTTCCAGCCGATGGATCTGGGCCACCGTGGCCGTCACATCGGCGGTATCGGTATTGGTCATGGACTGGACAGAGATCGGCGCACCACCGCCGATGGCCACTCCGCCGACATGGATCTGCCTGGTCGTTCGTCGTCGTATCATTGTTGGGCCCTGTTCTTTTTCTTCAGGTTCACCTCGGCCTCCGAGGCCCGCACGTAGAGGGGCGCGGCAACAGCCGGATCCAGCAGCTCGCCCCGCGCCAGCCGTTCGGCGCACAAGAGGCCGATGTGGGCGGCCCGGGGCAGGGCCAGGGCTGCCGGCAGTACGCGCGCCAGGGGATGCTGCCGGAAGAGCTCACCATGGACCGCTACGCCGGGCCCGGCCACGAGCAGGGGAGCCTGCAGGGATTCCAGCAGCCGCCGGGGCCGGATCGCCACCGGCGGCCCGGCGGCCACGGGCACCCCGCAACCATCAGGCTCGTAGAAGGCGGCATAGACTTCCTGCTTGCGGGCATCGAGCAGGCAGCAGATCCCGGTTTCGGCCGCGGCGCAGGAAAGCGCGATCCCGTCCAGGGTCCCGACTCCGACAAGTGGCAGGCCGGCGGCCATGGCCAGGCCCTTGGCCGCGGCCATGCCAATACGCAGGCCGGTGAAGGAACCAGGCCCCAGCGAGACGCCGATCCCGTCCAGGTCCTGCCAGGAGAGAGCGGCTGCCTCCAGAATCCACTGGACACTGCCAAGCAGGCGCCGGGAGTGACTGACCTCGGGCTGGAGCGTGGCCTCGGCCAGCAGCCGTCCCCCTGCCACCCCGCCCCGGGTCAGGGCGACGGAACCGCAGCCGGTGGCGGTCTCGATGGCGAGGATCAGGAGCCCATCCACCGCTGTACGATCCTGAAGATATCGTTGTAAAAGACAAAGAGCATCAGGGTGCCGAGCAGGGCGATGCCCACCCTCTGGGCCATCTCCATGGCCCGGTCGGAAAGCGGCCTGCCGCGGATGCCCTCGATGGTCAGGAAGACAAGATGTCCCCCGTCCAGGACCGGTACCGGCAGCAGGTTGAGGATCCCCAGGTTGATACTGAGCAGGCCCATGAAATAGAGCAGATTCATCCAGCCCGCCTTGAGCTGCTGGCCGGCTATCTCGGCGATGCGGATCGGGCCGCCCAGCTCGCTGGCCGGCACCACGCGCTCCAGGATCTTGACAATGCCCATCACCGTCAGATAGATCAGGTTCCAGGTCTGGATCAGGGCGGCCCGGGCCGATTCGCCCAGGGAGGCCTTTTCATACTGCACCTGATCGCTGCGGATGATACCCAGCATGTAGCGCTCGCCCACCTCCTCGCCAAAGATGTTCCTGACCTTCTCCATGGCCGGTGTGGCATGGATGGTGACCTGTCTGCCGTTACGGTCCAGGACCAGGGTCAGTTCCCGGCCCCTGCTCTCGCGCACCAGCTCGGAGACCTGTTCCCAGGTGGTGGTCCGGTGACCGTTGATGGACAGGACCCGGTCGCCCGGTCTGATGCCTGCCTGTTCCGCCGCCGAGCCCGGGGCCACGCTGCCGATGGCCGTGGTCTCCACCGGCTGCGGCAGGCCGGCAACGGCAAACATGGCAAAGAAGAGCGCCACGGCAAACAGCAGGTTGAACATCGGCCCGGCGAGAACGATACCGAACCGCTGCCAGACCGGCTTGTGGGAAAAGGAGCGCCTGCGCTCCTCCGGCGCGATCTCCTCGCCCTGCTGTTCACCGAACATCTTGACATAGCCACCCAGGGGAAAGGCGCTGATCAGATACTCGGTCTCGCCCCATTTCCTGCCCACCACCTTGTTGCCGAAACCGAGGGAGAATTTGAGCACCCGGACGCCGAAGAGCTTGGCAACGATGAAGTGACCGAACTCGTGGACAAAGATCAGGACACCGAGAACAATGACAAAGGATAGGAGTGAAGTCATGATGGCTCAGAAAAAAAATCGTAAAGGTTCAGCAGTGCGTCAGCTGTACGTGATCGTGGCCGGCCGGCAGGTAAGGGAGCGCTTACCCGCAATGCGGGCAGTCGCGGGCGCGTGCAGATGGCCTGCTGCTGAACGTTTACCAAAAGTACCGGTAATTCAATGTAGTTGCCGATAGCAATGAACTGTTACAAAAAACCGGTCTGCCGGCCGGGGTATGATTCAGCCGGCCTGCCGGGTGGTGGTGCGCCGGGAGACCTCTTCCCCGGCCCGTTGCCGCGCCAGGCGGTCTGCCAGCAGGATGGCCTGCAGGTCCCGGTCCTCCTGCGGTCCAGCCAAGGCCAGGGTCGCGTCCACCACGGCGGCGATGTCGGTAAAACCGAGGCGCCCTTCGAGGAAGGCTTCCACGGCCACCTCGTTGGCGGCATTGAGCATGGCCGGCTTGACCCCGCCCTGCTCCAGGGCGGCAAAGGCGAGCTGCAGGGCGGGAAACCGTTCATAATCCGGCTCTTCAAAGCTCAGGTTCCCGCACTGCGACAGGCTGAGCCGGGTCAGCCCCAGGTCCATCCGCTCCGGGTAGGACAGGGCATAGGCAATGGGGATGCGCATGTCCGGGATACCGAGCTGGGCCACCACCGATCCGTCCCGGAATTCCACCAGGGAATGAACGATGGACTGGGGATGGACCACCACACCGATCTGGCCGGCCTGGACATCAAAAAGCCAGCGGGCCTCGATCACCTCCAGCCCCTTGTTCATCAGGGTGGCGGAATCGATGGAGATCTTGCGGCCCATGTCCCAGTTGGGATGATTCAGTGCCTGTGCCGGCGTCACCGAGGAGAGATCGGCGCCCTTCCGGCCATGAAAGGGACCACCGGAGGCAGTGAGGATGATCCGGGCCACGTCCTGCCGGCGACCGGCCTCCAGGGCCTGGAAGATGGCGCTGTGTTCCGAGTCGATGGGCAGCAGATGCACGCCGTATTCCCGGACCGCGTCCATGATCAGGCGGCCGGCCATGACCAGGGTCTCCTTGTTGGCCAGGCCGATATCCTTACCGGCCCGGATAGCCTCCAGGGTCGGCAGGAGACCGACGCTGCCCACCACCGCCGAGACCACCATCCGGCACTCCTCCATGGTGGCGATCCGCCGGTTGCCCTCCTCGCCCCAGAAGATACGGCCGCCATATCCGGGTGGCAGCAGTTCAGCCAGGGGCGCCACCAGCTCCTCTTCGGCCACCGAGACCAGCAGGGGCGCAAACTCCCGCACCTGGCGGGCAAGCTCCTCGATATTGCGACCGGCCGCAAGTCCGGTCACCCGGAAACGGTCGGGAAAGCGCCGGACCACTGCCAGGACGTTGCGGCCGATGGAGCCGGTGGAGCCGAGCAGCGAGATCATTTTACCATTCATGCGACCAGTCCATAGACAAGAAGATAGTAGAGTACGGGCGCGGTGAGCAGGATGGAATCGACCCGGTCCAGGAGACCGCCATGGCCTGCCAGCAGGGTCCCGGAGTCCTTGCAGCCGGTGGCACGCTTGATCACCGACTCGGTGAGATCGCCGGCAACCCCGATGACCACCAGCAGGGCCGCCACCAGTCCCAGCCGCAACGGATGCACCCCGGGCAGCAAGATCAATCCCGCGATCACCGCACAGACGATGCCAGCGGCCAGGCCGCCGACACCACCGGCCACGGTCTTGCCCGGGCTGATGGCAGGGCAGAGCTTCCTTCTGCCAAAGGCGCGACCGGCATAATAGGCCCCGGTATCAGAGGCGGCGGTGATCACGGTCAGGATGAACAGCCAGGCCGCACCGTGCTCCAGGTGACGCAGCAGCACCACATGCGCGCCGCAGAAAGAGATGTAGACCAGTCCGGTGATAGCCAGCGACAGGCAGCGGAGTACGTCGTCGAGACTGGAATAGCGACGGAGAATCAGCACCACCAGGCCGAGCAGGCCTCCGGTCAGGCCGGCTGCCACCCCCTGGACCGACCCGGCCAGGGAGGCGAGCACGGGAAGAAGAAGAACCACGGCCAGCACCCCCCGCTGCAGACCAGGCACGGCCAGGCCGGTCATGCGGCCAAACTCGAAAAGCGCCCGTGCGGTGACCAGGACGATGCAGAGCCAGAACAGGGGGACCGGTGCCAGGACGAGCAGCAGGATCCAGGCCGCGGCCATGGCAATGCCGGGCAGCACCCGTCCCATACCACTCATCCCCGCACCTGGGCCCCGGTCTTGCCGAAACGGCGCTGCCGGCGGCCATAGGTGGCCAGGGCATCGAGAAACTCTTTCTTCCTGAAATCCGGCCACATGGTGTCGGTGAAGTAGAGCTCGGAATAGGATGCCTGCCAGAGGAGAAAATTGGACAAACGGTGCTCACCGCCGGTGCGGATCAGCAGGTCAGGATCGGGCTGGCCGGCTGTATCCAGATGGGCGGTCAGCATCTTCTCGTCCAGGCGGCGCCAGTCCAGCTCACCGGCAACACACTTTTCTGCCAGGGCGCGTACCGCCCGCATCATCTCGTTGCGTCCGCCGTAGCTCAGGGCCAGGTTCAGGGTCATGCCGCGGCAGTGGGCCGTCTTTTCCATGACCATGGCCAGGGTGCGGCGAACGTCATCGGGCAACCTGTCCTGCTGGCCGAGGCAGAAGAGCCGCACACCATTCTTGAGCATGGTCTTCAGCTCGGCCTGCAGGTAGAGCTTCAGCAGACCCATGAGGCCGGAGACCTCGCCGGGCGGCCGCTGCCAGTTCTCGGTGGAAAAGGCGTACAGGGTCAGGTAGCGGACCCCGATCTCCCGGGCCGCCTCCACCACGGCGCGCACGGAATCCACCCCGGCCTTGTGGCCAAACAGGCGGGGACGGTTGCGCTGCTCGGCCCAGCGGCCGTTGCCGTCCATGATGATGGCGACATGGGTGGGGATCTGGCTCTTGTCCTGCTCAGTCACGGAAGGGTGCATAGAAGGGAAAGCCGACAGGGAGGAATCAGACCTCCATGACTTCCTTTTCCTTGGTGGCGGCGATCTCGTCGATCTGCTTGATGAACCGGTCCGTCTCCTTCTGGGCCTCATCCTGGAGCCGGTACATGTCGTCCTCGGCGAGTTCCTTGTTTTTTTTCTGTTTCTTCAGGGTGTCGTTGGCCTCGCGCCGGATATTGCGGATGGCGACCTTGTGTTCCTCGGCCAGTTTCTTGACCTGCTTCACCAGTTCCCGACGCCGCTCCTCGGTGAGCGGCGGAATGGTGAGACGGATCACGTTGCCGTCGTTGGCAGGGGTAAGCCCCAGGTCCGAGGCCAAAATCGCTTTCTCGATGGCCGGCAGCATCTGCGGGTCCCAAGGCTTGACGGCGATCATGCTCGACTCGGGAATGGTCAGGGTGCCGACCTGGTCCAGGGGCAGCATGGAGCCATAGGCATCGACCTTGATCCCGTCCAGCAGGGACAGCGAGGCCCGGCCTGTCCTGATCCGCACCAGTTCCCGCTTGAACGCCTCGACGCTGCTCTCCATCTTTTCCTTCACTTGCTCGATAACGTCATTTGCCATGACTTCCTCCCTCGGGATTGTTCAACCCGGCAGCCTGGTAACTGATCACAGGGTATGCAAGGTCACGATGTTTCAACCTCGTTTTTGCAAGCGGTCTCAGGTGCCGCAGGTTCATGCTGGCGCTTCTGGCCGCAGGTAAGCGACCGCAGGGAGACTCCGATAGCCTGACTGTGCGGCCAGGAGCGACCTTGCGAGAAGGTCAGCGAAGACTCCGTGCGGTGCCTGTGACCGCTTACGCGGCCTGCGCCACCGGCCAGCGGGTAACCCGGGCCGCGCCTATTCGGTGATCAGGGTGCCGACGTCCTCTCCGGCGGCGGCACGGCTGATATTGCCGGGAACCTTCATATTGAAGACAAAAATGGGAAGCTCGTTGTCCCGCGCCAGAGAGATCCCCGCCGCATCCATGACCCGCAGTTCATCCTGCAGAACACGGGTATAGGAAAGCTGCTCGAACCGGACCGCCCTGGGATCCTTTTCCGGGTCCCGGTCATAGACCCCGTCCACCCGGGTGGCCTTCATGATGACATCGGCACGGATCTCCAGCGCCCTGAGTACGGCGGCCGTATCAGTGGTAAAATAGGGATTGCCGGTACCGGCGGCAAAAATAACCACTCTTCCGGCCGCCAGGTGCTCCACAGCCCGGCGCCGGACATAGGGCTCACAGACATTGCGCATGGTGATGGCCGACATGACCCGGGTGGCGACCCCCTTTTTCTCCAGGGTGTCCTGCACGGCCAGGGCGTTGATCACCGTGGCCAGCATTCCCATGTTATCGGCAGAAGCACGATCCATGCCACCGGCGGCCCCGGCCACACCACGGAAGATGTTGCCCGCGCCGATGACCAGCCCGAGCTGCACGTCCCGCCCATGCACGGTCCTGATCTCCTCGGCGACAAAATCGACCATCTCCGGGCTGATGCCGTAGGAGCCATCGCCGGTGAGGACCTCGCCACTTATCTTCAGAAGAATACGTCCATACTTCATACCGGTGTTCTCCGGGTACCAGGATCGGTGGAAGGCAGGAGCCGGTCAGGGGATCTCCTGCCACAGGGCCTGTACGCGCTCGTGCGCAACCCCTCACGGGACAACCAGCCATCGGTTTTCCCGACCACAATGGTGTAAGCGCTCCCAGGGGCCGCAGATTTGTGCAACCGTGCCTGACCGCGGTAAGCGACCGCAGGGAGACGCCGATAGCCTACCTGTGCGGGCAGGCACGACCGTGCAAAGAGGTAGGCGAAGACTCCGTGCGGTCCCTGTAAGCGCCTACGCTCGTGCTGGCCGGCAGGCAGGCGATCGCAGCGGGACTCCGGCAGGCCCGCAATGCGGCCAGCCGCGGGCGCGTGCCAGATGGCGTGCTGCTGAGCTTTTCCAGAATGACAGGGCTGCCGGCCCCGGCGGGCCGGCAGCCGCTGCGGACAGCGGATCAGGCGCCGACCTGGAAACGGGCAAACCGCTTGATGGAGATATTCTCGCCCATCTTGGCGATCAGCTCGTTGAGCAGATCCTGGATCGTCAGGTCGGGATTCTTGACAAACTTCTGCTCAAGCAGGCACACCTCGGAGATATACTTCTCGATCTTGCCGGACACGATCTTCTCGACGATGTTTTCCGGCTTGCCCGATTCCAGAGCCTGCTTGGAGTAGATCTCCTTTTCCCGCTCGATCAGATCCGCCGGCACCTCGTCGCGGCTGACCGCCACCGGGTTGGCCGCGGCCACGTGCATGGCGATGTCCCTGGCAAAGGCCTGGAAATCATCGGTCTTGGCAACGAAATCGGTCTCGCAGCCCACTTCCACCATGACGCCGAGCTTGCCGCCGCCATGGATATAGCAGGCGACCACTCCTTCGCTGGTGGCCCGGTCAGCCCGCTTGGCGGCAACGGCAAGTCCCTTCTGCCGCAGCAGGTCAATGGCCTTTTCCATGTCGCCATCGGTTTCGCCCAGCGCCCTCTTGCAGTCCATCATGCCGGCATTGGTCTTATCACGCAGTTCCTTGACCATCTGGCTTGTAATTTTCACGATCACTCTCTCCTTGTCAACAAAGTAGCTCTTCGGGCGGCAGCCGGCAACAGCGGCGCACCGCAAATTCGCTCGATGATGCTGTATAGTATGAAAGAAGGGGCGCAAGGCCCCTTTGTCAAGACTGTATCAACGGTAAAAATTCAGCAGCACGCACAGCTGACGCACGGCTGCACTCTTACCGGAACTACCACTACTTCTCGCTGGTTGCCGATAGCGGTGCGCTGTTACTGTCCACGGTGACGCCACACCCTCTCGGTGACCGGCTCGGCGTAAGCGCTCACAGGAAACAGGGCAAGGCGCCTACACCATTGTGGTCGGACAAACCGATGGTAAGCCATCCCGTGAGGGATACCCTCCGGTCGCCGGGTATCTCACTCGGCTGCCGGCGCACTTTCCGCCTCAACGCTCTCCGTGGCGGCCTCGGCCTCCGGGGCCATGCCACTCTCCAGCTCCTCGACAGCGGCCTCCTGTTCCTCGCCTCGACGGGCCTTGCCCTCAAGGACGGCATCGGCGATGAGAGAGGTGATGAGCTTGATGGCACGGATGGCGTCGTCGTTGCCGGGAATCACATAATCGATACCATCGGGATCACAGTTGGTGTCGGTCAGGGCGACCACCGGGATCCCCAGCTTGTTGGCCTCGCTGACCGCGATCTCCTCGTTCTTGGGATCGATGACAAAAAGCACGTCGGGCAGGGAACGGATGTTCTTGATACCACCCAGGTTGCGGTCGAGCTTGATCCGCTCCTTCTCCATCTTCAGGATCTCTTTCTTGGGAAAACGGTTGATGGTGCCGTCTTCCTGCATTGCCTCGATCTTCTTGAGACGATCGATGGAGCGGCGGATGGTCTGGAAGTTGGTCATCATGCCGCCAAGCCAGCGGTGGTTGATGAAGAACATGCCGCAGCGTTCGGCCTCTTCCCTGATAATGGCCTGGGCCTGCCGCTTGGTACCGACAAAAAGCACGTTTCCGTCGTTGGCCACCACATCGACGATGTAGTTGTAGGCCCGGCGGAACATCTTCATGGTCACGTCCAGGTTGATGATGTAGATGCCGTTGCGCGGGCCGTAGATATACGGCTTCATCTTGGGATTCCAGCGCCTGGTCTGGTGGCCGAAATGGAGGCCTGCCTCGAGCATCTGTCGCATTGTCACCTTTGCTGCCATACTTTTCTCCTGTTTTATGGTTCTTTCCTCCATCCCTGTATCCGATTCCGCCTGCCGGCGGAACACCAAAGGATCAGTGCGGGATGTGTGTCGTTGGCGCCTCCGGCTGAAGACCGGCGGCTTTTAGCGGGTATAAATTTTGTATTTCTATCACGATCTGGTCAGAATTTCAAGAAAATCAACAGAATTCTGCCAGGGAGAGATACAGGGAATCAACGACGGAGGAGGGTCCGCCGGTCACCGAGGACATGGAACAGCCAGTCATAGCCGAACCTGAGCAGCTCGCTGTCATCGGCGCTGATGCGCCTGCGCCGGTCGCGATCCAGGCGGAACATGGCAAGCAGGTTGTTTTTTTCCATGTACGCCCTG
>JALSNC010000176.1 GCA_026987195.1 Desulfobulbaceae bacterium | reverse complement strand
CTCTGGTCAATGACCGGAAGCGCTACCGGGAGGTGGTGCGCGAGCATGCCCGTGTCACCAGGCTGACGGACCTCCACAGGCGCTACGTCAAGGTGGGCCGGGAGCTGGAGGAGAACAGGGAACTGATCCGCGACGAGGCCGAGGACCCGGAGCTGGCCGAACTTGCCCGGGCCGAGATGGAGGAGCTGCAGGACGAGCAGAAGAAGCTGGAGGAGGAGATCCGGCTGCTCCTGCTGCCGCGGGACCCCAACGACGACAAGAACATCTTCCTCGAGATCCGTGCCGGGACCGGTGGCGACGAGGCCGCCCTCTTTGTCGCCGATCTGTTCAGGATGTACAGCCGCTATGCCGAGAGCCAGGGCTGGAAGGTGGAGATCATGAGTTCCAGTCCCATTGGTATCGGCGGTTTCAAGGAACTGATCGCCCTGATCAGCGGCGATCAGGTCTACTCGCGGCTCAAGTATGAATCCGGCGTCCACCGGGTACAGCGGGTGCCGGAGACCGAGACCCAGGGACGGATCCATACCTCGGCCGTGACCGTGGCCATCATTCCCGAGGCCGAGGAGGTGGATCTGCACATCGAACCCAACGAGCTCAAGATCGATGTCTTCCGCTCTTCCGGGCCCGGTGGTCAGTCGGTGAACACCACTGATTCGGCGGTCCGCATCACCCACCTGCCCACCGGCCTGGTGGTGACCTGCCAGGATGAGAAATCCCAGCACAAGAACAAGGCCAAGGCACTGCAGGTGCTGCGCGCCCGTCTGCTCGACCAGATGGAGCAGGAGCGCCACGACCGCATCTCCGAGGACCGCAAGAGCCAGGTGGGCTCCGGTGACCGCAGCGAGCGGATCCGGACCTACAATTTCCCCCAGGGCAGGGTGACCGACCACCGGATCAACCTGACCCTCTACAAGCTGGACCAGGTTCTTGCCGGTGCCCTGGATGAGGTCATTCTGCCGCTCATCACCCACTACCAGACAGAGGCCCTGAAGGACGCCAACTGAGCGTCCCGGGCCACGCACCGCCGACGGATCGCCACCGGCGGTTAACCGAAGACGACCGGCTTCTGAACTCCAAGCTCCTGATACGCGATCTGCTCCCTGAAGCGGAACATGCCCTGGCCCGGGCCGGCATCGAGAATGCCGGCACCGAGGCCCTGGCCCTGGTGCGGGATGTTCTGGGCCTGGGCCGGAGCCAGCTCGTTCTCCATGGCCGTGATCCGGTATCGGCCGCTGACCTGGCCCGGTTCCGGGAGGTGGTCCGCCGGCGCTGTCTGCGGGAGCCGCTGCAGTATATCCTCGGCGGGTGTGAATTCTGGTCGCGGGACTTCATTGTTTCGCCCGCTGTCCTCGTGCCCAGGCCTGAGACAGAATTCCTGCTGGAGCATGTCCTTGCCGTCCTTGGCGACCGGACCGCTGTCCGGCGGCCGCTGGACCTGTGCACCGGCAGTGGGGTCATTGCGGTTGTCCTGGCCATGGAGCTGGCCCGGCCGGTCCTGGCCACGGACTGTTCTCCGGCCGCCCTGGCCGTGGCCCGGGCCAATGCCGGTAACCTTGGTGTTGCAGACCGGGTGCGCCTGCTCTGCTCGGATCTCTTCTCGGCCATGGCGCCGGGCGTCTCTTTTGATCTGATCGTCAGCAATCCGCCTTATATCACGGAATCCGAAATGGCGACCCTGCAGCCGGAGGTGGGGCAATGGGAGCCCCGTCTTGCCCTTGCCGGCGGGAAGGACGGCCTGGATATCATCCGCAGGATCGTCGGTGGCTGCAGGACGCACCTGCGACCCGGCGGCTGGCTGTTCATGGAGATCGGTGCCGGTCAGCGGCAGGGGGTACTTGATCTGTTTTCGGGACAGCGCCATCTCTTCAGCGACGTGGAGGTGATCCCGGACTGGGCCGGTCATCCCCGCGTCCTCCAGGCCCGCAGGAACGATCGTTACCGTCAATGAGCAGCAGTCTCCCGTTCTCCTGACACCTGACCCCTGATACCTGACCCTGGCCCTGGAGCTACGACAATGGACAAGATCATCATCCATGGCGGCAGGCCGCTTGCCGGAACGGTTGCCATCAGCGGTGCCAAAAACGCCGCCCTGCCGCTCATGGCAGCCACCCTGCTGACTCCCGGCTGGCATACCCTGCGAAATGTTCCCGACCTGCGCGACACCAGGACCATGCTCCGGGTGCTTGAAACCCTGGGCGCGACCTGGGAGCGCCAGGGAGCAACGGTCCGCATTGACACCTCGGGGCTGACCGGAGCCGAGGCACCCTACGACCTGGTCAAGACCATGCGGGCCTCGGTGCTGGTCCTGGGTCCCCTCCTCGGCCGCTGCGGCTATGCCCGGGTCTCGCTGCCCGGCGGCTGCGCCATCGGCGCCCGGCCCATCAACTACCACCTGCGCGGTTTTGAAAACCTCGGTGTCACCACCACCCTGGCCAGGGGCTACGTCGAGGCCAGGGCCGATACCAGATTGCGCGGCGCCACCATCTACTTTGACAAACCCTCGGTCACGGGAACCGAAAACATCCTCATGGCAGCGGTCACCGCCCATGGAACCACCGTGATCAAGAATGCAGCCCGCGAGCCCGAGGTCGGCAACCTGGTGGACATGCTGGTCGCCATGGGCGCGGAGATCAAGGGAAAGGACAGTGACCGGCTCACCATCCACGGCGTACGCTCGCTCGTTCCTGCCGAGGCAGCCATCATCCCCGACCGGATCGAGACCGGCACCTATCTCATCGCGGTCGGTGCTGCCGGAGGTGAGGTCACCATCACCGGCTGCAATCCGGCCCATCTGCCGGCATTGACCGAGAAACTCCGCAGCGCCGGCGTACGTATCGACGAGGGCATGGATTCCTTCACGGTCTCCTGCCCGGTGCACGACGCCGCCAGCGGCTGTCACCTGCAAAGCGTCGATATCACCACCCTGCCGTATCCCGGTTTTCCCACCGATCTCCAGGCCCAGTTCATGGCCCTGATGATACTGGGCAGCGGGGTCTCCATCATCCACGAGACCATCTTCGAGAACCGGTTTATGCATGTGGCCGAGCTGCAGCGCATGGGCGCCGATATCACCATTGACGGCTCCAGCGCCATCGTCCGGGGGATACCGGCAGAGCGATTGTGCGGGGCCCCGCTCATGGCCACGGATCTGCGGGCCTCGGCCTCCCTGGTCATTGCCGGCCTGGCCGCATCGGGCGAGACCGAGATCTCCAGGATCTATCACCTGGAGCGGGGCTATGAGCAGATGGTGGAAAAACTACGTCGGCTGGGTGCGGATATCCGCAGGGTAAAGGAGTAGGGTTGGTATTTTGTAATAGTTCATCACTATCGGCAACTACCTGAAAATAGCAATCCTTTTACGGTGGTTTCAGAGATTCCTCATTCCTCCGGCAGGGGCAGCGGCAGGAGAATGGTGATGGCGCACCCCTGGCCCGGTTCGCTCTCCACCCGGATCGTGCCGCCGTGATGCTCCACGATCTGGCGGACAATGGCGAGCCCCAGGCCGGTGCCCGACTCGCGGGTGGTGAAGAAGGGCTCGAACATCCGCTGCCGGACCTCCGGCTCCAGGCCCGGCCCCTGGTCGACCACATCGATGCGACTGACGTTGCGCCCCTGCCACTGGTCTTCCGTTCCGCGGACGGTCACGTCGCCGCCGACCTCCGCCGCTGCCTGGCAACTGTTGGCCAGCAGGTGCATGACCACGGTCTGCACCTGCTGACGGTCACCCCAGCAGTCCATGGTCTCGCTGATCTCCACCTCGATGGTACAGGCCCTCTGTTCTCCCTGGCGCAGGGAATCGACGCTCTCCAGCACCAGGCGGCGCAGGTTGAACCACTCGTTCTGTACCGGTGCCGGCCTGGCGAACTGTAAGAAATTGTTGATGATCTTTGCCATGCGGTCGGATTCGCGCAGGATGATCTCGGTCAAAGTGCGCAGCGTCTGTGGAGCCTCTTCGGAGCCACTTTTCGTCTCCAGGGCCAGGACCTGAGCCGAGCCGGAGATGGCGGCCAGGGGATTGCGGAAGTCATGGGCAATGGAGGCGGAGAGCTCACCGATGGCGGCCATCTTCTCCCGTTCCCGCAACTGCTGTTCCATCTTTTCGATCTTGCTGATATCCTGCAGGGTGATCACCTTGCAGTCAGAACAGGCCTCACCCGCCTCCGGATCTTCGGCCGGCATGTTGAGACGGGAAAACGAGTAGCCCACCCGGATCATCCTGCCGTCCTTTTTTTCCAGATCGATCACCTGGCGATGCTGTTTCCCTTCCAGGAGGATGCCGGGAAAGCAGGCTCCGAGCTGGCGGCCGAGGATCTCGTCGGCGCTATAGCCCGTGATCCTGGCCGCGGCGTGATTGAAGGAGGTGATCCGGTCACGATCGTCGATGGTGATGATGCCGGTGGTGATGTCGTCGAAGATCTGCTTGTAGAGGAGAGAGAGCCGGTCGAATTCAAGGGCGGTGCGCTGCAGGGCCTCTTCGGTGGTCCGCAGCCGCTGGGCCAGCATGCCGCTGATCAGGGCGATGACAAAGAAGGTCAGGCCGTAGACGGCAAAGAGGTTGGTGGTCCGCAGGGAGTTGTGCATCGCCGTGTAGGCGGTGTGGCCGTAATAGGGCGGCAGGAAATGAAAATATTCGGCTGCAAGGACCAGGCCGTAGAGGATGGTGGCAGCCGCGGCCGGGATCAGGCCGCCCATCCGGTAGAGGATCAGACCACCGGCCACGATGGGAAAGATGAAGACCGGGGTGAAGATGGACTGGCTGCAGCCGGTACCGTAGACCAGCAGGGCGGTGAAAAGGGTGTCGGAGAGAAGCTGCATCAGGCCGAAACGGCGAAGGTGGCCGCTGCTTCGCTGCAGAAGGGCTGCCGAGCCGATGGAAGAGATATAGATCACCGACAGCAGGGCCAGGATGATGGCCGGCGGCGGCAGGATCACGGACAACCCCCTGGCCTGGAGCAGGGCGGTGATGCCGATCAGCAGGGTAAAGAGGATGACGCGGATGAGCAGCAGCCAGAGGATGTGGCGGCGGAGCTGATCCTCGGAGTCCCGCACCGGGGCGAGGGCGTGAAAGATCCTGCACATGGTCATGACATCGGTCCGGAGTAGGGGTTATCTGTGGGAGAGGCGTCGGCCCGGATTTCAGTCGATGCCGTACTTCTTGATCTTGTAGCGCAGGGAACGGAAGCTGATGCCGAGCAGGTCCGCTGCCCGCATCTTGGAATTGTCGGCCCGCTCCAGGGCGTGGCGGATCATCTTTTTCTCCAGTTCCACCAGGATCTCCTCCATGCCGCGCTCAAAGAGTTCCTCCTCGTCATCGGCTGCCACGAACAGGGGAGCGTGATCAGGTTCCGGCTCCGGTTCCGGTGTCCTGCCCTGGCGGTGCAGGGAAAGGATCAGGCTCTCGGGGAGGATGATGTTGGAGGCTTCCAGGGCTACACCGCGCTCGATGATGTTTTCCAGTTCGCGGACATTGCCGGGGAAGTCGTACTGCATCAGCACCTCCATGCCGTAGGAGGAGATAGTCTGCACCTCCTTGCCCAGCAGCCGCGAGTATTTCTTCAGGAAGTGTTCCACCAGCCTCGGCACATCCCCCTTGCGCTCTCTGAGCGGCGGCACCCGGATCGGCACCACGGCCAGCCGGTAATAGAGATCCTCCCGGAAGCGGCCGGCCATGATCTCCTCCTCCAGGATCCGGTTGGTGGCGGCAATGATGCGGACATTGACCTGGCGGGTCCTGGTCGAGCCGACGGGCATGAATTCCCGTTCCTGCAGGACCCGCAGCAGCTTGGTCTGAATAATGGGCGTCAGCTCGCCGATCTCGTCGAGAAAGGCGGTGCCGCCGTCGGCCTGCTGGAAGAGACCGGCCTTGTCGGCGATGGCGCCGGTGAACGAACCCTTGACATGGCCGAACAGCTCTGATTCGAGCAGGCTTTCCGGGATGGCGCTGCAGGTGATGGGGACAAAGGGCCGGTCCGCGACCCGTGAGTGGTTGTGGATGGCCTTGGCCACCAGCTCCTTGCCGGTACCGGACTCGCCGTAGATCAGGACGTTGGCCGGGGTGGGGGCGATGCGCTTGATGAGATCAAAGATCTTGAGCATCTCCGGGCTCTGGCCGATGATCTCGGGAAACTCCTCCTCCACCGGCGGCGGGCTGCCTGCGTTTTTCCTGGCCGTTGCCGACCTGATGACCCCCTTGATCTCCTCGACGTTGAACGGCTTGGTGATGTAGTCAAAGGCCCCGTTTTTCATCGCGGTCACCGCATCTTCCGGCGAGGCAAAGGCGGTGATCATGATGACCGGCAGCTCCGGGCAGACGTTCTTCAGTTCGGCCAGCAGTTCCAGGCCGTTCATGCCGGGCATGCGGATATCGGAGATGGCAAGATCAAAGGTTCTCTCTTCTGCCAGCTTGAGGGCGCTCGGCCCGTCCTCGGCAAGAGCGATCTCGTAGCCTTCTTTCTCAAGCAGGATCTTGAGAAACTGGCGCATGCTCAGTTCGTCGTCAACAACCAGAATTGCGGTCATGGAAGAAAGGGGATGTCTGGAAGATTGAAGTGGTTCCTTGTTGCAGTTTAGCTGCAACCTGGCAATGAAGTCAAACAGTATTCGTTCCAACGTGTTGCAGTCGGACTTTGCCGCCACTTGCCCGGAAGGCATCTCCTGTGCCGGGACGGATTCCGTCGAAGCGTTGCATGATTCCCCGGGGAGCCATGATGGGTTTACATCCAGGGACAAATTGAGTATCATACGCCTCCATTACAGGTGTGATTCCGGCCCAGGAACATGACACCAGGCGATCAGGAGGCACTTCGTTATGTATCGTGCGGTGCAACGGTTATCTGTTGCCTGATGTTCGTCCTCTGTTAGCCCTGTTTCTGCAGGCCCGGGCGTTTTTCCACAACCTAAATCCGGAGTTTCCGTGACCAGCCAGGACCAGCTCGACCAACAGACTTTGACCGAACATCTGGCGGAACTACGTTCCTGCCTCATCATCTCGCTGGGAGCGGTTGCCGCCGGATTTGCGGTTGCCTACAGTTTTATCCGCCCCATCGCCGACTGGTTCTTCCGGCCCCTGGTCCGGGTACTGCCCCAGGGCAAGACCCTGATCTTCATCTCCTACCAGGAGGGGTTTTTTTTTACCTGAAGCTCGCCCTGGTCTGCGGGATCCTGCTGGCCAGCCCGGTCATCTTCCTCCAGATCTGGCGCTTTGTCGCTCCGGGACTCTATCAGCATGAAAAACGGGTCCTTCTTCCCTTTGCCGCAGTCTCCACGGCCTGCTTCCTCGGCGGGGCCGCTTTTGGCTATTTTGTTGTCTTTCCGCCGGCCTTCCGTTTTCTCATCGGCTATTCCAGTGACATCCTGGACCCCATGCCGGCGGTCAGTGAATACTTCTCGCTGTCGCTCCGGTTGCTGCTTGCCTTCGGGGTCGTGTTTGAACTTCCCGTGTTCATGGTTTTCCTTGCCAAAATCGGTCTTGTCGATACACGGTTTCTCAGGAAAAACCGCAAATATGCCCTGCTGGTCGCATTCATCGTCGCCGCAGTGCTCACGCCGACTCCCGACGTGGTCAACCAGTTGTTCATGGCCGTGCCGCTCATCGTGCTCTACGAAGTCAGTATCGCCGCGGTGGCCATGTTCGCGGCCAGGCCGTTCTCCGGTTTTGCCCACACCGGGGCGGAGGGGCAGCAATCCGAACCGGATCAGGGGGGCGACAGGTAGGGCATCCACGGTGGCTGTGCCTGGAATTTCAGGAAGTCTGTCATAGTTCACCGCTATCGTCAACTACCTTGATCCACCGGAACTTTTACGGAAATCTTACGAACAATAATCCCCAGGAGGTAGCCCATGTCCTATACCCAGGATTTTGAAAAAGCGCTGGATATCGGTCGTCCGCCCAATATCAGGTCCCTGTTCCCCAGTTCGAGGGCCCTGATTGTCAGCGGCAAGGTCATTGACCGGGCCATGATCGCCAAGGGCGAGGCCATGACCATGGCCGCCAACGGCCGCAGTCACATCGTGATTCGCGGCGCCCTGCGTGCCGCCCAGAGGGCCCGGGCCGCCATCATCATCGAGATCGCCCGTTCCGAGGGCGGGGCCTCGGCCTACTGCGCCACCAACTACTGGAACATGGCCCGGCAGGTGGATGCCATCTGCAACGAGCTGGCCATCACCGTGCCGGTGGCCATCCATGCCGATCATTACGGTATCAAGAAGCAGGAGGACCTGGCCTACGCCCGTACCGAGATTCCGTCTATCTTTGATGCCGGTATCACCTCCATCGCCATCGATGCCTCGCACATGCCCGACGACGACAACCTGCTTGCCAACATTGACCTGGCCCGGTTCGTTCCCGCCTGGGCCGGCTACGAGACCGAGGTTGGCGAGATCAAGGGAAAACTCGGCCTTTCCACCCCGGAGGAGGCCCTGTTCATCATCCAGGGGCTCAATGCCCACAATATCTTTCCCGACTGGATCGCTCTCAACAACGGCACGACCCATGGCATCGAGGCCTCGGCCCAGGGGATCAATGTCGATCTGACCGCCGAGATCCACGACGCCCTGGCCGGCTACGGCATCTCCGGTGCCCAGCACGGCACTTCGGGCAACAACTCGGACAGGCTGCGGGCCATTGCCGCCCGGACCAGGACCACCAAGGCCAACGTGGCCACGGCCCTGCAGATGGTCTCCTGGGGGCTCGAGGTCAACGACTACGGCAACGCCATCCAGGACGAGAACGGCGACTTCATCAAGGTTGCGGGCGAGGGCGTTACCGAGGAGCTGTGGGAGGAGATGCGGGCCTATGCCGCGGACCGGGGCTGGAAGGGCGGCAATTACAAAAAACTCAACATCGTCTTTGAGAACAAGATCATGGGACAGCCGGCCCATGTCCGGGAGCGGATGACGAGAAGAGTGGAGGATTTTGTTTACACCATGCTGGTGGAGGTCTTCAATGCAGGCGATTCGGCCCGCCACGGTGTCGAGGCCATCCTCGAGGCGGGATCCTTTGATCTCGGTCCCAAGACCGGCCGCATCGAACCGCCGGAGGAATGGACCGTGGAGAAGATCCGGGCCCGGGCCGCTGCCATGGATACCGACAAGGGCCCCTCGGGCGACTTTGACGACTGAGCCGGCCGCCACCGCCGGGCCGGTTGATTTTCCCCGCCACTCTGCGGGAAAACAGGACCGGGAAAACCATTCACCGGCCCGGTGGTCCAGCCAAGATCACAACCCCTGAAGACGTCATGAAACAAGCAACAGGGAGCCGCCCCGGGTGGCGGTCCGGCCTTGCGGGAGCCTGCTGCGGCACGGTTGTTCTCCTCCTGGCGATGACAACCTGTGTCCTGGCTGCGTCCGCGCAGGGCGACCTGAAGCTCGGGGTCGTTCCCTACAAGAGCCCCCGTTCCATCGTCCGCCTCTACTCGCCCCTTGCCGCGCTGCTTTCCCGCGCCCTGGACAGGAACGTGCGCGTAGTGACCACCAACAGCTTCAATGAGTATCTGCAGCGGATCTACCGGCGGCAGTACGATATCATCGTCCTCGGCTCCACCTTTTATTTCAAGGCCCATGACCGGGCCGGCTATCAGGCCGTTGCCAGGGGCTATCCCTCGTTTCGCTGCGGGATCATTGTCCGCAGGGACTCGGGCATAACCGAGGTGGGGCAGTTGCGCGGCCGAAGAATGGCAGCCGTCGATATCATGGACCGGGGCGGCTACAAACTCCAGGTTCGGGCCCTGAAGGCATGCGGTATCGATCCGGACAGTGACATCATCTTTCACTTCCGGGGACGGCACGACTCGGTGATCTACTCCGTGCTCAGCGGCCAGGACGATGCCGGCGCCATCCGTCTCG
Organism: Desulfobulbaceae bacterium; assembly: GCA_026987195.1. Lineage (GTDB taxonomy): Bacteria > Desulfobacterota > Desulfobulbia > Desulfobulbales > Desulfobulbaceae > DRKI01. The sequence continues at coordinate 437 of JALSNC010000176.1, read as the reverse complement.
ATGCCCTGCGCCGAAGGGAATTCGACAACGTGCTCGACCGGCTGCGCATCATCTATACCTCATCGGAGAATCCCCAGTTTCCATTTGCCGTACGTCCGGACATGGCGCCGGAGCTGAAGGAAAAGATCGGTGCTGTCCTGGCCGGGATCACCATGGCCAGGCCGGAGACCGCGGCCATTCTCAAGCGCCTGCACATCCAGGGTATCGAGCGGATTTCCGACATCGAGATGGAAGAGCTGCGCCGGAGCCGTCAGGCAGAGGAGACCGGGATGTGAGCAGGGAAAGGTTGGCCATCCCCGCGCTGCGGACCGTCCTTGTTCTGGCGGTTTCCCTGATCACCCTGGTCATCATCGTCACCTTTATCTATTTCAACACGCGGCAGTTCCGGCTGCAGGCCATGGACCACCTGCACCACTACGCCGCCACCGTGACCAGGG
>JALSNC010000175.1 GCA_026987195.1 Desulfobulbaceae bacterium | reverse complement strand
CGGCCGCGGCCGCGGTGATCGCCTTGGGCAGCCGGAACAGGAGGATGATGGTCTGCCAGCTCGGCCGGTCCGGGGCATGGCCCAGCAGGATCGTCAGAACCTGCCCCGGCGGAATGGTCACGGTGCCGGTTCCCAGGTCAAGGACAAGGGCAGCGCCGATGATGAGCAGCAGCACGAACAGCAGGCGGCGATTCTTCATTGCAGCTTCCTGTAGTAATAGAGCCGGTGATCCGGCAGCAGGTCAGGATGCAGGATGCGGATCAGGTCGGCCAGGATCACGTCGGGCTCCATCATGCCGGATTCCCAGTAGTCATTGCCGCCCCCTGTGCCCAGCCGGCGGTTGTTGTTGAACACGTTGCCCGTACGAAGGGATCTGAAATCCGCCAGGCGCGGATCGGCCTGCCGGGCCCGGGCCAGGCTGGTCCAGGTGCCGGTATTGAGCCAGAAATCGGCATCCCGGCCCCGGTCATAGACCAGCTCGATATCCGTGGGCCGGCTGCCCTGGCCGGGTACATCCTTCCAGATATAATCGCCGCCGGCATCGGCCAGGAAACGGGCGATGAATGATTTGCCCCCGGCCACCCTCCACTGGCCGCCATAGGGGATGTTGGTGAGAACGGTGGGCCGGTGCGTGACACCACGGGTCAGGGCCGCCATTGCCAGGTACCGTTTTTCCAGGGCGTTGAACAGGGTCTCGGCCCTGGCGCCGCGGTCAAAAAACAGGGCAATGAACTTGATCCACTCGGCCCGGCCCAGGGGGTGCGACTCCATGTACTCGGCACAGACCGCCACGTGCAGGCCGGCCTCCAGCAGCTTGGGATGCGCATCGCGAAAACCGCCCGTGGCATAGGTGAAGATCACATCCGGCGCCAGATTCAGGATGGTCTCCACCTGCAGGCTGCTCCCCTGGCCCACGGACACGATCCGGCCCCGGGCGGCCGCCCGGCGGATGGAAGGGGTCTGGACCCGCGTCACATCATTGACCGCCACCAGGTTGCCCACCAGGCCAAGCCGGTCAATGAAGGCCAGGTAGGTGGAAGAGAGGGCCACCATGCGCCGGACCGGCGTCTCGATGACCTGGCAGTCGTCGCAGTCCGCCGGCGCCGTGCTGCCCCGTGGCCTGAGCAGGTAGCGGAAACCCGTCCCTGCTCCCCGCCAGGGGTTCTTCACCGTCACCAGGATACCATCGCTCCTGTAGCGGACCTGAAAATTGCGGGCATAGCGCACCGTGACCCGTTCACCTGCCGACGCGGCCGGTGGAACGCCTGCCAGCAGGGCAGTAGCCAGCAGGCAGACCAGAACAAGGATACGTGTCGTTCCATTCATGTCCAGAGCCTCTCCCGCAGGGCCTGTTTCTGCACCCTGATCTTCTCCTGCCAGGTGGCAAGATCGCGGAAACTGAATTCAAAGACCACGTCTGCCGGCTCGATCCGGGTAAAGAGGCGGTCAATGGCCGGGCTGCTGAAGGGATCGTGGCGGTCGATCTGCATCACGTGCTCCCTGGCTGCCTGCAGCCGCTGCCGGAAACCGGACTGCCGGGGCAGGTTGCTCTTCCGGCTGGCACGGATATAGCGGCCACTCAGGCTGCAGGTCAGGTGGACGGCGCGGATCTCGCGCCGCAGCTCACCGAGACTGTCAAGCCGGGCCAGCAGGTGGCTTATGGCTGCCTCCTCGTGGTCAAACCCGCCGCCGTCCGCCAGCAGGTGACCGGTATCCAGGACAATGCCGCAGCGGTCATGGGCCACCCGCTGCCGCAGATAGGCGTACTCCTCCACATCCCTGAGCCGGAGACTGCCCGGCCACCACAGATTTTCAAAGAGCAGCCAGCCCCGGTACCTGCTGCGGGCCAGCACCTCGTTCATCACCTCGGCGCAGAGCTCCAGGGTCTCGCGCCAGGACCAGGGGAACCGCCAGTCGTGGACATGATCCAGCTCGCAGTGGACTGGATGAAAGACCACGTAGCGGCAGCCGAACCTGCGGGCCAGCTCGAGCTGGTGAACATAGGTATCCACAATCGCTGTCCGGTCCGTGCCGCCGTAGAAGCGGCGCACGGTCTCCCAGTCGCCGAAGGTCTCCAGCAGCCACTTTCTGTCACCTCGCCAGATCTGGCGCAGCATGACGAAAAAACGCAGGTGCAGGCCGTGCACCAGGGCTGCCGGTATCCGGGCAAAGGGATAGTCACCCACCGGCAGCAGTTCAAGACCGTCGAACCCCTGGCCGGCGACAAAGGCGGCCACCCGGTCCCAGTCATCGGCAAACAGGCGCAGGTCGCCGCCATGGGTGGAAAAGTTGAGCAGTCTGTTCATGGTGTTGACCTCTTTCCGCCGTCCTCTTCCCACTTGTCGGCAAAGCCCAGGGCAAGGGCCCGGCAGCAGAGGGCGCAGAAAGTGGCCCCGTCCCCGGCATCCGCCGCCGGACCGAGCTGTTCCCGGTAGTGCGCCAGCGCCTGCCAGCGACCACCCACGCTGCAGGCTACCTGGGCCGCGGCCGCCCCCAGGATCTCCTGCCGGCACC
>JALSNC010000174.1 GCA_026987195.1 Desulfobulbaceae bacterium | reverse complement strand
TGGAGACCTTTGTCCTGGAGGGGATGCTGCTTCTTGCCAATCACCTGGACCGCAGACGACGTTTCACCCTCCTCATCGGCTGTGCCGGTTATCTCCTGATCACCCTGTTCATCGTCCTCCTGGTGGTGCGTACCGGCGGGGTCCAGTCTCCCTACTGGGTTGGCCTGCCGGTGATTATCATCACCTATACCGCCATCGCTCCCCTGACCATGCATCAGACCGTGATCTGCGGTACCATGGCGGTGGTGATCTATGTCCTGGCCCTCTCATTCTTCGCCCCGGTACCGCAGGAATCCTTCCTTGTCCTGTTCAACAACCTGTTCTTCATACTCTGTTTCATCATGGTGGCCGCCATCCAGAGCTGTACCGAGGCTGCGGCCAGGGAAAGGGAGTTCGTCCTGCGCATGGAAGAGGATGCGGCGGCCGGTGAACTTTCCCGTCAGGCGGCCCTCCTGGAAGAAGAGGTCACCCGGCGGACCAGGGAGCAGAAGGCCTCGGAGGAACGTTACCGTCTCCTGCTCGAGCAGATCGCCGATGACGTGCTCCTGGTCAATGACCAGGGCGATATCCTCCATGCCAGGCCCCGTTTCTTCCGGCACATGCAGGTGGCTTTCGGCAGGGAGGAGCGGGTATCGCTGCTGGAGTTCGTCGCCGAGGGCGATCGGCAGCGGGTCAGGGATGATCTGCTGGCGCGTCTTGCCGCCGGCCGGTCCGTGGCCGGGTTCCAGCTGCGGCTCGAGGGGGCGGACGGGAGGCAGGTGGATGCGGAGATCTCCGGCACCCTGCTCAAGCGGGACAGGCAGGTCCTTGGTCTGCAGCTTGTGGTCCGGGATGTCTCCAGGCGCAAGCTGCTGGAACAGGAGCTGGTCCGGTCGCTGGAGCTGGTGAAGATGACCGAAACCGCCACCATCCTGGCCCTGGCCCGGCTCTCCGAGCACAGGGATATCAGCCAGGGCAGGCACCTGGAACGGATCCGGGAATACTGTACGGTTCTGGCCAGGGAACTGGCCCGCAGGCGCGAGCCGGGCGAGCGCCTGAGCGGTTCCTACATCTACAACCTCAGGCAGGCCGTGGTGCTCCATGACATCGGCAAGGTCTCCATTCCCGATGCCATCCTCATGAAACGGGGGGAACTGACGCCGGAGGAACAGGAGATCTGTCGCCGTCACACCATCAACGGCGGTGATGTGATCAAGGCCATGGAGGCACAGGGAGAGGGCAGCGGCTTTCTGGCCATGGCCAAGAGCATCGCCTACTTCCATCATGAACGGTGGGACGGTACAGGTTATCCCCAGGGCCTGAAGGGCAAGGAGATTCCGCTCAGTTCCCGGATCATGGCGGTGGCAGATTCCTACGAGTCCATGACCAGCCGTACTCTCTACCGGGAGGTTTATAGCCACCGCCAGGCGGTGGAGGCCATCGTGGTCGGGGCCGGCTACCAGTATGATCCCGTGGTGGTGGAGGCCTTTGTCACCCGCCAGCGTGACTTCGACCGCATTCGCCGGGAGTATGCCGAAGAGCCGCCTGAACTCATTTCCCGTCAGGCAGTGTAATCTTCAGCTCGATCTGCCGCATGGGGAGCGGAATCTTGAGGGTGCCGAGAAAGCCGGTGACGCTGCCGGCCAGCGCCTCCTGGACAAAGTCCTTGAGCACCACCCGGCTGCCGTTCACCAGCAGCACCACCTGTTCCTGTTCGTCCCGGGTTCCGTGCAGGAACCGTTTCTCCAGGAAATCCGCCAATTCCCGGCTTTCGTCGAGCCGGAAGATGTGGTCACCGGCAATGCTCTGGTCCGTGGCAATGGCGATCACCCCGGTGACCCGGTCGCGCAGCAGCCTGGCGGCGTCCCGGCAGACCTCGATCTTGGCCACCTGTCGGGCCTCCTTGAACCCCTCGCCGATGACCATATCCATGTCACTGAAAAAACGGTGGGCCAGGGAGACCAGGTTGAGGCCCGGGTTGGGCATGGTGATGACCATCTGGTCCGGGGCGAGCAGGGTCACGCTGTCGGCCCCGGCCCGGCGGTAGGTGCCGGTATCGGTTCCGGGGCTGTCCGGATCGAGCCCCTCTTCCTTGGTCGACTTGATGACCGCCACCCGGAAACCGCGCTCTTTCAGGTGGCGCACCACCCGGCTGGCCAGGGTGGTTTTGCCCGAGTTGTGCCAGCCGATGAAGGTGACAATGGGTGGCATGGCTAATCGACGGGAAAGCGGCTGTGCAGGATCTCCACCTCCTGGCGGCACTTGTAACCGCTGATCATGGATCCCAGGGCGCCCCGGATGGCGAACAGGGACATGTAGAGATGGACGATGAAGAAGGCGACCAGGGCCGCGCCCAGGATGTTGTGGATCATGGCCGCAAGCCGGATCTGGTCGGTGGCCATCCGGAAGGCATAGAGCTCGTAGCCGGACCAGGCCATGACACCGCCCCCCACGGTGGCGAGCCAGAACCAGACCTTCTGGCCGCCATTGAACCTGGCCGCCGGAACCGGTCTTTTCTTTTTACTCAGGTAGCCACC
>JALSNC010000173.1 GCA_026987195.1 Desulfobulbaceae bacterium | reverse complement strand
GTTTGGCTCGCTCCCTCGTGACATCGAAGACATGGTACATCAGGCCGACGAGGACCAGCTCCTCGAGTGGTCGGACAGGATACTGACCGCCGAGAGCCTGGACGAGATGTTCACCTGAGGCCGGCAGAGGCGGCTCATACAAGTTCAGCAGCACGCTGGCCGGAGCCTGCGCTTTGCCTGCACGCGCTCGCGGCTGGCCCGTAGAGCGGGATATCGGCGTCCCGCTGCGCTCGCTTGCCTGGTGGCCGGCCGCGATTATGCACAGCTCATGCACTGCTAACTGTTACAATTTTTTGCGGGATGTCAGGCTGTTGCCAGTGGCAGTGAACTATTTTTCACCTGCCGCTGAAATCCGCGACAGACGCGCAGCAGACAGCAAAGGCCCTGTTGCCGGTGGTAGTGCCGGCAGCAGGGCCTTTTTTCTTTTTTTCTGATCCTGCGAAAAAACACATATCCTGCCCGTAGGAAAGAATAGAGGTATCGGGTACGCACTTCTTCCTCAAATCAGGAGGCAGGATCATGACAGCAGCATCTCTTGTACAGAATCTTTCCGGCCAGAAGGCCAGGGTCGTGGGTCATGTCGATCTGCCTGCCGAGCCTTCCGGACAGGATCGACGTGACAGCGACAACTTTCTCGCCGACCAGGCAGCCGCGCCCTGGACAGGTGAACGGCTGCAACGGGATCTGGACCGCGTTATTGCCGAGATCGCGGAGCTGCAGACGGCGAACCGCTGGGACGACATCATTGCCCTGTTCCACCCGGTGGCTGAAAAGCTGCCGGAACTGGCTGACTGCGGCCTGGCCGACGAGGTGCGGCTCAAGGTCGGCTTTGCCCTTTGCCGGGCCGGCCGGCATGACGAGGCCCTGGCCTGCCTGGAACCGGTCACCGGCACAGACCCTGAAAACGCTCTTGCCCACTATACCGTGGCCTACACGGCCCTGGACGCGCTGTTCACCGCCCGTGGCATGCGCCAGCCCATGCCGCCCGGGGAGAAGAAGCGGCTGAAGGCGGTGGCCCGTGAGCATTTTGACGAGGCATGCCGCCTGCGGCCGGACTCGGTGACCTTTTTCTACCGATACGGCGTGCTCTGCAAGGAGATCCAGGGCAATACCCGGCGTGCCATACCCCTGTTCGAGCAGGCCATTGCCAACTGGGAGGGCAAGGACGCCGAGACCAGGGAGCGGCAGCACCAGCAGTATCCCAAGTACATCAAGGCCATGTACCATCTGGCCTCCTGCCTGTTGCGGGAATCCAGGCCCGGACGCAGCCTGTCCCTGATCGAGCGGGTCATTGAGCTGGACCGCGACCGGGACCACATGCATCCCCTGTTCAAGCACTTTGCCATGGCCAAGGTACTCCATGCCCTGGGCCGGCCCGGCGATGCCCTGCAACACCTGGAGGTGGCTGTTCACCGCGCCGAATCCGGCCAGCCGCTGGATTTCGTGCACGAGCTTGCCGCCCGGTGTGCCCTGGCCATGGGCCGGCTGGAGCGGGCGGCCAGGCATATCGGCCAGGTTCCCGCTGCCAGGCGCAGGCCGTTTGTTCGCTGGACCGAGGCCGACATCCTGGTGGCCCGGGGCAGGACGGAAGAGGCCCTGAAGGTCCTGGCGGCGTCTGCCGAGCGGGACCGGCGAAGCCGCCACAAGGCCCTGGTCCGCATGGCGCGTATTCACCTGACCCGGGGCCGGTTTGCCGAGGCCGAGCAGTTGAGCCGGGATGCGGTCGAGTTCTGCCGCCAGTGCTTCGGCAATCCGTCGCATGAGGCGATGTTCTGGCAGGCCGCGGCATTGTACCGGCTTGATCGTGCCGGCGAGGCCCTCGCGATCATCGAGGAGCTGGAGCAGCTCCGTTTCCGTTACCCGAACTTTGCCCGCCTGGCCGGGCTGGTCCGCCAGGCAGCGGCCCGGGGCAGGGGCCTGACCCTGGTGAGCCAGGAGGGATAACATGCAGACCGTTACCGTCAACCGGCACCAGTCGGGGCAGGCCGGGGAATACAGGCTGCTCCTCGACCGGCTGGAAAAAGCGCCGCTGGACGAGAGCGGCACCGGCCTTGTCCGCCAGGCCCTGGCCGACGCCAGCCTGCTGGCCGCCGTGGATGCGGCCGACCTGCTCCGGCTTGCCCTCGTTGCCCGTCAGCACGGTCTGATCGACCGGGCCCGCGAGATCTACGGCAGCCTCCACGCCAGGTTCCCTGCCTGCGCAGAGGCGTGGCAGCAGCATATCGAGCTGCTGCGGCTTCTCGATGACCGGCCGGCCCTGGTCCGGATCAGCGCAGGGGCGGAAGCGCATGTGCCGGAGGATGTCCGGAGGCTGTGGCAGGATGCGGCCGGCGCCGAGGCCGCCTCCGACATGGACCGGGACGATATTCTGGCCCCTTTTGAGAATCTGCGGCGCGAGGATGAACAGGTGGCGCTCTTTCTGCGGCTCTTCCGCGGCAGGGAGGATGCCTTTGCCCGGCAATGGGTCAATCGTGGCGAGGGCAGGCAGGGATACGTGCCGGTACGCCGGCCCATGCAGCCTGCCGATGTCCGTGATCACCTGTCCGGGCGCAGGACCTATGGCATCTACCTGCTCGACCGGAGGAGCCAGGTTCACCTGGGCGTGATCGACGTTGACCTGGTCGGCCGGCTACGTGATGCGCGGGAGGCGCGGAAACAGCGGCCGACCATACGGCGCGAAAGCCTGTACCTCCATAAGCGGATCGCCGGACTGGCCCATGAGGCCGGGCTCTGCTGCCTGGCCGAGGTCAGCGGCGGCAAGGGATACCATTTCTGGTTTCCCGTCCGGGAGCCGGTGCCGGCCGCGGCCATGCGCGCGGCCCTGCAGGGACTGATCAACGGCCTGAACGAGGATCTGGAGTGTTTCAACCTGGAGATCTTTCCCAAGCAGGACCGGCGCACCGGCAAGGGATTCGGCAACCTGGTCAAGCTGCCGCTCGGCATTCACCGGGCTACGGGCAAGCCGTCATCCTTTGTCATGGCCGCGGACAGGAACCGCGACAGCCAGTTCGAGCTGCTCGCCGCTCTGCGGCCCACGCGGGCCGATGTGGTCCTGCGCCTGGCCGAACGGCACCGGAAGGCGCCGGTGATGCTCCACCCGCGTCGTGCCGCCTGGGCGGAAGAGTACCCGGAGCTGGCCCGGCTGGAGAGCTGCTGTCCCATGCTGGGCCAGGTCATGGCCACGCTGCGGTCGGCAAAGACCCTGTCTGTCCGCGAGGAAAAGATACTCCTTGCCACCATCGGCCACCTGCCGCGCGCTCACCTGCTGCTCCACCATCTCTTTTCCAGCCTGCCAGAGTACAGCCGGCCGCTGCTGGACTACAAGATCAGCCGTGTGCGGGGCACGGTGCTCGGCTGCAGAAGGATCCACAGCCTGCTGGAGGCGGGTGGTGATCTGCCCTGCACCTTCGAGGGTCCGGGATATGCCCATCCCCTCCGCCACCTGGAGGGTTTTGGAGAAGAACCGCAGCCAAGGAGCGAAAAGGTGGAAAACCTGAAGGACGCCCTGGCCTGCCTGCAGCGGGCCATCCACCAGGTGGAAAGATTCATGTGATTGATTATGGATTCTTTGTATGTACTTGAACATGGGGCCTGCCTGCGGAAGGATGGTGACTGCCTGAAGATCATGCGCGGCAGTCGCGTTCTGGACACCATCCCGGCCTCGGGCCTGCACCAGTTGACCCTGGCCGGCCGGACATCCCTTTCCGGAGCCGTGCTTGATTTCCTGATCACCAACCGGATCGATACCGTCTTCCTCACTCCGGGTGGCAGGTTCCGGGCCAGGCTGCTGCTGGACGAACCAGGCCATGTCACCCTCCGGCAGCGCCAGTACATGCGGCTCGGGGATGAGGGGTTCCGGCTTGACCTCGCCCGAAGGATCGTGCATGGCAAGCTGGAAAACCAGGCCCGGATGCTGCTCCGGCGCGGCAGCCGGTCACGGGACCTTCGGTTGCGCGAGGCCGGGGTGCAGGTCAAGGCCCTGCAGCAGAAGCTGGACCGGGCCGAAGATCTGGACCAGGTGCGGGGCATCGAGGGCTATGGCGCCAGGATCTATTACGGTGTTTTCGGTCTCCTGCTTCACGGCAACGGCTTTTCGTTCACCGGCCGTAACCGCAGGCCGCCGCGGGACCCGGTCAATGCGCTGCTCTCCTTTGTCTATACCCTGTTCACCAACGAGATTCTCAACAGTATCCGTCGGGTCGGCCTGGATCCCTATCTCGGCGCCCTGCACGAGGTGGCGCACGGCCGTCCCTCCCTGGCCTGCGACCTGGTCGAGGAATGGCGGATCTTCGGCGAGCGGCTGGTCCTGACCCTGGTCAACCGCCGGGTGGTGCGACCGGGTGACTTTGTCACCGGCCCGGCAGAAGAGGGGGACGACGGAAAGGGCGTCCGGCCGGTGCTGATGAAGCCCGCGGTATGCCGGGCCCTGATCGCGGCCTGGCGCAGGCAGCTCGACCAGTCCCTGTTCTATCCTCCCTCCGGCGAGAAGACCTCGCTGCGCTGGATCATGCACAGCCAGTGCCGCCGCCTGGCCGAAAGCCTGCAGCCGGACGGCACGCCCTACCGGCCGTTCGCGGTGAGTCGCTGAAGAGGAAGTCGGGAGATGTTCTATATCGTCTGCTATGACATCAGTGACGACCGCGCACGCTACCGGGTGGTCAAGGCCCTGAAGGGGTTCGGGGTGCGGGTGCAGAAGTCTGTCTTCCAGTGTCCGGATCTGAGCGAGAAACAGCTCCTCGAGCTGCAGGAGAAGATGGCGTCCCTCATCGACCATACCGTGGATTCGGTCCATTACTTCCGGCTCTGCCGGGCCTGCCTGCGGGAGGTGGAGTGGACCGGGATCGGCAGCAAACCTGTGGCCGATGCCTTTCGGGTGGTCTAGCCCGCGTGTTTCGTTGTGTATTGCACTGGCTCCATACCGGTAAACCGGGCAGGCCGGGGACTGGATCAGCGGTGTGCAGGCTTTTCCTTCCCGCCTGGCGATTTTTTGAAAATGATTTTCCGCCTCCCACGGAAGAATCTTCTGAATCGTTTCCGCCGCAACGGATTTTCCCAATCTCTTTCTTCCTGCCCCTGGATTGACTTTCCTGTCGCCGTCATGCTACATTCCGACGTCTGCGCAGTCGGTTGCAGGTTCTCTTTTCTCTTACGCAGGGTGCGCGGCTCTGCACTTCTCTTTCCGGTAACCTGTCATGGAACTTTTCGAGCATCTGCCATGTCCGGCCATGGTTCTCAGCAGTGATCTGACCATTGTCCGTGCCAATCCCGAGGCCTGTTCCCTTTTTTCCGATCACAGCTTCACCTCCGGTTCCGTTGCCCTGTCATCTCTCTGCCCGTTGGAGACTGTCGAGGAACTGCGGGATATTGTCGAATCCCTGAACAACGGCGATCCTGTCAAAAGAGTCCTGCCCATGCAGGCTGCCGGCCGGCAGACCATTTCGGTTGCCGTATCGGTCAGCATCCTGCCTGCCAATGAGCTGCTGTTTGTGGTGACGGGGCATACGAGGGATGGCAGTTGCGTGACCGGCTGCCGCAAAATGCGCATTCTCGAGGAACAGTACCAGCGCAACCCTGCCGGCATCCTGCTGGTCAACGAGCGAATGGAGATGATCTCGTACAACCGCAAGTTCCTCGAGATGTGGAATATCCCGCTTCATATCCAGCAGAGCAGGGATGACAACGAAAGTTTACAGGTGGTGCTTGACCAGGTGGCGGAACCCGGGGAGTTTCTGCGCAAGGTATATGCCCTCTATGAAGATCCACGCCAGGAAAGCACGGACGAAGTCAGGCTCAAAGATGGTCGTGTCTTCTACCGCTACTCTTTCCCCGTCCACACGGATGAGGAGTATCTTGGCAGGATATGGTATTTTCTGGATATCAGTTCCCTGAAGGCCGCTCAGAGAAAAATCGTTCGCCAGCAGAAATTCCAGCGGGCCGTGCTGGAGCACATCCACGACGGTATCGTGGCCTGCAATGCCAGGGGCGAGCTGACCGTGTTCAACCGTGCCAGCCGTGAGATCCATGGCCGTGACCTGGCACGGCTTCCCTGTGCGGAGTGGAGCAGTTATTTCCGCCTTTTTCACAAGGATGGATCGCCCATGAAACCAGAGGAGATTCCGCTGGTCCGGGCCTTTGAGGGCAAAGAGGTGATCAACGAGGAGATGGTCGTCCGGACCGGGGACGGGAAGAATCGGGAACTGCGGGCCAGCGGGCAGGCCATGTTCGACAACGAGGGCAACAGGCTGGGCGCGGTGATCAGTCTCCATGACATCACCGACCTCAATGCAGCCAGGGCCAAATTGCAATACCTGGCCTATCATGACAAGCTCACGGGTCTGGCCAATCGCCGCCTGTTTCATGATCTGCTTGAGCAGGATTTACGCCGGGCCGCGCGCAAAAAGGAAAGAACAGCGGTCCTGTTTCTTGATATCGACAACTTCAAGCAGGTGAACGACCGCTATGGTCATAATGCCGGAGATGAACTGCTGAGCGGGATCGCGGCGACCCTGCGGCAGCGGTTGCGGGATTCCGACATCCTGTGCAGGTGGGGTGGGGACGAGTTTATCCTTGCTCTGCCCGAGATCGGCGATGGCGACGCCGCCCGCAGGGTGGCGGACAAGATCGGCGCCATGATGGCCCGGTCTCTCACCCGAAGGTATGCCGACTGTAACCTGGGGGTCAGTATCGGTATAGCCCTGTACCCGGACCATGGTGGTGGTCCGGACATCCTGATCCGTCAGGCCGACGTGGCCATGTACCAGGCCAAGCGGCAGGGCAGAAACAGGGCCTGCCTGGCCACGGACCCCACTCCGGAAGAGGGCTGACCGCCCGTGCCCCCACCCAGGCTGAAGGAGGCCATTGACCACAGGCAGACGTAACCCCTCACGGGATAACCAGCCATCGGTTTTTCCGGCCACAATGCTGTAAGCGCTTACAGGGAGACGTGTGCGGCTGTTCATGCCCTGCCAGACCGCTCTCCCCATAACGGGCATTTCCTCCGTGCGCAGAGCCGGGGTGCTGCTGCACTTCAGTGAAATTTTCTTTATATCCGTGCCTGTCCAGTGTCTGAACCTGAAGATGTCAAAACCGGGCCGCCCCATCTCTCCGGCGGCAGCCCCGGAGCCTATCTCCGGCTGCTGCGGGCCAATCCCCGCTACCGCCGGTTCTGGTTTGCCAGCGTCATCAGCCAGGCCGGTGACTGGTTCAACTATATCGCCATCTTTGTCCTCCTGACACGGATGACCGGTTCCGGCGAGGCGGTGAGCTGGTTTCTGATCGCCAAGTTCCTTCCCTCTGCCCTGCTTGGCCCCCTGGCCGGGGTGGTGGCCGACCGGTTCCGCCGCAAGACCATTCTTGTTACCTGCGACCTGGCCCGCGGCGCCCTGGTACTCTGCTACCTGCTGGCCGGCCGGCTGGAGCTGGCCTGGCTCATCTACCTGCTGGCCTTTGCCCAGGAATCCCTGTGGACCTTCTCCCATCCTGCCCGCCAGGCCTCGGTGCCGGACCTGTGCCGGCCTGATGAACTGAATGTGGCCAATGGCCTCTCCGGTTCCACCTGGTCCATGATGCTCGCCATGGGTGCGGCCCTGGGCGGATTCGTCACGGCCATTTTCGGCTGGCAGACGGCGATACTGATCGATGCGGCCTCGTTTCTCGTCTCTGCCTGGCTGCTCCTCGGGGTGATCCTGCCGGCCGCGCCGGTGCGCGGCAGGGGCCCGCTCTCCCTGGCTCGCCTGGTCGGTCTCTCCGATCTGGTCGAGGGATTCCGCTATGTGCAGGCCCATCCCCGGGTCAGGGCCCTGCTTGTGGTCAAGAGCGGCTGGGCCCTTTCCGGCGGCATCCTGGTCATGCTCACCGTGTTCGGTGAGCAGGTCTTTGCCGACGGCGGCCGGGGCGGCCTGAGCGGGGTGCTCTATTCCATGCGCGGCCTGGGCGCCGCGGTCGGTCCCATCCTGGCCTGGCGCCTCTTCGGCGACAGCCGCCAGGGCATGCGCCGGGCCATCGGCCTGGCCTTTTTCATCTCCTCGGCCGCCTACCTGCTCTTCAGCCAGGCGCCCACCATTCTCCTGGCCGCCCTGTGCGTCTTTGCCGGCCATATCGGCGGCGCCATCCAGTGGGTCTTCAGCACCACCCTGCTGCAGCGCACTGTCGAGGCCCGGTTCCGCGGCCGGGTCTTTGCTGCCGAGATGACCCTGCTCACCCTGGTGCTGAGCCTGTCGAGCTGGCTCACCGGGCTGGCACTGGATGCCGGCGTCGATCCCCGCACCATTGTCCTCTGCCTCTCCTTGCTGTTTCTCCTGCCGGGAATCGGTTGGCTGCTGTACCTGCGCAGGCTGGCAACCGCCCGTGCCTGACGGTGAGGGTTCCCTCACCTGGCGGATCGTTTTCCGCAAGAGGCCGTCACCGCCGTTGCCAAATCAAAAAAAGTTATTATTATTGATCAGCCATTCCCGCTTTAGCCCTCACTCCGACAAAAGTGGGTGAGATTTGCGCAGCTCAGATTCATTTGTACCGCTTCCTGACCTAAAATGAGCTCAGGAAGGCTGCGAGTACTGTTTTACCGGAGAAAAAGCCGAAAATTGAACCTACTTCTCCGGTCTTCTTTCCGGCATCTGTTTCCCGGAAAGGCATGATCCTTGACAATTTGATATTCCGAACGGCCGCTAGTCCCATGGCGCCTCTATGCGCTTTCTGTTTTTGGGAATACCGTGGACAATGTAGTGGAGGATCACCTCCATGGATGGGGCAATATATTCACTGAAAAAGCCTCGAATCCTTTCCCAGAGATACCGTTTTGTGCCGCATTTAGCGCGGGCCGCCTGAAACAGTGGGCAGCACAGCTCCTGAACTTGGTCCACCAGGAAAGCAAGCATCAACAGATGGGCAAATACCGCACTCAGGTGCTGCTTGCCCAGGCCGTAGTTATGTTCCAGATTGTAACCTTGATTTTTCAGGGTATTGAAGGCCTCGTTCTCAATACGCCATCGGGAGCGGCCAGCACGCATGATCTCGTAGGCGTTATCTCTGCTGATGGAGATGTCCGTTACCCAGGAAAATCGGTTCCGGATGTTGCCCGCATTGTCTGTTTCCCAGTATTCCAGGAAATTGACCCGTAACGAGTCCTCGCTGCTTTTGTTAAGAGGGACATTGTTGAGAAAACGGAAACAGTGATGCACCTCGGGGTTATCCGGATCGGGCAGGTGGAATTCGCTGATCTCTCCCGAGGCAACAGCCTCGTCTACCAACTGGAACAGATACTCATGATCGTTGGGCTTTACCCCAAGGATATAGCGCAGATCATGTTTCTCCAGCTCCCGGATATGCGGGGCATTGGAGGCAAGCCCATCCTCGATCACTATGGTTTTGAGGTGGGGATGTTCCCGGCGGAAATCCGCCAGGTACCGTTTGGCAGCGTTTCGTTCACAGTCATTCTTTTTTATGCCGTCCTGCTTAACGATCATTTCCGGACAGGTGGGGATCACCTCGGAACGTTCAGGGTGGACAAAGGCACCGGCAAACATTTGCTGATAATACTCCTCCTTACCGTTGCGCTTTCTTTTGCGCAGGCAGTAGGCTGAACCCATTTTTTCAGAAGTATAGATGCCGGTTCCGTCAAGGGCCAGCAGATGGTACCCGCCCAACCAGGTCATCTTTTCCAGCACTTTTCCTCGCTGGAGTTGGGCAAATATGGTTTTGAAGGGTCGCCGGATAGTCCTGACATCAAGAGGATCAAGGATAGTGCGCATCTGGGTGTCACTGGGAATGCGGCTAATACCGAACACCTCGTGCAGACTTTCAGGTTCTTCCTGCTTGCGCTTTTCAAAGGCAAGTAATGAAGGATCCTTCAGGCAGAACATGGCAAATCCGGACAGCAGGGCATCGGTCATGGCAATACTGCTGTTGCTTGCCCGATGGTCCGGGACCATGTCGAAATCGGTCCGTATGCGTGCGTAGAGTTTATCTGCATTAAGATGACAGCGCATTCTTATCCTGCGAAACGTTTTTCCCGAGTTACGGTGCCGGTTAACGATATTTTTGAGCGACGACATCTCGATTCTCCTTGTAACATATTGATATCACAAGAAAAATCGCGACCGATTTCACGGATTATGTCAAGCAAAAAATCAGGTTTTTTCAAATAAATTTTTTATAAAAACAAGATGATAGATGTAAAAGTTTACGAAACGACTTTTCCAGATACCGCCCTATTTCAGGCATTGAGGCCATATCGGGAATTGCTGCTTTAAAATAATCAAATCCACGTCAAACGTCGAGGAGGCTTCTTTAGTGCTCT